>JAUWCZ010000088.1 GCA_030609055.1 Chloroflexota bacterium | reverse complement strand
GTTCGCCCGCGCCCTCGACTACGAAGTCACCGCCATTTCCTCCTCTCCTGAGAAGAAGGAGCAGGCGCTTGCCTTCGGAGCAGACCACTTCATTGATACGAACGACCAAGCCACCTTGCGGCAGTATGTTGATTTTGGTTTTGATCTGCTGTTATGCACAGCCAGCGGCGGGATAAACTGGGAGGCACTACTAATGACCTTGAAGAGGAATGGAAGGCTGGTCCTTCTCGGCTTCCCAGACGTGGCGCTCAATTCGACTGACCTAGTGGCACACCAACTGTCGATCACCGGTTCCTTCCTCGGCAATCGGGCCACAATGCGGGAGATGCTCTCGTTCGCGCAGGCGCATGGCATCGTGCCCAAGGTGGAGTTGATGCCCATGACGAAGGTAAACGAGGCGATTCAGAGGGTGAAGGAGAATAAGGCACGCTACCGAATCGTCCTGGTTAACGACACCGCCGATACGGGAGCCTAGGCACACTGAATCCTTCGCCCCTTGTGATCGATATAGCAGCCCCAGTTTAGGAGGGCACAGAATGGCAGAGATATCTATGGATGAGTTTAGGGAGTGGCTAGATGCGTACGGAGCTGCCTGGCAAGATGGCGATGCCCAGGCGGCTCATAACCTTTTTACGGATGATGCCGAGTACTACGAAACTCCCTTTGGGAACCCAATGGTTGGCAGGGATGCCATTCGCCGATATTGGAGCGAAGGTGCCGGGGAATCTCAAGAGGGTGTGCGCTTTCTGCATCAGGCCATCGCGGTCTTGGAGAGTAAGGGCTTCGCCCAATGGCAGGCTACCTTCGTTCGCATTCCATCCGGAAATCACGTTGAACTGGATGGGTTTCTGATGGCCGAGTTCGATGGTGCCGGAAAGTGTTCGGTGTTCCGCGAGTGGTGGCATCGGCGTGAGGAAGGATCCATCGAGGTTGCCTAACAACTCGCTGGAGCAGACCCGGCGGGCTGGACCTCGCGTTGTCGCTTGCGTTCCCCGCTTCCGCCGGGCAGCTTAGCTCGAGACCTGTTAGGTGGCATTTCACTTGTGATTTTGTATTTCCGTCAACTATTAGTACGGCAATGGATCCATTAAATTTAGTAAAGAAGTTCAAGCAATCTTTAAAGAGAGCTGGATTATCAGATATTAGATTTCATGATTTAAGGCATACATCAGCTTCATTGATGTTGAATAATGGCATTGATATTTTGGTGGCTTCAAATAGATTAGGGCATGCAAAACCAAGTATTACTTTGGATGTGTCTGGTCAATTAATAAGCTCTGGATAAAATGAAGTAGCAGGTAAGATGGATAGATTATTATCAATATAGATAACAAGCTCAACACCAATATATAATAGATATAAGCAGATAATGAGAATTAATGCGCATATATCTCCGTTAAACGAGACTTTTTGCGCATTATGTATAGGTTATATCAGCCCTCCTTCTGATGCGAATTCAAGGATCGTGAAATGCTTAATACTCCTCAACACGATTTCAGAACCACAGAGCTAGACCCGGATATCCTGTCAACTCCTTTCAAGGTGCAGACGAACTGGCATGTGATAACGGGCGCACCCTGCTGTGGTAAAACAACCCTGATTGATCAGTTGGCTGAAAAGGGGTTCCGGACGGTTCCGGAGATTGCGCACCTGTACATTGAGAGAGAGATGGCATTAGGTCGAAAAAGCAATGAGATTCTCAAGAATCGAGTCGACTTGCAAGGAATCTTGGTAGAGATGCAACTTGGAATTGAGCAGGAATTGCAGGCGAATGAAGTGACCTTTCTCGACCGTGCCCTCCCAGATTGCCTCGCATTTAACCGATATGTTGGACTGAACCCGAATGAGATCTTGTCGGAATGCTTCCACCATCGCTATGCTTCCGTGTTTATTCTCGACCTACTTCCTTTTCAAGAGGACGGCGTTAGGGACGATGACTCAGCCGTCGTAGGTTATCTGGATGAGTGGCTCGCTCGTGACTACAGAGCCTTGGGATATCGCGTTGTGAGGGTACCCGTGTTGTCGCCTCAAGAGCGGCTCGCGTTTGTTCTTGAGAGGCTTTCTGAATAAGAACTGATATAACAACTCGTTGCAGCGGATGCCGCCTCGGTGTGGGTTCATTTTCCGAGTATAAAGCAGGTCCCGCTCAGCTCGAGGTCGTTATCCCGACGAATTTCCGTGGATTTAAGATGAGATTAAAGCCATTAACGAATTATTAGGATGAAGGGCTAGAAATAAAGGAAAATATCGATGACAAATAACCCCGAAAACAGAGATCCCTGGAAATTTTTCTTATTGACTTTTGCCTATTCATGGGTAATTTGGATCCCTTCTGTTCTGGATGGAATAGGAATAGATTTTCCCTTTAGTGTGACCGGATATTCAGCTTTGGTGGTAATCATTGGTGCATTTGCCCCTTTGATGGCCGCAATCACACTTGTAGTCCGGGAGGAGGGTTGGAAAGGAATCAGAGCATTTTTAGGACAGGCGCTTGATTTTCACATCAAGCCCGTATATTTGATTCTCGCATTGTCGTTGCCGTTGTTAATTCATGTGATAGCTCATTATCTGGCCCTTGCTGTTGGATTGGATGTTGCTAAAACGCTATTTCCAACCGAAATTCCTGTTGGACCGATAGTTTTGGCGGTTCCATACTTTTTTCTCATGTTGGTGATTGGTGGTGGACAGGAAGAAATTGGCTGGAGGGGTTATGCTCAGGAACCTTTACAAGAAAAAATCGGGGTCATACCGGCAAGTTTAGTTATAGGTTTAATCTGGGGTATTTGGCATTTACCTTTATGGTTTATGGCGGGTGATTTGCACAGCTCATACTCGTTTTTGGCTTTCGTGATCATGACCACTAGTATATCGATTATGTATGCTTGGTTCTATAATTCGAGTGGCAAGAAACTAGTTGTGGTTATGTTTTTTCATGCAATGAACAATACAGCAGCACCATTGTTACCTTTTTTACATGGAATCGAAGGAAAACCAGAAACCGCATACTGGTTATACGCTGCTGTAAATGTGATTTTTGGGTTTATATTTTCTTATCTTCTTATCAAGGGATCAAAGAAACACAACGATGAGGTAATCGCAATCTAATTTTCCAATGCCAACTACCGAAACAATGGTTCCCTCAATTTCCGTAGTGTATTGGCTAAGAGACAGCAGCCTAACCCACGCTCCCCTTCGACACGACCTCCGGTCGCAGGACAGACACCCGACCGCTTGGGTAGGACGGGGGACCGAGGACCGAGGACGGAGGACTGGAATAAACAGGCCCGGCAGCAGGTGAGCTCATCCGTTAGGCCGCTAGCAACAAGATGAAGCGAAGGTGAAATAAGGAAGATCAGCCAAGCAATTGATCCCATAACAAAGCACATTCGCAAAATAAATATCTTAGATGTATAGGAGGAACTATGAACAAGAAACTTGTTACTATGGTAATTTGTATCTCGCTACTGTTACTTCTACTGTCTGCTTGCTCCAAATCGAGTTTTCCAACAGGCACATTTGTGGCGGAAGATGGATTCTATCAATTTATGCTAGCTGATGATGGCAGTTATACGTTTTCAGAACGTGGAACTGTCGCAGCTAGAGGAACCTATTCTATCCATGCCAATGAGTTTACCTTTGAAACGGATAGTTTTTGTGGAGATCGGGAGGTTACTTATACTTGGACTTTCGAGAATGATACATTATTGTTTTCGGTCAAAGGAACAGATTATTGTTCTGCACGACTTCTTTCGATAGAACAAATCCCTTACCACAAAGAACAATAATAAATTGAAAAAAAAGTATTGAAACGTTTTACAATCCAGCTCTCGAATTAGTCTTTTCTAAGGCTTCTAGTTGTAGTCCATGGAGGCGTTGTGGCATCTCAGCTCAATCAGCGGCCTAAAATGCAGATCGACCAGCTTTGGCTATTGTCACGCGGATTGCAAGTCGCTTCGCTCTTGGCAAGCCGCACGCCAATACCTCGCCTTCGACTCGGCCGTCAAACTGGTCAACTCATCGTTATTAAAGGTGAGTAAAATCTAATATCGGACAGAATATTAATTTTTAGTAGGGGATTTCATTGATTTGATAAGCACAAGATAAGCACAAAAACCAGTTGATTAAAAAAAAACCCCTCATTTTTGAGGGATTTTATCGAGTGAGCGTGGAGGGGCTCGAACCCCCAACCAATGGCTTAAAAGGCCACTGCTCTACCATTGAGCTACACGCCCTCTTGCGCTCAAAATTCTAACACGCGCGGATGACCGCGTCAACAGGGTAGACTTGGTGAAGGAGGGAGGGTGTGATCCGGCGAGGGGGAGAAGGGGGGATTTATATTTCCTGTCATTATGAGAAGGAAAATAGCTTCCCGACCTGGTAATCTCTTGACTGGATATCCTGAATACTGACCACTGATTATGCCCCAACTACCCTCACAAATTGGGGTTCTTCATTTAAATACCCGCACATGTGGGGGAACTAAACACGAACCGGCACAAATCTTGCACTATAGAGGACGAGGTGGGGCGGCCGTTTGTCACCATCGAGGGAACCTGGGGATCCCTGCTCAACACACAAATCACTCTAGACAAGTATTATCAGCAGAGGAAACTATGAAAACCCAAAAGAAAACCAAATTTTCCTGGTGCCCGGTATGTATGGTGCAGACTTATCATAAAAGGAAAAACAGAGGTTGGGAATGTTCATCCGATGATCACCAGACCTTCCTCCGGCTTAGAAAAGATCCCTGGATTGAGGATTACAGGAATCAAATTGACCTCATCAGGGCATCCTTGTTGCAAAAATCAAGCTGAGCGGATCACTCCCAGCCGAGGTACCCGCAGTAAAATTTATCTTTTCCAAACACTGCATACTTGGAGCCGTATTCTTCTGTTTTGATCTTTACATCTTCCCAGTATTGTGTGTTTTCATTTAGGGCTTTTTCTGCCCCATAAGCGGGCAGGGTGAAGCTCTGCCATTTCCACTCCCTCTCTTTTAACTGAGCAGCCCGACAAGCTAGGATGGCGGTGATATCCTGTTGTTCCCCTTTGGTAATGTCAGGATGATCCGCCAGTTTGATCAGATCCGGGATGGCATCATTGGAAAGAGTTTTTAGATAATGTGTATCCAGGGATGCCTCTTCCAATGCCAGGCGCTGGATATTTTTCCGGGTGATAAAACTATCGACATTGACGATGTTCATCGTCAACACAAATCCCGCAATCGCTGCGGTGGTAGCCAGGGTGAAGTAGCGGTATTTCTGAAAGATTTCCAGCACCAGAATCGCCAGGAACAGCACCCCGATCCATAACACACAGAGGTGGGAGTAGGTTCGCAGCCGGGTGAAGCCGTAAGCGGCCTCATAGAGCGCCAACCGCTGCAGGGAAGAGACCAGGATTACACCAATAAAGGCTGTCATCGCCCCGATCAAAACCGAGAATGTAATCCGGTCTTTGGCCTTTTCACGTCTGGTGATACCGCTCAATACCATGATCACAAACAGGGTAAAAAATGCCACTGCGAGCAGCTCACCAAATCCCCGCCGGGCATATTCGGAATAAGTAAAGCCTTCCAGGGAGATGTTCTTTTCACCGCCAAAGAAATACTTAAACTGGATGGTGGCAAATGAGAAAAACAGCAGGTTGATCGCGCCCAGGATGATGGTGGTTTCTGTGAATCCCAGGAAGCGCGGAGGCCAGGGTTTGTCCTCCCCAACCAGACTTTCTTCTTCACTTTTATACAGGGCGTAAAGCAGCAGCCCGGCGATCAGGAAGGTCCAAATGCTGATCAGGAACAAACGAAAAATGTACTCCGGCAATTTCTCCAGCCGCAGCAGTCCAATAATCTCCTGCAGCCATTCGGAGAAGATTGGATCTGCAGCGGAGAGCAGGGAAGCCAGCACGGCTACAATCGGCAGGGCTATCAGGATCCCCCTCAGATAGGGAGTGATTCGTTTCCAGCCCGATCGTTTGGATTTTTCATCCTCGCTATCATCCGCTTCTTCAGGGTTCTTGGTGGAGATCAGGTTAAACGGTTGGGCAATGGAATTCACGAAGAGTTGGAAAGCGCCCACAATATAATCACTCATATTGTAGGCTGTCCAGCGACCCCCTCGGAAGGATAAAAGGAACAGACCCAGGAAGCCAAGGCTTAATAAATGATTTAGTGTCCTGGTAAAAGGTTCTTCTCTTATGAAACCCAAGGTGCTGAAAAGCAGGATCACGCCAATCAACGGCAAACTTTTAGGGACTGGCGGTTTTTCTTCTTTCCAGGAAAGGAAAACCAACCCGGCTAAGAGTAGGAGGACGTGGATCAAAAAGGAAATCCCTAAGGTTTTGCCCCAATAAAGCAGGTCAAAACCCCACCCGACTAACAAGGCGGTATACCAGAGAGTGGATCTGTTCTTAACCATACCCAGCTCCTTTATCCAATCATATTTAGTTGACAGGGAAAATGCGATAATTGATTAGAACCGAACCAGCGAAAGAACCATGGCGAGAATAATAAAGATACCAATAAGGCTCATGACAATTTGCTGGGTTCGCATCCTGCGTTTCTTGCGGGACATAGGGCTCCTAAAAGTCTTCAGATAAATTCAAGTGTGGCTTATTGTAGCACGACCAGGTACTTATTCCAGATGCTTTTTGATAGATTGAGCGATTTTGAGAGTTATTTTTGGTGTTTGAGAGAGTTCTTCCACACTGGCCTGACGGATATTCTGAATAGTCTTGAATTTCATTAGTAATTCCCTCCGTCGGGAAGGACCAATTCCGGGTATTTTTTCCAGGCTGGATTCCATACCCTGGCGGGAGCGGCGTTTGCGATGGGCTGAAATGGCAAACCGATGGGCTTCATCCCGGGATCGCTGCAATAGCTGCAAGCCGGGAGAATCTTTTTCAAATCTCACCGGATAGGATTCGTCGGGCAGAAAGACCTCTTCGTGGCGTTTTGCCAGACCTGCTACTGGGATAGTATCCAGCAGATCTAACTCCCTCAACACCTCCACAGCCCGGTTCAGCTGTCCTTTTCCCCCATCGATTAGGACCAGGTCAGGCAGAGAGGAGAAAGAAGGATCCGGTTTTTTCCCCGGCTGGCTAGTTTCTTCCCGGGAAAGAACCAAGCGCTGAAATCGCCGACGTAATACTTCTTCCATACTGGCATAATCATCAGGACCTTGTACGGTGCGAATATTAAACTGGCGGTAGTGGCTGGATTCCGGTCGTCCTTCCAGAAATACCACCATACTGCCTACCAGGGCAGTGCCCTGGGTATTGGAGATGTCGTAACACTCAATCCGCATGGGAGGGGAACTCAGGTTTAATTGTGTTTGCAGGTCAACCAGGGCACCCTCGGCTCGATCCTGCTCGGACTTTTCCTGGGTCTTCAGGGCTGTCAGCATGCTGGCCGCATTCTCAGCTGCCATGTTAACCAACTTTTTCTTTTCACCTTTCCGGGGGACTTTTAACTCCACTTTTTTTCCACCTCGCTGGCTTTTTAACCATTGGCGGATGATTTGAGCTTCTTCCACTTCTCTCGGCAAAAGGATTTCAGGAGGAATAGTGGGCGCCTGATCGTAAAATTGTTTAATCACTTCTGAAAGCAAGTCCTGATCGACGGTTTTGTCGGTGTTCTCCACCAGGAAATATTCCCGACCGGTCAGTTTGCCACCCCGAATGAAAAAGACCTGCACACAGGCATTATTTTCCAGACTGGCCATGGCAATCACATCAGAATCAGTAAATACAGTGGAGATAATTCGTTGTTCTTCTACGATTCTCTGGATGGCATCCAGCTGATCGCGGATCTGGGCCGCCCTTTCGTACTTCATATCCGAAGAAGCTTGGTTCATCTCCCCCTCGAGCCGGGAGACGATGGATTCGGTCCGTCCATTCAGGAACGCTCCTAATTCTTTGATCATCTCTCGATAATCTTCCTGGTTGATCCGGCTGATGCAGGGCGCGGTGCAGAGTTGAATGTCGTAGTAGAGACATGCTCGCTGATCTTCACCGGTAATGGTCCGGCTGCAGGTTAAATAGGGAAAGATACGGCGCAGTAAATCCAGG
>JAUWCZ010000118.1 GCA_030609055.1 Chloroflexota bacterium | reverse complement strand
ATCAGGTCGATCCTCACTATGGCGGACCGGAATACGAAACAACATCTACGTTTGGTAATTACTGTGCCATAGATGATCTGGCAGCTATCTGTAAAGCCAATGAGCTATGCAACAAATACGGCATGGATACAATATCCTGCGGAGCCACAATATCTTGGGCGTTTGAAGCATTTAATAATGGAGATCTCACCCTCGAAGATACGGATGGACTTGATTTGACCTGGGGGAATGCGGAGTCAATGGTTAAATTAACAGAAAAAATTGCCAAACGCGAGGGATTTGGAGATATCCTGGCAGAAGGGTCAGAACGCGCAGCAAAAAAGATTGGTCGTGGTACCGAATCTTATTTGATCACGTTTAAAGGTCAAGAGGCACCTGCCCATATGCCGCGCGTCAAAAGATCATTGGCAGTGATTTACGCCACGAATCCATTCGGTGCTGATCACCAATCCCACGAACACGATCCAGCGATAGAAGATGATTTTGAGTATTACACCGAGCGATTGGCTGTTTTGGGTTTCAGTGAGGGAGTAGAACCACGATCGCTCACCGCTGAAAAAATCCGTTTTACAGTTGCATCCCAACGGTTGTACAGCGCCATGGACAGCCTGAACCTGTGCCAGTTTGTATTTGGACCGGCCTGGCAGCTCTACGGACCTGATGATATTGTGGAACTTGTCCGGTCTGTTACCGGCTGGGAGGATTTCACCTACGCAGATATTGAAATAGTGGGCGAAAGGCGTATCAATATGATGCGGGCTTTCAATGCCCGGGAGGGTTTTGATCGCAAAGATGATCTGGTTCCAGAAAAACTGTTTAAACCGCTCAAAGGCGGCGCGAGTGATGGCTGGAAACTGGACCGGGCCGAATTAGAGACAGCCATGGATAAATATTATGAAATCTCCGGATGGGATGAAGAGAGCGGTAATCCCACCCGGGGAAAATTAGAAGAATTAGATCTGGTCTGGATAGCTGATTGAACTACATTGCAGTAAGTAATGAAAAGACCCTCACATAAATGAGGGTCTTTTTGTATCTATGATGATCTTGATAATATTCTGGATTAGCAGCGCACTCTTTTAAGACCAGGATCATACATCGGGCGCAGTGATACTTCCGCGGGATAACGGGAACCGGCTATGTCAATTTCATATTTTCCACTCATAATGAAATCGGCAGTTACAATCCCTCCCTCATTTTCCACCGGCCCAACTCCAACGGAGGCTCCCAGGGTGTGGCCATAGGCGCCGGCCATGATATATCCAACTGTCTCCCCATCCCGGTAGATGACCTCACCGTAATACATCATCGGTTCCGGGTCCTTGAGCAGGAACTGCGGCATCATGTAGGAATAACCCCTTTCCTTGAGCTTCAGGAGAGCGTCCCGTCCAATAAAACCTCCAGGTTTGTCGAATTTGACAAAACGACCCAGGCCAACCTCCAGGGGTGTATCAGTGTTGTCGATATCACCACCATAATCACGATAGGCTTTTTCCAGGCGGAGGGAATCCAAGGCTTGCAAGCCAATATGTTTTAGTCCAAACTCCCCTCCTACCTCAACAATCCTGTCAAAGACGTGCAGTGAAAATTCCGTGGGAATATAAAGTTCCCAACCCAATTCACCCACATAAGTCACTCGAATAGCTTTTACAGGAGCATATCCAATATCAATCTCCTGCATGGTGAGGAAAGGGAAAGCAGCATTGGACATATCTGCATGGGTCAGACTGCTGAGAAGGTCACGTGATTTTGGTCCCTGGACGTTCAATACACTGTAGGCAGAGGTAATGTTGGTTACAAAAGTGTGAGCTTCTGGCGGTATATGCCGACGCAGCCAGGCCAACACAGCCGTCATAGTCCCATCCGCGGTCAGGATCAGGAATTGATCCTCCGCTAACCGGGTAACAGTTAAATCCGCTTCTAGAGTTCCGGTTTCATTTAACCATTGGGTGTACACACAGCGACCAACAGGAACAGCAATATTGTTGGCACAAATAGGATTAAGATATTTTTCAGCATCCCGGCCCTGAACCATTATTTTCCCCATCACAGAATAATCAAGTAATGTTACATCTTCCCGGGCAGCCCGGTGTTCTTCAGCGGCATACTCAAACCAATTCTGCCGACCCCAGGAATATTCAACTTTTGGTTCAACACCTTTGGGCGCAAACCAATCAGGATATTCCCAACCAGCGTAGGCTCCAAAATATGCTCCAGCTTCAGCTAATCGATCGTGGAATGCGGATTTGCGGGCATTGCGGGCTCTTTTGTACTGTTTATTTGGATAATTATCTTCAAACATAACTCCTAACACTTCTACTACCCGGTCGTTTAAGTATTCAGGATTATTTTGGAAAGGCAGCATCCTGGCAATATCCAGCTCAGTGATATCAACATCAGGGATTCCGTCAACAATCCACTTCGCCATCACTTTTCCTACCCCCCCACCCAAGAGTATGCCAAGGGAGTTGAATCCTGCAGCGACATAAAAGTTATCCAGCTCTGGTGCCAAGCCCATCATGGGTCCCAAATCAGGAGTAAAGCTCTCGGGGCCGCAGAAGAACTTGTGGATTCCGGCATTCTCCAAAACTGGAATCCGCTTCATGGCTTCTTCAATATATGGCATCATCCGGTCCCAATCGGGTTTGATCTCACCAAATGTGAAATTATCAGGAATACCATCCTTTGCCCAAGGAGCTGACACAGGCTCAAAAATACCAAATAAGATCCCACCAACTTCCTCGCGATAATAGGCATACTTATCAAAATCAACCAGAACAGGTAATTTTGAATCCACTCCCTCGATTGATTCCGTGATCAGGTAATAATGTTCGGTGGGCTGCAGGGGAACATTAACTCCCGCCAGCTCTCCCACCTTGTTGGCCCACATACCAGCACAATTAACAACATACTCAACTGCGGTTTCACCTTGATCGGTGATCACTCCTGTGATCCGGTGGCCATCTTTCTTAAACCCCGTCACTAGTGTATTTTCAAATATCTTAACACCCCCATTCCTGGCACCTTTGGCAAGGGCCATAGTCACATCAACAGGATTGACCCGTCCATCCCCGGGTGCGTAAAATCCAGCCAGAACATCACCAATCTCTGCCAGAGGCCATTTCTCTTTAACCTGCTGCGGGGTTAACTCTTCAACATCCACACCAAATAAGCGGTTAAACGCTGCTATTCTCCGAAGCTCTTCCAATCTGTCGGGAGTTGAAGCCAATGTAATCATGCCCACTCCCTTGTAACCAGTTGCCATACCGGTTTCCTCTTCAAGCTTACTAAAAAGATCAAGGGTATACTGGGCCATATCCAAATCTGAAGCGCTAAAGAATCCATTCGCCTCGATCAAACCAGCTGCATGCCAGGTTGTTCCCGAAGTCAGTTGGGCGCGTTCAAAGAGAACAATGTCTTTCCATCCAAGTTTTGCCAGATGATAGGCGGTACTGCAGCCAATCACACCACCTCCAATGATCACGACTTTTGCTTTCTTGGGCAGGTTTTTCTTATCGGTTGTTTTTTGCTCGGTCATATTAACTCCCTAAGTTAGATGCAGTTCGATCTGCGACTGCCAGGATCTTATCCATTTCCTTCAAAGAGCTCTCAGGCAGCGGCTCGGGATGGTGATTTTTCTCCAGTTCCTTAAAATTCTCCAGGGCGATCTCCCGGGAATCCCTCGGATTTCCTTCCTGATCAAGTTGATGGAAGAAGGGTGAATAATGAAAATCACGCATGTGGGTTCGGGTGTGTTTCTGGCGCAGGAAATGCCCCTGGGGACCAACTTCTTTTATCACATCCAGGTTAACGTCCAGATCCTCAAATTCAAATGCCTTATAGGTTTCATAGATGTTTAAGGCAATCTCAGCGTCAAGCATGATCTGTTCTGGATAGAGGATCATGGATGAATTCATCAATCCCAGATAGCCGCATAAATCCCCCCCGGCCAGGGGTATCTGTGAACCCCCAAAACCAGCCTGAAAAGCAGATTGCCAACCAATATCCGGGGCATCGCTGCTGAAAGAACCTCCTCCTAGGCTGGGTACATCCCAGGCATGGGCCATTTGAACAGCAATATATCTTACCGGCAATGGCATATCACCAATATATCCACCAGTACGGGGATTCATCAGCGACGTGATGATAGAATGAAATACAGGGGTACCCGGGTAGGCTAACTGCATTAAAACCATCGCACTTACGGATTCGGCGTCCCCTTGAACGATTGCCCCCAGAACAGACGCAGGGGCAGTTGATCCCATCGTGGGCATGGCCATAAAACTGATTGGGATACCAGCTTCGGCATATATCAAGGCTGTTTCTATCCCATGGGCGTGCTGAGCAAAAGGAGCAATCGTGCATATATTGGCACAAACAGGAGGTCTTAACCGCCTTTCTTTTTCAGTGCCTGCAACAACAGTTGCCATATCAACGATAGCTGGAGCTAG
>JAUWCZ010000092.1 GCA_030609055.1 Chloroflexota bacterium | reverse complement strand
GGATCTCAAAATCTAAACCAGGAAGGTATAACACGGGAACATCCAGGACATAACGCAGAACAAATACAGTCCCCATTGCCACTACTAGTTGAAGGATCAATTTCACCAGCGGGGATAATCCATCCCCTGCCCGGTGCCCACGAAGACTGATCCAATCATCAACCGATCCAATCAGAGCATAGGTGACAAAGACTATCAACGGGACAAGAACGGAATTCCCAAATACTGAAACACCCAGCACCTTCACTGCATTAAACAAAACTGTCAACAAAGCTACTGGGAAGAGAATTAATACTCCGCCCATTGTGGGTGTTCCTAACTTGGCAAAATGGCTTATTGGTCCTTCAATCCGGATGTTTTCCCCTATTTTTAATTGCTTCAAAATCCGCAGTAGGGGTTGACCCCAAATTACTGTCAGGAGAAAACTAAAACCCGATAATGCCAATGCCATAGAGGTTTGTGTCATGGCGAAACCTCCAGGGAGGTTACAATTTCATCCATTCGCATACTCCTAGATCCCTTAATTAGGACCACATCGTTTTCAGTGAGAAACTGACTCAAAAACTCAACTGCTCCCGCACTATCCGCGAATGAATATATTGCTTCCTTTTTAAATCCCGTATCTGCTGCCCCCTGGGCGATCATCTCTGCCAGCTTTCCTACGGTGATAATAATATCCGCCACCTCGGCTGCTCGAATCCCTACTTTCTGATGTCCCTGAGCTTCATATCGGCCTAATTCAAGCATATCCCCCAGAACGGCAACTTTCCGCCCTTCCATCTCATCTAGCAGATTCAAATCGGCTAACATGGATTTGGGAGATGCATTGTATGTATCATCGAGGATCAGTGCTCCACAGGCTACTCTGACTGCTACCAATCGCAATTGTGTATGCCCGGCCCGGAGACCACGGATGATTTCCTCCCAAGTTAAACCTTCAACAATGCCCACTGCGGCTGCCCGCAGTACCGTGTGGACTGAATGTCTCCCAATCAGTGGAACCTTCAAATGAATGCTTTCATTTTGATAATGGAGGCGGAATTTAATTCCATCCAAACCAAGGCCTTCAACTTGATCCGCCCAGAGATCTGCCTCCGAGCTCAATCCGTAATAAAAAATCCTGGCATCAGTTTGATCCGCCATAGCCCGGACCAACTCATCATCATAATTTAGGATCGCAACTCCATCTGGAGCGGCAGGCAGAGACTGAACCAATTCCGCTTTTCCTCGCGCGATTTCATCCTTTGACCCTGCCCGTTCAGCATGAACAGTCCCGATATTTGTTAATACACCCACTACGGGCTTTGCCAAATCACACAGGAACTTGATTTCTCCCGGAACAAAAAAACCCATCTCTAGCACTGCCCGATCATGACCTTCACTTAGACGCCAAAGGGTCATCGGTAAACCAATCTCATTATTTAAGTTTCCAGGATTCTTAAGTGTCCTGTAGCGCTGTTTCAGTACAGTTGTAACTAGCTCTTTGGTGGTTGACTTCCCCACACTACCAGTAATCCCGATCACCCTGACATTTAATCTCCGTCGCCAAACATCGGCGACTTTTTGGAGAGCTTCAATAGAGTTTTCTACCAGGAGGCAAAAAGGAACTTCAACCTCGGAGCTGAAATCCTGTTTAGAACCTGACCTTAAATCAACCACCCGGATATCGGGGGAAACAGGATGCTCAATCAAAGCGTAAGAAGCTCCCTTTGAGAATGCTTCCTCCAGAAAATCATGGCCATCCACAGATTCACCTGGAATTGCCACAAATAAGGCACCCGGAATCATGGTTCGGGAATCGATGCCCACATCGGCAATGATCTGGTCAGCCCAATCTGGTGCCTTCCCTACTAACGCTTCAAATACAACACCCAGAGTAATCATATTTTTTAATCCTGCAGCGTCATTCTGACTGCATCCGGCGGAATCCCTAAATGAATTACCAGGCGCTCCACTACTTTTTTAAATACCGGCGCTGCGATTTCAGAGCCCCAGATGGATGCCGAGGGCTTTGAGATCCAGACGTAGACAAGAAATTGGGGATCGTCTGTAGGTCCCCAGCCAACAAATGAGGTGTTTGTCGCTGAACTTTTGTATCCCTGTCCCGGGACATAAATTTCCGCGGTACCTGTTTTCCCCGCCAAACTATATCCAGGTACCAGCGCTAGAGAGGATTCATTTTGAAGCGACTCCTCCAGCATATCTGTTAAAGTATCCGCTGTTTCAGCGGAGATAGGATGCCCGACCACAGTTTTTGGTGGTGTGTACCGGTAACCATCATCTACGATGGAATGAATGATTCTCGGGGCAATCATCTCCCCTTGATTGGCGATAGCAGAAATTGCTTTCACCATTTGTATCGGTGTGATCTCGATACCCTGGCCAAAAGCATTTGTTCCCAGTTCTGAGCGGGTATAATCCGGACTCCAGTGACTCTTCACTAATCCAGGAGCTTCTCCGGATAATTCGATCCCTGTGAGCTGCCCAAAACCAAAATCCTGGAAGTAGGCATAAAACTGTTCTGATTCCAACTGTGTAGCCACCCAGGCTAGGCAAACATTTAAGGAGTTTTGCAAACAGGTAGTCATCGTTTGGGGACCCCAGGGCTTTTTATTCCAGTTGCGGATGGTGACACCGCCGATTTCAATCTTTCCTTCGTCAATAAATTCGGTGTCCGGTTCAACAACACCAGCATCCAGGGCAGCTGCCATTGTCAGCACTTTGACGACTGATCCAGGTTCATAGGCTTTGATGGCGTAATTGAATACATTTTCATGGTTGTTGATGATATTGATGTAGTCATCTGACCAGTACTTATTAATATCTGCTCTGGGTGAGGATGCCATAGCAAGGATCTCGCCAGTCCTTGGATCCATAACAATAACAGACCCGGCCAATGCCCCGGTTTTTTTAATGTGCCTGTCAAGGATTTGCTCCACATCCGCCTGGAGGACACTATCAATGGTAAGGATAATATTTGCACCATGATCCGGGTCAGGGGCTTGATCAGCCTTATGGGGATCCCATAAGGCCCATAAGGTTCGATCATTACCGAAGAGAGTTGAATCATATTTCTCTTCAATACCGAGTTGTCCTTGTTTTGTATCTCTCATCACAAATCCGATAATATTCGAGGCCAACATGTTCTCCGGGTAACTTCGGATTAAGTGGGGAGTACAACTTACCCGGATTAAATGATTACAGTCAATCACCTCTAAGTTTTCCGGAAGTGGTATCAATGGGTCCTCGCCACTATTTTCATCCAGCGGTTCAGGCGGCATATTCTGGTAATAATTCTCCACCCGAAACAAAAATTCCAGTAATTTCTCCTGTGTTGCGAATCTCTCTACAGTAATATTTTTTGTAAGCGGCCGGGGTTCCTGCTTTAGGAACTCCAGCAGATGTCGATTATTAATCCCAAATACTTCAATGGCTATTTCAGCCAGGATCTTTACTTCTTCAATTTCACCTTCTTGATAAAACTCCTCGAAATTGATATCAACAGCATAAACCGTCTGATTGCCTGCTAGCACATGTCCGTTTCGGTCTAAGATTAAACCCCGACGGGAAGCGGCTTTCTCCCACTGACCCAATAATCCCGGTACCGGCAATTCACTTGTATTTACAGTTAGCTGAATCCGAACCATCTGACCCATGATTGCCAACGCAAAAAATGAAAAGAAAACCGCGATCGTTATATAACGCCAGTTGTAGGTGATTTTTTCGGTCATAATCCCTCAAATGGACGAAGGAAAATCGATAACTGTGAGCCAATCCAGTCGATCAGAGTTTCATGGTATTCAACCAAATTGACATTGATCACTGCTGGTCTAGCGTCCTCAACCGATTCAACATGGGGTTGAATTTGATAATCAAAACCGGTCACCGGAACATAAAAAACTTCCCCGGGATAAGGAGGACGGAATCCCAATTCTTTGGCTTTCTCTTCCATCAACTCAAACCTTGATAAATAGGAGATTTGGTTTCTGTAGTTGACACTGAGGTAAACCATCTGGTCTATCTCATCTTTTGCTTGCTGCAGCTGTCTGCCCACCGAGACCACACGGGCTGAGACCACCAAATAAAGGATCAATAAAACAGCCGCAATGACAATTGCCATGAAAATACTACCGATGATCTGGAGTTTTTGGCGTCGGGGAGAATTTGAATAGGCTTGGATTAAGGATTCTGCCATAGTAATGTCTCGATGAATCTACGCTGATTGTGATCTGTTAGTATCCTTTAATTAATTGCAAGCCTTGTGCCATACTTTTCTTAAATTTTTTCTACTACACGCAGTTTTGCGCTGCGTGCACGGGGATTCGTCAAGGTTTCTTTCTCACTAGGCCGTATCGGACGCCGGGTAATTTGCTTTACTCGAGCAATATGGTCGCAAACGCAGTGAGGAATATCAGTGGGACAGATACAATCCCTGCTTTCCTTCCGGAAAAAATGTTTTACAATCCGATCTTCTAAGGAATGGAAAGCAATGATTGCCAACCGCCCTCCTGGGTTCAGTATATCCAGCGCTAAAGGCAAGAAAGCTTCAAGAGCTTCCAGTTCATGATTTACGGCAATTCTCAGCGCCTGGAAGGTTCGCGTTGCAGGATGGATTCCGGAGGGTGTTTTTCCTATCGTGCGGTTAATGATGTCCGCTAACTCCTGTGTGTCTTCAAGAGGGCGGTTAGCAATGATCGCATCTGCTATTCTTCTGGAATATCTTTCCTCACCATACCGAAAGATCAAATTCGCCAAATCTGTTTTTGAGGAATGGTTAATTAGATCAGCAGCAGTACCAGGTTGTGTAGGATCAAACCGCATATCTAAGGGACCAGCGGCTCGGAATGAAAATCCTCTCTCCGGGTTATCAAGCTGCATGGAGGAAAGCCCTAAATCAAGCAGGATGCCATCAACGGTTTTCCAATTCAGGTTGTTAAGGTGCGGGATCAGTCTAGTATATGAACTTTGAACCAGGACAACCCGGTTTCCAAATTCAGCCAATTGTTTTCCGGCTATTTCAAGGGTAGCCGGGTCACGGTCCAACCCTAGTAGTTTTCCTCTCGGCGAACTAGCCTCTATTATTCCGCGGGCATGTCCACCCGCTCCTACTGTCCCATCAACATAAACCCCGCCAGAGGTAGGATCTAAAGTATCAATCACCTCGTGGAATAGCACTGGAACATGCTGCATAAGCACAACACCTAAATATCTAAGGCAGCAAACCGTTCAGCGTTTGAATCTGCATCTTGTAGGAGCCGGTTTTGGGTTTCCCAGGCCTCCGGTGACCAGATTTCCAGCGCTTCTCCGACACCAACAATAATTGCTTCCGTGGATAAACGGGCAACTTCCCGCAGATATTTGGGAATCAGGATCCTCCCGTTACCGTCAATATCGACCTGCTGGGCTGTGGAAAAGATTAACCGGCGCAGTTGACGGGCTGTGGGATTTGTAGAACTCATCTCAGTTACACGTTCATAGATCGATACAAATGCAGCTTCCGGCAATACACGCAAGTTATGATCAAAACCTTGCGTGAGATAGATTGTTCCATCCAGGAGATCGCGGAATCTGGCTGGTACAATCATTCTGCCTTTATCATCCAGGGAATGCCGATACTGTCCTAAGAACATATGTTCTGTTACCGCCTTAAAGGCGGATCGCCGGTTTCCCGGCGAACCACTATTTACCACTTTTACCCACAATTTACCCACAGTATATATGAAAGTGTCCCATTTTGCAAGCAGAAAACCACTGAAAAGTACTGTTTTTAGTTAAAAATATGCAAAAAATGGGTAATTTCTCCCACTTGGGTTGTTTTTCGCGTAGTTTTCGGTCATTTTGAATGGGTTTCTTTTTCGTGAACCAAAGTTATCAAAGCGTAAAACTTGTGATTTTGGATGGCTTTTTACCACCGGATGGGCTCGCCACCCCGTATTTTGACTAAAATAAATCTTTATCCAGGTCATTTTTTCTTGATGAGCTATAATTCTCTGTATGGAAAATTCACCAGTTTCCTATCCGAAATCTCAGTGGCGGATTATTTATTCCGAGCCGCTTCCCGGAGCATTAAATATGGCTGTTGATTCAGCTATTCTTGGGGCTGTACAACGTGGAGAAGTGCCCCCTACCCTCCGCCTGTATCGTTGGAACCCTCCCTGTATCTCACTCGGTTACATACAGCCTATCTCGGATATTAATTTTCCGCGCTTGAATTCTAGGAAGTGGGATGTGGTTCGCAGGCCCACTGGGGGACGAGCAATCCTGCATACAGATGAATTGACCTACGCGGTTATTGGACTCAAATCAGATCCGCGATTAAAAGACGGAGTGTTAAAAAGCTACCAACGGTTATCCATTGCTCTTTGCGAATCGCTGAATCTTTTAGGACTTCCGATTCAGGTACATAGAAGAAAGGATGCCGCAGCCGAGGATCAGCCAGTATGTTTTGAAAATCCATCCTGGTTTGAAATAACTGTGAATGGGAAAAAAATTATCGGTAGTGCCCAAGCTCGAAAAAAAGAGGGCATACTGCAGCATGGAACCCTTCCACTAGGGGGAGATTTAACACGCATTACTGAAGTTCTTAAATATCCAACATCCGCCCAAAGGGAACAAGCCGCCAAAACCCTGCTTCAAAAAGCAACAACAGTGGAGTCAGTTCTTGGACGTTCGATTTCCTGGGAAGAAACTGCACAGGCGTTTCATTCTGGATTTGAGAGTACATTGAATATAGAATTTGAGAGGGGTGAGTTGACCAGTTCAGAAATGAACCAAGCGGAACACCTGGCTGCAACTCAATACGGTAAATTAAATTGGACAATAAAATCATCTAAAGTTGTCCCGGGATAATCATCAATGGTAATTGGTTTACTAACACTCCACCTGAAGATTCCTGCCTGTGCATCTCTTAAGGATAAACGAAGGCAGATAAAACCATTAATCTCTCGGCTGCAGCGGGAATTTAATGTTTCAGTGGCAGAATTGGATTACCAGGATCAATGGCATGAAACCTTGATCGGTTGTTCTTATTTAAGTAATGAAGGAAAGCACACCCAGCGGAGTTTGCAAAAAATCATTACCTGGGTGGAAAATCACTATCCCCAGTTTTACATCATTCAGGAAAGAATTGAATTATTCTGAGGAGGTTCAATATGGATCTAGAACTAGCAGGGAAAAAAGCTTTTGTGGCTGGATCAAGCCGTGGATTAGGATATGCAGCTGCCAGGATTTTGGCGGAAGAAGGCTGCCTGGTTGTCCTGAACGGCAGGGATGTTGTTAACCTTGAAAAAGCATCCTCACAAATCACAAAAAAAACTGGGGGTAAGGTATCTTTTGTTGTGGGTGATGCAGCAGACCCCAGTCAGCCTGAGAAACTGATAAAAGGAGCGGTTGAAATCCTGGGTGGGTTGGATCTGTTGATTACGAATTCCGGCGGTCCACCATCTGGAAAATTTGATTCCATTGATGAGAGCACCTGGCAAAGGGCGATCGATCTGTCCTTTATGAGTCATGTCCGCCTAATTAAAGCAGCTCTGCCATACCTCAAAGAATCCAGCCAGGCCAGTGTATTAACAGTGACATCCTATTCGGTCAAGCAGCCGATCCC
>JAUWCZ010000117.1 GCA_030609055.1 Chloroflexota bacterium | reverse complement strand
ACCATGCCAATGGTGACTTCATCCGGCACCAGGTCTCCCCGATCAATATATGTTTTTGCTTCCAGCCCCAGGTTAGTTTCGTCCTTTATATTCTCACGGAAAAGATCTCCAGAAGCGACCTGGGGAATCCCTAGAAGCTGGGTTAATCGGGCTGCCTGGGTGCCTTTACCTGACATCGGTGGTCCTAGCAAAATTAGATATCGGGCTTCATTCGGCATGCCGTTGTCTCCTGATTAATTATTGGATTTGGCCTGAAAAAAGTATAGCACGATTCCCTCTCATCTCGAGCCAAAGGCAAGAATCCGGAAATGAGCTGATTGAAGATGACTGTGATACTATAAGGAAGACCATTTCAAAGTTTCTTATGTTTCCCGATTCCCGTCTTCTTCGTCTGGCACAAAAAAGCCGCCTCTGGCTGGGGCTGACTATCAGCCTGGGATTCATTTCCGGGCTTTTTACAATTGGTCAGGCACATTTTGTCAGTCGGATTGTTAGCCGGGTTTTTCTGGATCAAAAAGGGCTCGCAGATGTAATTGGGCTTTTACAGCTTACTCTGGTTTTTTTCAGCCTGCGGGGACTGCTGGCCTGGTTGAGCACCATCAGCGCAAAAACCATCGCTGTGCAGGTCAAGGAACATGTCAGGCGGTTGCTGCTAAATCAACTGGAAGATTTGGGACCCGCCTATCTACGACAGGAGCAAAGTGGGGAAATCAGCGCTACCTTAGTGGAGGGTGTGGAATCTCTGGACTCCTATTTCAGCCAGTACCTGCCCCAGCTGGTTCTCTCCGCCCTGGTCCCCCTGACGATCCTGTTTTTCGTATTTCCGATGGACCTTCTCTCAGGCCTGGTGCTGCTGATTACCGCGCCCTTGATCCCTTTCTTCATGTACCTGATTGGAAAAAATGCCCAGATAATAACCGACCGGCAGTATCAAACCCTCGGCCGTCTGGCGGCGCAATTTCTGGACAGTCTGCAGGGGTTAACTACGCTGAAATTATTTAATAGGTCCCAAGCCCATGCAGAGCGGATTAGAGAAACCAGCGATCAGTACCGGAAGACCACTATGAAGGTCCTCCAAGTAACCTTTCTTTCCGCTCTGGCATTAGAGCTGCTGGCTACCCTCAGTACAGCGGTAGTAGCAGTGGAAATCGGCCTGCGGCTGCTGTATTTCCGGATCTCCTTTGAGCAGGCTATTTTCCTCCTGATGATCGCTCCGGAATTTTATATCCCGCTCCGGTTACTGGGTTTAAGATTTCACGCCGGGATGGAGGGACAAAGCGCAGCGGAACGGATCTTTGAAATCCTAGACACAATACCGCTGGCGGGGAAAACATCCCCACCTGCTGATGAAAATGCCCTCACCCTGCCCATGAAAACACTCTCCCTTGATCAGGTCAGCTTTACCTATCCGGGAGAGGATCATCCCGCTCTCAAGGATGTGTCTTTGAAGATCAACCAGGGCGAACAGATCGCACTGGTAGGAGAAAGCGGTGCTGGAAAAAGCACTTTGGCCAACCTGATCCTGGGTTTTTTCCCGCCCGGTGAAGGGGAAATCCGGGTCAACAGGCATGTCCTGGGAGAAGGAGATCTTAAAAAATGGCGGGAGAGTATCGCCTGGGTCCCGCAAGAGCCAACCCTCTTTCAGGATACGATTGCTGCCAATCTCCGGTTGGCGCGACCGGAGGTGGACCATGGCGCTGTGGCTTCAGCGGCTTCCGCTGCCCACCTCGCCGGGTTTATCGACTCTCTACCTGATGGGTACGAGACCTTAATCGGCGAAGGTGGGGCCCGCCTCTCCGGCGGGCAGGCACAGCGCCTTGCGCTCGCACGCGCTTTTTTGAAAGACGCCCCGATCCTCTTGATGGATGAACCCACCTCCCAGCTTGATCCGATAACAGAATCCCAATTGGCGGACGCCACCCGAAAGTTGATGACCGGGCGGACAGTGATCACCATCGCCCACCGGCTCAACACAGTCTACCAGGCGGACCGGATCCTGGTCCTGCAAGAAGGCGCCATCGTTGAAGAAGGCACTCATCAAGAGCTCTTCAAAAAAGACGGCATCTACAGGGATCTGGTCCAGGCATACACCGGCGGAGTAAATGAAGTTTCATCAACAGAAATAGAAGAAGTAATTCTATCAGCGGACGATATTACTGACTACCACTCCTCGTCTCCCAGTCTTCCCCTCCCCCCACCTCAATCTCCTCCCTTATCACAAGTATCAACCTTAACCCGATTATTAGGTTTCTTCCGCAAATATTGGGGACAGGTGCTGCTCTCTGCCCTGCTGGGATTTCTAACAATTGGCTCCAACATCGGACTGATGGGAGCGTCCGCCTGGTTGATTTCTACTGCAGCCCTGCACCCTTCCATTGCTACGCTGCAAGTGGCTATTGTTGGGGTGCGGTTCTTCGGCATCCTGCGCGGCGTCAGCCGCTACCTGGAGCGTCTGGTATCACATGATCTGACATTTAAGATTCTCACCCGGTTACGGGTTTGGTTTTACGAATCCCTGGAACCACTGGCACCCGCCCGGGTGCTTAGCTATCGCGCCGGTGATCTGTTGAGCCGGATCATCTCGGATATCAAATCCCTGGAAGATTTTTACGTCCGCTCCGCTTCCCCACCCCTGGTGGCAATTCTCGTCGGTTTGACCACCGGTTTATTCTTAAGTGGATATCATCCCACATTTGGCTGGTTGTTGGGAGGATTTTTCACCGTTGGTGGTTTGATCCTTCCCTTTCTGGTGCGGATTTTAGCCCATGAACCCGGGAATTCTCTGGTCCAGGAGCGCTCCCAGCTGGCAGTGGGACTGGTAAATTACCTCCAGGGATTGCCAGATTTATTGATCTTCGGGGGGGTGGAGAATAAACAAGGACAGCTGGGAGAGGTCAGCCGGCGCTACAATGCTGCCCAGCTGCAGTTGGCACGAATAAGCGGTCTCAATGCAGGATTTACAGTCCTGCTCAGCAACCTGACTATGTGGTTGGTATTGATAATAGCGATCCCTATTATCCAAGCGGGCGAAATCCCCGGGGTGATGTTAGCCGCCCTGGCTCTGCTGACACTGGCATCATTTGAAGCGATCCAACCGCTGCCCCAGGCAATGGAAACCCTATCCAGTTCACTGGGTGCTGGTGTTCGTTTATTTGAGGTTGTTGATGCGGAACCGGAAGTGGTTGACCCTGTAGAGCCAACAGCATTCCCGGTTCGTAGTGCACTAACAGTAGAAGACCTGACCTTTTATTATCCCGGGGGCAATCTGCCAGCCCTGGAAGGGATCAGCTTTCAGCTGAATGAAGGGGAAACCCTGGCGGTAGTTGGTCCCAGCGGCGGCGGAAAGTCGACCCTGACCAACCTGCTGCTGCGTTTCTGGGAGGAAACCCAGGGAAAGCTTAGCCTGGGATCCGAGAAAATACCGCTGCGTTCGCTAACACAGGAGGAGGTCCGCCGGGGCATCAGCGTGGTTTCGCAGAATGGATATCTGTTCCACGATTCCGTCCGGGCGAATATCGCTCTTGGAAAACCGGATGCCACTGAAACTGAAATTATAGCAGCTGCCCGGATAGCCAGGATCGATGGGTTGATTCAGTCCCTCGCGGAAGGATATAACACGATTATCGGTGAGCGCGGAGGGCGGTTAAGCGCGGGAGAGCGGCAGCGAGTCCTGATTGCCCGGGCAGTGCTCAAAGACGCGCCGATATTATTGCTGGATGAACCCACAGCAAACCTCGATCCCCTCACCGAACGGGCATTGCTGGAAACATTGTTCGAGATTATGAAGTCCAAGACCGCCCTACTGATAACCCACCGCCTGGTTGGCTTAGCGAATGTAGACCAAATCCTGGTTCTTCACCAGGGACGGATAGTGGAGCGGGGCACCGAGGATGAGCTGATTAATATGGCTGGTTTATACCACCGGATGTGGTCCCTTCAGAATCGCATCCTGCAGTACCAATAGCTCCAGTTGATAAGTAGTAGTTTTCAATATCTCCTGAGCTTCCAATAGACCGGAAAGTTGATTCAGATTTTGTCGAGGAACTTTTTTGACCTCTTTACATATATTATTAGCCAGCTAGTAACCAATAGGCAGGGACTATAATAATAGCAGGTAGCAAACTCAACTACAGAAGGGGAAATCTATGATAGGAGTTTCTGTACTTCTGGCAATCGGGGTTATCCTGACAGTTGAAACTGCCCATACCACCCCGCCAAAAGACCAGTATCAGGATTTACGGGCCCTTTACCAGGCTTGTCTTGACATGGTTCGTCTGTTTGAGGAGAGAGAATGAACAAACAAAACGCGGTATTCTGGCTGCGGGTTTCATACTGGATCGGCGCGGTCATTGATGGATTCGCAACCATTCCGATGTTATTTCCAAGATATGCCAGAATAGTATTTGGTTTCCCGGAATTTACACCGGAACCTGCCTACCGCTACGCCATGGGCATGGGTGCTGCTTTAATGTTGGGCTGGACTGTGCTGCTGCTGTGGGCGGACCAGGATCCCC
>JAUWCZ010000061.1 GCA_030609055.1 Chloroflexota bacterium | reverse complement strand
CAGGTCATTTGCTACATGTTACTTTCTCCTGATTAAAGCATCAGTCATTCGGCAAACCCTGATCATCTCCGACACATCATGAACCCGAATAATATCTGCACCACGGACTATCCCAACCGCAACTGTGGCTGCTGTCCCTTCAATCCTGTCATCAGGAGGTAAATCCAGTGTATATCCGATAAAAGATTTCCGTGACGGACCAAGCAAAATTGGATATCCCAGTGCTCGGATTTCATCCACCCGGTTCAGCAGTTCCAGGTTTTGCGGAACTGTTTTACCAAAACCAATCCCTGGATCGAGGATGATATTCTGGTCAGTGATACCTGCTTTATGAGCTAGAGAGATGCTTTCCAGTAGTTCGGTCTTTACATCTTCTAGTAAATCAGCATACTCAACACCAATATACCTCCCCCCCAACTGCTCTTTCACAGCGGCGTTGTTGGGATTGCTGCGGTTGTGCATCAAGATAACCGGTACGCCGGCTGTGGCGGCGATTTCTCCCAAGGCTGGATCCGCACGTAGCCCCCAGACATCGTTCAGGATATTTGCTCCTTCTTTCAGGGCTGCTTTCGCAACTTCTGATTTGTAAGTATCAATGGAGATTAATGTATCAAACTCGCCAGCCAATTGGCTGATGAAGGGAAGAACCCGGTCCATTTCTTCCTGAGTAGATACTGGCGCTGCACCGGGACGAGTGCTTTCACCACCGACATCAAGAATATCTACGCCTGCCCGCACAAAAATCTCAGCCTGTCGGAAGGCAACCTCCTGACCCTTTTCAGCCAGACCATCCCCGGAAAAACTATCTGGAGTAAGATTGAGGATACCCATAACATAAGTCCGGGTACCCCACTCAAAAAGGAAATCGTTGACTTGTAAGTTTTCCATGGCATATTTGGATAATTAATCCTTGGAGGTTCCTTTGGAAACGGCTTCCTTTCAGGAAACCGTTTCCTTATCTAACCATAATCGATATTATTTTCAAGAGAAACGTATTTCGTATGCGTATCCATTATTGTATTGTATAAGCAATAATCAGAAAATACTTCTTTTGTAATAATCGACCTTGTGTCTTTGCGTTTATATACCTGATAAGACGAGAAAGGCCAGATCCGAAAATCGGAAACAATGCCATGTTTCTGAGGATTTTGATGAATGTATATAATTAATTGAAAAAAATAATCATCTTGTTGCACAATCTTTCGGGAATATCTACCCTCAAATAAATGACCAGACCTATGATAAGCTTTGTTGATCGCTTTTGAATAGGTTCCAAGAAATGTTCTTACCTGCCGCCAGATATGCCCTTCCGTTTGATATGAACCTTCAATATCTTCCAGATCTTTAATTCTCAGAAGGAAATGAAAATGAGTTGGTAGAAGACAGTAAGCATATAAGTCTGCGATCGGATAGACATACTTACTATATAGATCTACAAAATAAAGGTAGTTACGGTCTTCCTTGAATAATGCTTCCTTGTTATTCCCCCTGTTGTATATATGATAATACTCACCATAATTTAAGGAAATCTTAGTCATTTCAATTGCCCCCATAAAATGTCAAAGGATCCGGTTTCCTCGGAGGAAACCGTATCCTCTCTACTCTTTTCCTATATTACCTCTGCATGCGGTTTACGCATCAAAAACTGACCCTGGCCGCGTTTACCAAGCCATTCGTCACCATCCACGATACACTCCCCCCGCAGGTAAACCTTCTCGGGGTAACCTTGAAGTTCCCAACCCTCATATAAGTTGTAGTCCGTCCGCTGATGAGCAACCTCAACACCATATTTCAGCTTTTTTTCCGGATCCCAAATCACGATATCTGCATCTGATCCCGGAGAAAGACTGCCTTTTTGAGGATAGAGTCCAAATATTTTGGCGGCGTTGGTGCTGGTATAGGCGACAAATTGATTAGGAGTTAAATGGCCTTTTACAACACCCTCTGTCCACAAGACTGGCATCCTGTCCTCCACACCAGGCAGGCCATTGGGGATTTTTGTAAAATCTTCCTGTCCCAGTTCTTTTCCCGGTATTAACACTTCCTTTCCTTCATAGAGGATTGCTTTTTTGCCATCATAAAAGAAAGGACAGTGGTCGGTGCCTACGGTTTGCAGCGTATTATCCACTAAACCCTGCCAGATCCTCTTATTATCCAGTTCAGTCCGCATTGGCGGGGAACAGATCCATTTAGCGCCGTCAGTTCGTTTTAGATGTTCTTCAGTGAAAAACAAATACTGGGGGCAGGTTTCGCCCATAACCTTCAGCCCCTGTTCCCTGGCATATGCAAGCTGATCAATCCCACCAGCTGTGTTCATATGAACAACATATAATGGCGCATCAGCTTGAGCTGCCAATGCTGCCCCCCGCAAGACAGCTTCTACTGCACCCCAAGCCGGCCTTGTATAGGCATGCCAGATCGGTTCAGTGTGCCCGGCTCTTAATGCTTCATCTACCAGAATATCGATTACGTCTCCGTTTTCCGCATGCAGCATGGTCAGTAAACCTTGTTCAGCAGCGATTAGCATCAATTGGAATATTTCACCGTCCTGCAGGCGTAAGCGGTTATTGTAGGCTGTAAACACCTTCAAAGTAGTCACTCCTGCCTGGATTAAATCAGGGATCTGGTCTGCAACCCGATCATCGAACTTTGTGATATTAATATGAAAACTGTAATCAATGACAGCCTTAGGAGCAGCTTTTTCACGCAGGGCTTTCACATTCTTTAGCAGATCAGGGTCTTTGTCTTCTACAAAATCCATCACGGTTGTAGTTCCCCCAAATGCGGCTGCTTTATGACCAGTATAATGGTCATCGGAAGACACTGTATCAAACATTGCCAGATCTAGGTGAACGTGGGGGTCGATACCTCCCGGCAGAATATATTTCCCGGCTGCATCCACAATTTTTGCCCCTTCCCGGGCAAGATCCGGTCCGATGAGGGTTATTTTTCCTTCCTCAAGTAAAATATCCGCCTCAAGGGTTTGATCTGCTGTGATTAAGGTTCCATTCTTAATAAGGGTTGTGGTCATACTTTCATCCTTTCTCCACCTTCCGGGATTAATAAAAAGGGATTTTTTACTCAGGGAAAATTATACCGCAGACCTCTTTCCCTTATCCAAATACTAAACTCTCCCCCAGGTAACAAATCTGGGTTGGAAACCAACAAAGGAAAGGTAATCATTTTCTGGGAGAAATGGCGGTAAATCTTAATATTCAAGGCACTGAACCAGAATCTGGTGAACCCAGGATGCCAAGCAAAGCTGAAAGGACCTTAAGGGAGAGGTCGTCCGGATTCTCCTGCTCTGCCCGGTAGGCAGGAATTTGGCTTCCGCGCTCTCTTAAAGCCTTCCACAATCTTCTCCTTTCCCCCGGGCGAACCGTTAATTCAGTTAGTTCTTTTGCCCGTCGGAAATATTCTCCCGTTGTATATAAAAATGTAAAGCGTTTCCACTCCCCTGCCATAATCGGATGGACCAACTGCTGGATAGGTCCCAGTTGTATCTTAAAATACTCTTCATCTGCCCGTGGGTGATCATTTTCCTCTCTTAAAAGCTCTATCCGGGTAGCCAGCTCATGTCCCAGGACCGGCGCTAGATATTCGACCCTCCATTTCCGATCAGTAAAGGAAGCCGGTTGATAAAAAGCCAGGTAGTCTACATTTAATATCCTGGGAGCTGTCCTGATAGGAATCCGGTACCAGCCAAGTACACGAGCAACCTGGAGATCCTCCGGTGCAGGAATGATAGCCACCAAGATTAACGCTGATGGAGACATATACGACATACTCATTTATTCACCCCCTTTGAAGCTGTTTTCTGAGATATTATATTGAGGAAGACCTGGATAGTGTCAGAAATCCCCCTCCTATCAAATATTATACCTATTAAAATAACGAACCGTGATCCCAAAAAAGATCACGGTTCGCCCTTTGGTCAAAAGCTAAATCAATCCAACTTTATCATTGAACTCCACAATGAGTTCATCAATTTCGGGAATCTGGTTTTGGAAATTGGTCCAATAATCCTTATCATACCATTGGGATTGAATTTCCTCGTATGTTTTTCCCTGTTGCTCAACCCAGGTAAAGTATTTCAGGTTATGGACCCGGCGTTGATCCTGATAGGTTAGATCCTGGAGGAAATTGGGTGTAAGTCCTTCCAGGTACCGGGCATGGGTTCGAGCAGCATCGATTTCGGTATATTCCCCGATTTCTTTGTGCATCTCCTTAAGCCTACTTCCATACAATTCCATCGAGTCGGTCCAGACAGTCAGGATCACATCATTGCTGTCCATTTCATAATACTTAGCCATCTTGATCGCCATCACAGTATTGGCGATGCTTGAGAAGCCCAGCAAATCCAATCTGCCTACAAGATCCTCCGGAACACCCTGCGCCACCAGGTATTTCCGACCTTCGGTTTCATTAAACAATCGGGATAAGTTCACAACTGTGTTATCGTCGATGGCCATTACCATATCTGTATTCTTAACGTTGTGAATCCAGGGAACGTGTTTGTCACCAATTCCCTCAATCCGGTGGGCACCAAATCCATTTTCCAGTAGTGTAGGGCACTGTAAAGCCTCTCCCGCAACAACTTTACTGGAGGGGAAAAGCTGTTTCAAGTAATCACCACAACCAATTGTTCCCGCAGATCCCGTTGTCAGGGTAACGCCCTTATATTCATCCTGAGGACCCATAACTTGCTGGAGGACTTCCTCCATGGCATGACCAGTGATCTCGTAATGCCAGAGATAGTTGCCGAACTCATCAAATTGGTTGAATACAAAGACATTATCCCGCGTCTCACGAAGTTCCCAGACTTTGTCATAAATCTCTTTAACGTTGCTTTCAGATCCCGGGGTGGCGATCACTTCACCAGCTACTTTCTCCAACCAATCAAACCGCTCTCGGCTCATGCCTTCGGGCAAGATTGCAATCGATTCACAGGCCAGCAGAGATGCATCATAGGCACCGCCGCGGCAGTAGTTCCCAGTCGATGGCCAGACAGCCTGGTGGTAAGTGGGGTCAAATTGCCCTGAAACCAGCGGAGGGACCAAACATCCAAATGTCGCGCCAACTTTGTGGGCTCCAGTGGGGAACCATTTGCCAACCAGGGCAACTATCCTGGCTTCCACACCGGTCAGGCTGGAGGGCAGCTCAACATAATTCACACCGCTGTATCCACCGCCTTTTGCGACCGGTTCGTTTTTCCAGCTGATGCGGAACAGGTTGCGAGGATTTATATCCCAGAGTCCGATTTTCTTCAGTTCTTCCTTTACACTGTCAGGGATCAACTCAGGATTCTTCATTTGTTCAAAGGTAGGAATGATGATATTCCGCTCCCGTGCTCTTTCTACTGTGCGTTCCAATTGTTTTTTATCTACTCTAAGATCAATCATTTTTTTATCCTTTATAATCCCATATATAATCACTAAATTTGAATAATTCTCAAATCGTTTTATTATCCTTCTCTATCTTGCTCCACCTCTAAATCTTCCCGAACAATATATAAAGGTCGATCTTTGGCTTCATCATATAGTCTGCCAATATATTCTCCCAGCAACCCTAATGAGATCAACTGGACTCCACCTAGGAATAAAACAGCAATTAAAGTTAACGCCTGGGATCCAGCCAATCTGAAAATAAGCACAACCGGAATGGCAATAATACTCAGTCCAGCCGCAATAAATCCCAGGTACATTGCCAACTGGAGGGGAAAATACGAGAAACCGGTGATTGCATCGCTGGCAAAACGGATCATTTTCTTTAATGGATATTTGGTCTCCCCTGCATATCGTTCTTTCCGTTCATACTCCACACCAGTCTGCTTGAATCCTACCCAGACCGACATACCTCTCAGGAAACGGTGTTTTTCCCGCATCTGGTTCAGTACCTGAACAACTTTACGATCCAGCAACCGGAAATCTCCCGTGTTCATAGGAATATTTACATCCGTAACCAACTGAATCAGCCTGTAAAAAGCAGTTGCGGTGAAGAGTTTAAACCAGGACTCCCCTTCCCGCTTGGATCTGGTTGCGTATACCACCTCATAACCCTCTTTCCATTTCTGAATTAAATCGAGGATCACTTCTGGTGGATCCTGAAGATCAGCGTCAATAATGACCACTGCATCCCCCTGACTGTAATCCAGACCTGCAGTAACGGCAATCTGATGTCCAAAATTCCGGGCGAATATCACCGGTTTGACTTTTTTGTCCCGGGATTTCAGCTCCAGTATGGCAGCAGTGGATCCATCAGACGATCCATCGTCTACCATCACAAATTCCCACGGTTCGCCAGTCTGATCCATCACCTCAGACACCCTGGCATAGAGAACCGGGATATTCTCAACCTCGTTATAGATCGGTGCAATTATCGTATAGGTTGGTTTTTCATTCATGATTACCTTACCCTTACATAAGAAGAAATCCTTCTCATGTGTTCGACTTCAAATGAGCTTTTTCACTTCCTCCAGGACCGGTTGTATCACAGGCGCTTCACCAACGATCTGCATGGCAGCCTTGACATCTTTCAGACCGCTACCTGTATTCAGTACCAAGATGGGATCATCTGCTCCGACAAGACCATCTTGAAGAGCCTGCTTGAACCCTGCCATCGCGGCAGCTCCAGCAGGTTCCGCGAAAATTCCAACTTTCCCCAAATCGGAGATTGCTGTCAAGATGTCTTGATCCTCTACTCCAATATAAGCACCATTTGTTTGAGTGGCAGCCCGCAAGGCTCTTAAGCCATCGCTGGGCAAATTCACGGAGATGCTGTCTGCTAGTGTATCAGCTGAGACTGCGATAATTTCTTCCTTTCCAGATTGATATGCGTTATAAACCGCTGCTGAGCCCGTTGATTGACAGCCAAAAATACGGGGCATTTGATCGATTTGTTCGATTTTGTAAAGATCTTTAAATCCTTTATGGATACCGGATATGATGTTTCCGTCCCCTACAGATACAAAAACACACAGCGGTCGATTCAGCTGAGTTGATAGTATCACCTGTTCCCAGATCTCATAGGCGGCGGTTTTTTTACCTTCGGCAGTGAAAGGGTTATATCCGGTATTTCGGTTATACCATCCAAATTCTTCGGTCGCCTCCAAGGATAGCTTGTAAGCAGCATCATAATTGTCATCCACAAGGATTACCTTAGCGCCATATATCAGCAGTTGGGCAATTTTCGCGGGAGGTGCTGTTTTGGGAGCAAATATGATCGATTCCTGTTCAACCGCAGCAGCCATGCCCGCCAGGGCGGCACCCGCATTTCCTGTTGAGGCAGTAATAATCACTTTTGCGCCAATTTCCCCTGCGCGGGCAACTAGTACTGCACTGGCACGATCCTTAAATGATGCCGTGGGATTGCTGCTTTCATCTTTAACCCAGAGCTGCTTTATCCCCAGATCTCTTGATAATTGCGGAGGTGAAAAGGTCGGAGTCCAACCCGCTGAACGGATCACGGTTCCTTCACCAATCAAATTGGATACAGGTAAGAGCGGAAAATATCGCCATAAGGAAGGTTCAGCCTCATTGATCAACTCTGCCTTGGTCCTCTTCTTCAATTCTTGATAATCAAGGATCACATCCAGGATCCCATTATCCACCGGGCATGTATAGGTAACCTCCTCCGGTTTATATTCCTCCCCGCAGATTGAACACTTATAACCAAGAAATTTTTCCATTAACTAAATCTCCTTCTATCAATCCACAAATCCAAGTACCCGTTCCGGTGTAATCGGCAGCCTAGTCACCCGGACACCAACCGCATCGGAAACAGCGTTAGCAATCGCCGGTGCGGTCGGGACCAGAGGTATTTCCCCTATCCCTTTGGCACCATAGGGACCACTTGCTTCCGGTACTTCCAGGATGATGTTCTCGTAATTAATTGGCATATCCTTGGAGGTTGGAATTAAATACTCTGTAAAACTATCCACCCACTGATCCTCTTTCCGAAGCATGGTTTCATATAGCGCGTAACCCAACCCGGTAGCAACTCCACCTTCAATCTGTCCCTCGACACCAGATTGGCTGATTACTTTTCCGACATCATGAATAGCCGCAAAATGGGTGACATCAACGGTTCCCAATTCCGGATCGACCTCAACCCGGGCAACTTGAGCTCCAAAGCAATACATCACATGGGGCATTCCAATCGGCAAGTGCTGGGGAGTGGTTTCCTCCGGATAAGGAAAACTGAATGTGCTTTCACTCATCAGCACAACAGAATCCAAGGCTAGGGGGAAGGTGATTTCTTTTGCCGGTACTTCTTTACCATCAGGGGTTACCACGTAACCATTTTTATAAGATAAAGACTCAACCGGCAAACCCAGCATTGGGCCAGCAACAGAAAGCAGCTGTTGGATTAATTGCTCAGAAGCATCGATCAGGGCATTTCCGACCATATATGTCATCCGGGAGGCGCAAGTGACATTTCCATTGGGTGAAAACGCGGTATCTAGTGGTTGAGTTGTTACCTGATCATAAGGTAAACCCAGCGCCTCAGCGGTAATTTGCTCCGCAGCTGTTGCCAGTCCCTGCCCCAGATCTGGAGATCCAAGGTAGATAGTAACATTGCCTTCTGATGACCACACTAGCTTGTGTGTGGAATCATCCGGAACTTTTGCACCTAATCCCATTGTTTGTACTGCTAGAGCAAGACCCACTCCAGCCTGTTTTCCCTTTGAAGGTTCTATAGCTCGGAAGCGCTCAATAATGTCCTGTGCTTTACTCAAACTCACTGGAAGCGACTTCGCGGTTTCGTTGATAGTCACCCCAGTAAATACTTTATCACCTGGTTTCAGGATATTTTTCTCTCTCAGCTTGATTGGATCCATACTCAGCTTTTCCGCCATCGTATCCACCATGCTTTCAACTGCAAAGTTGGCTTGAGGACTGCCAAATCCCCGCATTGCACCTGAGAGGGGAGAATTCGTATACACAACATAAGTATCTACCACCACATTCGGGATTCGGTAGGAACCCGTCATGGTTTCAGTTAATATCATCGAGACCGCAGGACCATAAGAGGCGAAGGCGCCGGTATCCATGTAGGCTTCAACCTGTAAAGCAGTAAATGTTCCATCCTTTTTTGCTCCGAGTTTGTACCGGATTTGAGCTGGGTGTCTCTTCGGATGAGCCAGAAATGATTCCTGGCGAGTATTCACAAGCTTTACTATCCCTTTTATCGCCCAGGCACCTAGTGCCGCCAGTATGGCTAAGCTGGAATCCTCTTTCCCACCGAACGCTCCACCGATTACAGCACTGATCACCCTGACATGATTAACTGGCAGATCCAGAGCAGCAGCGATGAATTCCTGGTCAGTAAAGGGATGCTGGGAACTTACCCAAACGGTGACTGAATTTCCCTCAAAATGCCAATCTGCCAGGGAAGTTTCAGGTTCCATATAACCCGGAGAAACCCGGGGGAGATGATAGACTTCTTCCAAGATGGTATCTGCCTCTGCAAAACCGTGATCAATATCACCTTCCACAATATTTAATTCCGTGACGATATTACCCCCCTCGTGCAGCTGGGGAGCATCAGGTCTAGCTGCCAGGACAGGGTCAAAAACCGGTTCAAGAGGTTCATAGGTAACGATAACTTTATCTCGTGCTTCCCGGGCAACTTTTAAGGACTCGGCGATAATCAGTGCTACCGGTTCTCCCAGATGGCGTGCAACATCCTGAGCGAGTGACGGCTGATCGGGGACCAGGGATCCAAATCTAGTCTCCCCTGGAATATCATCCGCAATGAGGACTGCCAGAACATCAGGAGAATCCAGCGCTGGGGTTTTATCAATCTCAAGAATGCGGGCATAATGGTGGGGTGACCTTAAGATCGCACCATATTTCAGATTTTCTACCTGGATATCTGCAGTATAAAGAGCTTTTCCGGATACTTTCTCCCAGGCATCCTTGCGTATTTCAGCTTTCCCAATAGTTCTAAACTGTTCAGGCATCGGAGGTACCCCCTGCCAATACCCGTGCTCCAGGGTGATTGAGATCCCTTTTTAACTCTGAGATTGTTTCCGGTCTTAAATAATCAAATCCCTGCATGAATGGTTTTCCCTCACTAAACAAAGGGATCGATCAACTTATGGGCCAGTACATCAATCAAACCCAGATCTGTCAAACCCAGGTCTGGAACGGTTGGCAAGCCAATGAATGATATTGTCATAAATGGGGCAGGAAGAGTGCCGCCCAGGTTATGGTAAATCTGGTTGATTTCCTCCAAATTAGCAATAATGTCTGATACGGGCTCTTCGCTCAACAAACCAGCAATTGGCAGCGGAAGCTTACCAAGCACTTTTCCATCGGCTGCGATAACAAAACCACCCTGCATTTCTTCTATCGCTGAGGCACATAGTGCCATATCCTCATCATTGCTGCCAGCTATAATGATGTTGTGATGATCATGGGCGATTGATGAAGCCAAGGCGCCATTTTTCAATCCAAAACCCTTCACAAAAGTAATCCCTATATTGCCATTCTTTCCATGCCTTTCAACCACGGCAAGCTTTAATATATCACGGGAAGGGTCACTCATCACTGCTCCACCAACTACAGTAAGATCAGCGCTGATCTTGGTATTGATGATCTGGTCAGGAAAGAGATCTATTACCCAGACAGAAGCCTGGTTTTCGTCGAGGTTTAGGATATAATCTTCAGCTTTTTTCCCTGATTTCAGGCTCACTGTTTTATAAAGCCAGGAAGGATAATCTGCTTCAGGTCTTGAACCAATGTATCCGCCATCCTCAACAACTTGTTTGCCTTTAAAGAATACGGTATTAGGAACGATGTGCTGAAGATCTTCGGTGAGAAGGATATCTGCCCACCTACCTGGTGAGAGTGAGCCGACCAGATGTTCAATCCGGAAATGTTTTGCAGCATTAACTGTCGCCATTTGAATGGCTTTCAGAGAAGGAATACCCAGCTCAATAGCCCGGTTTACCATATAGTCAATATGCCCTTCCTCAAGGATTTCGTCCGGATGTTTATCATCTGTACAGAACATCAAATGATGTGAGTAGGTTCCCTCCCTGACCACACCTTCTAAGATTAAGTCCAAGTTTCTTTCAGTGCTGCCTTCCCGGACCAACACCGCCATGCCCAAGCGTAAACGGGATAAAGCCTCTTCATAATCCACACATTCGTGATCATCCGCTAAGCCACCACAAGCGTAGGCTACCAGCTCTTTACCTACTCGCCCTACAGCATGTCCATTACAGATTTTGCCCAGTCGCAGGGCTGCTTCCACCTTCAATAAGTATTCATCCCGCATTTCCAGCACTTTGGATGGATCCAACTCTCCCAGACTCACCGATTCAGGCCAGGTGAGAATTTCGCTGACATCCGCCAAATTAAGCTCTCCTCCGGTTGTTTCCAATCCGGGCGCTGTCGGCACCCGGGAAGGTACTTCCAAAAAAATATGATAGGAAAGCTCTTCCCGTGATTGGAGCAGTGCCTTAAATCCGGGCAAACCGGCAACATTGGCAATTTCCATGGGATCAGACAGCATGACAGTTGTACCGCGGGGAACAATGAGTTGGGAAAGATTCTCAGGAATAACAAGCGTGGAATCTAGATGAACGTGGGTGTCAATGAAGCCGGGCAAAGCGTACTTACCTCCCCCTTCGAACACTTGTGTAGCTTCATAACCAGCTGCGTAGGGAGTGACAATCCTGCCAGTCTTGATCCCAATTGAGCCTGGATCAACCGTTCCAGTGTAAACATTCACCACCTGGACATCGTCAATGCGCAGGTCCAGCGGAATCTCACCCAGGGCTGCCCTGATTAAGTCCTTTCGTTCTGTTAAGCTGATCATGGATTACAATCCGCGTTGGCCGCGGATATAGGGCAACCCAAGGGCTGCAGGGGTTCCAATCCGTTTTCGATTGGCTTCCCGACTCCCAATCACTAATACAATAATGGTAAAAGCAAAGGGAAGCATTTTTAGGAAGAATGCGTTATGCGGATTAAAGAAAAACGGATTAGCTAATCCGAATAGTTTTTGAGGTACCTGAATGTCCAAAACCAGGCGTCGTAGAGCTCCAAATGAATAGGCTCCAAAAGCTGCCCGGATGGGATTCCACTGGGCAAAAATCACCAGACCAACCGCAATCCATCCCTGACCAGCAGTAGTCAACTCACCAAACCATCCTGGAGATATAGATAAGCTGATCGTCGCACCTGCTAAACCTGCCAAGACTCCACCCACAAATACATAAAAGTGTCTTATTATGTAAACCCGGATCCCCAGCGTATCTGCCGCAGCTGGATATTCACCTACCGAGCGTAAGTGCATCCCGGGGCGGGTGCGGTTGATGTAATACCAGGCGAGAGGAACAAACACAAAACCGATATACACCATGATGGACTGATTGTTAAAAAATATCCTTCCCAACCAGGGTATTTGCGCTAATCCCGGAATGGTGAATTTGGGTAGATGGGGAACAACATCACGGAGGCTTGTTAATCCCTCCCCAAGAACAAGGCTGATGCCGGTAGCTAAAAAGTTTAATGCCAAGCCACTGATTACCTGGTCGGCTTGGAGGGTGATGGCAATAAAAGCGTGTACCTGGCTTATTAATCCTGCAGCCAGCATCGCCGCCAATAACCCCAACCAAGCACTATCATAAGTTGCGGCGACCCTATAGGCTGACATAGCACCAATCAACATCATACCTTCCACACCCAGATTTAAGATCCCAGACCGTTCGGCAAATGCTTCCCCAACGGTGGCATACAACAAGACTGTTCCTGTGGCAACCCCGGAAGCTAAGATTATGATTAAATCCATGATTAGTCCTCCACCTGCCTGATGATGCTGATCTGATTGCGGTAGAAGAAATCACTCGCAATCAAGGCAACCATGATTACACCTTGAATTAATGTTGGAATACCTGCGGGTTGAACCTCACGACCCGCTAAAATCAGTGCCCCGAATAAGATTGAAGCCAGGATTACCGCCAACGGATTAAGTTTGGCCAGCCAGGCAATAATGATCCCCGTATACCCATAGCCTGTAGAAATGGATTCCTGCAAGCGGTGAACAACCCCGCCTATTTCTGACATTCCTGCCAACCCTGCCAGCGCACCAGAAACCATCATCACCAGGATGATATTCTTTTTTATGCCTATCCCAGCATATTCTGCTGCCCTCGGGTTATCACCGATTAACCTGATTTCATATCCCCATTTGCTTTTGCTTAAGATCAGCCAGAGAATAATCGCTGCTACCAGTGCAAACACTAGGCCAAAATGGGTAGTTAACCCACTGAAAAAGGGGTAAGTTTCGCGTAAATCCGAGAGCCGCGGCAACCAGGCATTACGTTGAAACATGCGGGACATCTGGAATCCACCCTCAGACCAGACTGAATAAATAAAATAGTTATTCCATTGAATAGCGATATAGTTCATCATCAAGGTGGAGATGATTTCATTAACGTTAAACCGCGCTTTCAAGAATCCGGGAATGAATCCCCATAAAGCACCAAACAGCATGCCAAAGAATGCCATAGTAATGATGAACTGCCATTTGGGTGCATCCATAGGCAGGATGGGCAGAAGCACCACCATACTGGCACCAAAAGCACCCAGGAAAAACTGTCCTTCAGCACCGATATTCCACAACCGCATCCGGAAGGCAATCGAACATGCCAAACCAACCAGCATCAGGGGAATTGCTTTCACCAGAGTATCGGAAAGTACTCCGACACTCCCCAGAGAACTCTTGGCTATGTGTTTATAGATTGCCCAGGGATTCGCTCCAGCCAACCAGATGACCAGGGCACCAATCAACAGCGCAATCACAACCGCCCCGACTGATAGCAAGGGAGATAACCATCTTGGAGGATCATCAACCCGGTTTTCTATTTTCAGACGATAGGGGACCTGCCACTTAGAACCAGATTTTCCCCG
>JAUWCZ010000090.1 GCA_030609055.1 Chloroflexota bacterium | reverse complement strand
TGACTCTAAATCCAGGGGCTGTAAATCCAGTTGGAGGACGTTGGCGTCAGCCCGGGTTAATACCAGCAAATCATTAACCAGTCGAATCAATCGATTGGTCTCCTGATGCATGGAGTTCATCAGCCTGCCCCTCCCTGGTTCATCATCCAGGGCGCCGTCTTCCAATGTTTCCACCGTGCCTTTGATGACCGTCAGGGGGGTCCGCAGTTCGTGGGTGATATCGGCAATAAAGGATTTTTTAACCTGATCCGAATGACGTAGATTATTCGTCATTTTGTTAAACGTGGTGCCCAGATTCGTTAACTCAGTGATGCTGCTCTCCGCCGGGACCTGCTGGTCGAGATTTCCAGTGGACACAGCAGCCGCAGCCTGATCAAGATCTTCCAGGGGGCGGGCAATGCCCCGGGCCAGGAAAATCCCGGCTATACTGGCCAGGGTACCGGCAGCCAAAACCGCCCCAACCAACTGTAGGATTAGGTTTGACGGTAAGCCGCGGGGAGGAAGGGGTGTGGCCAAATACACCAGGCTGACCACCTCGTCCCCATCACTAAATACCGGCGCGGCGGCGTAGAGCACACGGCGATCTTCAGCTGAAGAAACCCGGCGAATGGCAGTATCCGGCTGACCAGCCAGGGCTGACTGGATTTCAGGACGCTCAAGCAAATCCTCCGGCGGGACAAATCCAGGATCTTCTGAAGATGGAACCTGGACAGCGAGTTGGTCTGATCTTAAAGGTAAACCGATCACCACACCACCGCCCTCGTCCAACAGACGAGAGTGAATACCTGGGCTCACATTGGTTGTTTGAGAATATGGTTCAGCGATGTCGATTGGTAGGGGTGTGCCTTGGAGAGCGGCTGCTGTCAGACGAGCTTGAGCCAGTAGATTTTCCCGCTGCGAACTAAGGTATAGCCCTTCCACGGCTAGCCATGCCAAGGTACCGGCCAGAGCCATGCCGATCACCAGGACCAGCAGGTGGCTCAAGGAAAGACGCAGGCGAATGGGTGTACGCATAGGGTCACTTTATTAATCGGTAGCCAATGCCCCGGACTGTTTCAATGATATCAGCCTCTGGGGAGAAGGCGCGGATTTTTGCCCGCAGGCGTTTAATGGCGCTGTCCACCGCGCGGGTTCCACCTACAAAATCGTATCCCCAGGCCTGGCTCAGGAGTTGTTCGCGGGAGAGCACACGACCGGCGTTCAGGGTTAGATACTGTATCAGATCAAATTCCAATCGGGTCAGGCTGAGAGGGGTTCCCCCGAGGGTGGCAGTCCGGGAATCTTCGTCCAGACGTAATCCATGAGGACCAGACAGGATGGCTGATCCGGCGAGTTCACCGCTGGGGGATTGATTCCGTCGCAGGACTGCCTTAATGCGAGCCAGTAATTCCCGCATACTGAAGGGTTTGCAGACGTAATCATCGGCACCTAATTCCAGTCCGATTACCCGGTCAGTCTCTTCACCCCGGGCAGTGATCATGATAACCGGCACCTGGCTGGTTTTGCGCAGCTCACGGCAGACATCCAGTCCATCTATTTTTGGAAGCATTAAATCCAGCAGGATCAAGTCAGGAGAGGATTCCCGCGCGATTTGCAGCGCAGCTTCTCCATCGTGCGCGGTTAACACGTCGTAGTGAGCCTTACGCAGGTTATAGCTGATGAGGTCAGTTACCGAAGTTTCGTCGTCAACCACCAGGATTCGGATGGACATAACTTCAGCATAACATAGATTTGTGGCAGTTTTGTGTCAGGAATCTTACAGCATCCGTTTGGCTTTGCTGGAAGAAGTGGTTACAGTCACCAAGACTAACTGGCGCCACTGTTTGGCGGGGAGGTTGGAAACGGCTTCCTTCCAAGAAACCGTTTCCTTCATACATATTCCCTTAATAACCGGGTAAATTAAGTCGCCAAAACTGATTACTGCTTACTGATTACTCTCTCTTGATTGTCTATACATTAAACAAAACAGGATACTTGATCTTTTACAGATCACGTATCCTATTCACTCAAACCCTGGGTCCGGCAGGATTTAAGAGCGAGGGTGAATTCCGGTCACCCATCGCTCAATCCCGACGCAAAGGGCGGAGGGGCGAACCTGCGACCTTGAGTACAATGTATCTATTTATGCTAGGTATTGAACTGGAAACCTGCTTTTCGGATGTCACTCTGAACTCGAGGACTCATTGATAAGTATTTGTTAAATAGATCATTATATAGAAAAGAATAGACCTGTATTTTCACAGTTTTTTCCTTATTGCCAAAATTTTAGTAACCGTGTTCTACAAACGTGATCCAAGTGATTTGATGATATATTCCAAACAACATTCAACCTCACATAATATTCCTGAAATTGATTTTTTGTTATTAGAGTGTTATAGTAAAAATCACAAACACAACAGATTTCTAATATATTTAACAACGACCTATTCTTCACGGCGTTGTCTTTCATGGAACACTGGAGCCATTTTTTGCCCGGTGTTTTTTGGTAATGGCAAAGGGGCGCAATTCCTGGATTGCGCCCCTTGCTTGAAGGAGAAGATGTATTTTATGGATCAGTTCTCTAGCACTCTCTGGTCAGGGTTGGATTTGGGTTGGGTTTGGTTCTGAAGACGTCCGCCGGTTTTGGTCAGAACTTCACCAATTTTGATTTGTATACTGTCGATGAGAGTTGGTTGGCCAGCTTGAGCGATCTTGATCAGACGTTCTTTTTCGGCTTCTCTTAAGAGATCCGCACGACGGGCTTTGGCGATTTCGTCATAATTCATCGGAAACATGGCTTTCGCCTCCTTATTAGTTTTTCCTTGGGGTTTTATTGATTGGTATTTGATATCTGCACTATAACGTTTTCATAGAATGGTTGTCACCACTAAAAAGAATGGGCCAAGAATGGTTTATGAAAGGGCTAGTAGATCAACTATCAATTCGAGAAATCGATATTTTGCGCAGGGTAGCGGAGGGCTCCATTGACCGGGAGATCGCACAGTCCCATGATTTGAAGTAACCTCCAGATCCACCCGGTTATGTTAGGAACAAGTCGTCAGGCATTCCACCTACGAAATAGGGCAAATCAGGGTGTCCAAGCTGCTGGCGGATAGCATGGGCCTCCCCGGTATGGAAGAAGTAATGATAGGTAGTTCTCAGAATCCTTGTTCCAACGCTTTCGCCTGAGAGGACACTTTCTTGCTCCAGTACCTTTTTGCTCACCATTCCAAAAAGAGAGGCCTCATAACCTTTTATGTCCTGTTCCAGATAAATGTCTAATTGCTCTTCAGTCAAAGTATCAAGAAACTTGTCAGCGACTGCTGTGATATCATTCCAGACCTGCCACATTTCATCAAGTGGGGGTGTGGTTGCGGGATGACCGAAACCGACCAGGTGATTCAATTGAGGGTGGGGGACACTGCCCTGGGGGAAAAACACAAAATAGTACTGTTCCTGGGCTGCCAGGTGACCGACCATCCAACTCATACAATTCATGGGCAGGATACGTTTGCGAGAATCCTCATCAGATATGCCTTCCAAACAACGCTTAAATTCACTGCGGGCAAAGCGGAGTTGTTTTACGAGCGGGTGTGCCATATTTTTACCTTTCCTTTCGCTAGAAGTTATCAGCGTGATAGGGGTTGATACTTCATTCTAGCCTGAACACCTTAATCAGAACTTAATGGATTTTCTTAGGTAAACTGGAAAACTGAATTGATTGCGGAAAATTTAGAGCGCCTTAATCCTCTGACCCTAATATCTGCTGATACTGAGATTGGGTCATGTTCAAGAACGACGATTGCAGAGATTCATCTTTTAAAGCCCCTGCGATGGCTTGGATGATCACTTCTGCCTCCGAGGTGGTTTCCACTGCGGCTTGCGGCCGATTATTCTGTTGATATAACTTTGCCAAATGGAAGCGGTCAGCCCAGCGGATGGGTTGGTACTGGATCTCGTCTGCCAGGATAACGGCAGTTTTCAGTTCTCTGGCTGCTTGATCCCTTTTGCCCAGACTTGTCAAAGTTAATCCCATTAATTCATGATTCAGGGCAATATACTTGCGGATTCCCTTTATCTCTGCAAGATGCAGCCCCTCCTCCGCCAGGGGTACAACCTCTGCCGGTTTGTCCAGGGCCAGCAAACATAAACCCCGGATATGCAAGAGCCTCAGGCGCCAGCGCCAGCTGTGGAAACCAAAAGATCCAGCAGAGATCTGCTTCTCAATATCATCCAGCAGCTGCATGACCTTTTTTGGATCACCAAGATGCCATAAATCAAGGCACAGGTTCAACCGGGCACTGATCTCTGGTGAAGGCTTGTCCCAACGATTTGCGGATTCAATTCCTTCTTGGTCAAATTTCAACCCATTTTCATAATCTCCGAGTTCGCGGTGAAGCCAGCCTTTCATATTTAATACTTGAGCCAGTAAGTAACGGTCCCCGATTATTCCAGCCTCCTCCTGACAGCGATCAAATGCTTCAAATGCACGACTGTAATCGCCACATCCGCCATACGCGCGCCCCAGGATATTCCAGGCATAAGCCACGGCTTTTCTATCATCTGTCCCTGCCAGCAGCTGCAGTCCAAGATCAGCGGCTGAGACAGCTTTATCAAAATCAGCCCTTTGCGCATGTAAAAAACCGATTTCCAGCAAAGCACGGGCTTCAAGCAGATTGTTATTCATTTTGCTGCCTGCCATACGGGCACGCTCTGCCGTTTCCAGGGCACTGCCCAGATCCCCATCGCTCTCATGGACTTCAGTGAGTAATAGCAAACTCAAGGCCAGGTACTTATCATTTCCCGTTTGTTCTGCAGCGGTAAGGGCGGCTTCCACTTCCAATTTGCCGCCGTCAGGGCGATGCTGGTGATTGGCATTTTCTGCTTGAGCATATAGAAGAAGGGTACGGCGAAGTTTGTCGCTGGCTTTTTCAGCCAGCTGGAGGCCCTGTTGGATCACAGCTGCTGCTGCTGTGTAATCATCACTGAGAGTGAAAGCCCGTCCCAGACCCAGATAGGCATCCATTTGCGGCGCCAAATTATCGGTTAATGCCAGGGCACGTTCGAAGTGGTGGACTGCCTGCTGGTAGGCATAGGTGTCCAAGGCATGTTCTCCCGCCTTCATCCAATACCCTGCGGCCTTTGTTGTTTCATGACCGCACTCAAAATGATGAGCCAATATGGCTGCATGCTCTGTAGACGGTATTAATTTTTCTAACCTGGTGCCGATTTGATGGTGGTAATGGTTGCGCCTGGCAGCGCTTAGATCGTGGTAAACAACCTCCCGGATTTTATTGTGGGCGAATTCATAATCCCCCTTGATCTCTACGAGCAGCTGCTTAGCCGCAAGCTGCTCTACCGTATTTAAAAGGGAAATCTTTGATTGATCGTTGATTTTCTGTAGAGTATGAAAATCGATCCGGCGGCCGTATACTGCCATCCAATCAAGAATATCCTGTTCTGTTTGAGAAATCCGCCGAAGCCGGTCACCCACTGACGCAAGGATAGCCTCGGGCAATGTCAGACTCGGTTCAGTTCGCACTCTGGAAAGCCAATCCAGATCGAGTTCGTTTTCCAATAATCCATCCTCACGGAGTGATTGGACCAATGAGATAATAAACAAAGGATTCCCATCTGTTTCTTTATAAAGCCAGCGGGATAATCGATCAGCGTAAAACGCTGTGTCCTCGCTGTGGGTTAATATAACCCTGGTATCTGTTTCGGTTAAGCGGGATAACGGAAACAGGGTGACATGTCCCTCACGCTTCAAACTGTTCAACAGATCAGTCAATCCAGCGTTCGAGGAGAGATTTTCTTCACGATAAGAGATAATATACACTATCTGGTGTGGGGCTGTTATCCGGGTTAGGTAATGCAGGCATAAAAGTGTTGCTGGATCAGCCCAGTGAATATCCTCAATCACGAATATCGATTTCTGCAGATCCGCCTGGTTTACAAACAGGTGATATATCGCCTGGAACAATCTACCCTGCTGGTTTTCATCCAGTTCATCAAATGGAGGGATAAGAGCTGTTGTGGATGCAGCCACCTGTTCGATTTCTGGCACCAGAACAGCCAGCTCGCGCAGCCAAACAGGAGCTAATACCTGCCAGTGGTTATCATTTGTGATCACCTGTCGAACCAGGCTGATTAGAGATTGATACGGCAGGGTTTGCTCCACATCAAAACATCGGGCAATAAAAGGTTGGAAACCTTGCTGGTTGGCAATAACAGTCATTTCCTGGATCAGTCTGCTTTTGCCAATCCCGGGTTCGCCAGAAACTACCGCTGTCTGTTCTTGTCCCGCAGATGTCTGCGAAAGCAGTTTTGAGAAACGAGAAATTTCCTTGCCCCGGCCAACACAGGGGGTGGAAAGAGGGGATCCTATACTGGAGAATGTCCAATCTTCAATTTCAAGCTCCCCTCCATGTTTTAATTGTTGTATTTGGCGGAGGAGGTCGGTTGTCTCTGTCATGGGCTCAATATCAAATTCAGTAGACAATGATTGGGCAACATCTTGGTAGACTTTAATTGCGGCTGGGATTTCCTTCAAGGAAACAAGACATCTCATCAACAAACGGCATGCTGTTTCGTTCGCGCTATCAAGCAAAAGGATCTCCCGGCAGAGTTCGCTGGCCTGCTTGAAATGACCATTTTGTCGATACATTTCTGCGAGATCTGCCAACAGCTGCTGATAGCGGCGCTGCCATTGAGTCCGAGGGAATTGGGCCCACTCTGCATATGGTTCATCCTCCAGGTAATCACCCAGGAACAAATAGCGGGCTGATTCCAGGGCTTTTATTTGATGATGAATGCCGGGAGCTGATTGAGCGGATGTTAAAAACGTGGCAACTTCCTCGATATCAAGCCAGTAATCACTCTCTGAGTTGAAATAATACCCTTCCCCCTTCTTTTGGATATAGTCAAACCGGGTGTTTTTGGGAGATCCAGGCTGCAGAACCCGGCGCAATTGGCTGACAGTTACCCAGAGGTTGTTTTTTGCACGATCTGGTGATAAATCCGGCCAGAGATATTCCATAAGCAGATCGGCGGGGACCAGTTTGCCAGGTTCAATCAGCAGAATCTGGAAAAGCGACTTGCACTTTTTAGTCGGCCAGACCAGAGCGGCTTGCTGCCGCCAGGCCTGGAATGGACCCAACAACTGAATTCGGAGAGCAGCTGAATCTAACATATCTCTGGTTATTCACACCTTTAATCGCCTTGGATGAAAATACATATCCTAGGTTTGTTTGTATTTACGGTACCTGATTCCAATCCAATGAATTAGTCAATTGGGACAGCTCTCCAGGACCAGGCCGCTTCGGGATTTCACTCGATTGGTGATACTCACAAAGCTGGAGAAGTAGATGATCCCCGTGAAATGGAAAGATCTCAGTAATATACTGATTATATGCTTAAAAAATAATTTCCTACTGGTAACACCAGTAGGAAATTCAGATTATTGATCAAAGAAGCTGCGGATCGAACCCCCAACCAATGGCTTAAAAGGCCACTGCTAAATGATCGATCCATCGAGAGGGGATGCTTTCAGAGGGAAATAAGGGGGAAAATAGTGTCTATTGTGTATATCCTGTATATTGTTTCTCTCCCATATGCACCGGAATTGCACCGGTAGAGCTAATTAATTATCAAATATAATGTCATCTAAAGCCTTTTCAAGATCACCCTCAATATCAGTATAGTTTATAGATAAATAACACCTACATC
>JAUWCZ010000087.1 GCA_030609055.1 Chloroflexota bacterium | reverse complement strand
TTTTATAAATCTCGAGGAGATTAATCTATACTATGAGATTCACGGAAAGGGAGAGCCCTTACTATTCATCCATGGGTTAGGCTCCAGTGGGCGCGATTGGGAATTGCAAATTGAGACTTTCGCTCAGAATTATCAGGTGATTGTTTTTGACCTTAGAGGTCATGGCAAATCGGGTAAACCGCCCGGGCCCTACAGTATCCCCCTATTTGCTGAGGATACTGCCAGGCTGCTGGACATGCTCAATTCGAACCCGGCTCATATAGTCGGCATATCCCTGGGGGGTATGGTAGCTTATCAATTAGGCCTGGATTGGCCTGGATCAGTCAAGAGTTTGGTAATTGTTAACAGCACCCCGGAGTTGATAGTCCGGACGTTGCAGGATCAGATCAGGATCTGGCAGCGATTGTTAATCGTCAGGCTGATGGGCATGCGTAAGATGGGGGAAGTGTTAGGAAAGAGGTTTTTCCCCGAACCAGAACAGGCAGAACTACGACAAATCTTTGTTGATCACTGGGCGGAAAATGAAAAACCAGCCTATCTGGAAGCCATGAAAGCGAGCCTTGGCTGGAGTGTGGTTGAACGGCTAGAGGAAATTGGTTGTCCAACCCTGGTGATATCAGCAGAGCATGATTATTTTCCTTCACCAGTGGCAGAAGGATTTTTAAACCGAATACCGGAAGGAAAGATGGTGCTCATCGAAGGCGCCAGGCACGCAGTACCAGCTGAAAAGCCAACAGAGTTTAATGCAGTAATAGCGAAGTTTCTCGCCGAACAAGATAGAGGAAAATGAATTGTGTATAATGAAAAGTATAGGAGAGTCAATTAATGTTGAGTAAGTTTTTCCAGATCGCATAAATCTTATTAGTACTGGCTGATAAAGCCAGGGGAGAGTCGGCGATGACAGGCCAAACCTTGATGTTGCTGTTGGGGGCGTACTTGCTCGGATCTATTCCCACCGCATATCTTGTTGTCCGGTTTACGACTGGGGAGGATATCCGGTATCTTGGTGATGGGAACGTCGGAGCCAAGAATACTTATGAATCGGTAGGAAAACTGGCCGGATTTTCAATCGCGGCGGTTGATATCGGAAAGGGATTTCTAACGGTGGTTGTTGCCAGGTATCTTTCCATGTCTCTAGGGGTGACATTGCTGGCAGGAGCATGTGTTGTACTTGGGCATGACTTTTCTGTCTTTCTGGGTTTCCAGGGAGGACAGGGTATGGCCGCCACCGTAGGTGTTTTTAGTGCGCTCTTTCCACAGATCACTCTAATTGCTTTTGCCGTCTTTTTGTTGGTATTGGCAGTGACCAGAAACTGGGATCTCAGTTGCGGGATTGGCTTCTTCATACTGGTGGCGGGGTTGTGGTTTTCCGGTCAATCCATCAAAAAAATTCTGTTCACTATGCTGCTGTTGCCCTTGATTGGCATCAGAAAACTGTTGCAGACTTGGCAGGCACGCCGTCTGGCAGTCTAATTCTGATTTTCTGTAAACTATCAAAAAACACACAAGTGAATATATAATCAGGATAACCATGGAAAGGTAATCTTGATTATTAAACCTATAAAAACCCCGGAACTCATCAGGCAGGTAGCGGGAGTTGAAGCTGCAGCCTGGGGCATGAAACCCCCGGGTACTGTCCCTGATCACCTCTTGACAGCAATTGTCAATAATGGAGGTTTGTTATTGGGCGCCTACGACGGGGATCAACTGATTGGTTTTACATTGGGCTGGTTGGGAACAGTGAGCTCAGTCGAGTCCCGTCTGGCAGCGGATCAGTTGAAATTGGTCTCGCACATGACAGGGGTGCTCTCTGGTTACCGGGACCAACGAATTGGGTATCGTCTTAAACTGGCGCAGAGGGATTGGGCGTTAGCCCAAGGGTTGGACCTGGTAACCTGGACCTATGATCCGTTGGAGAGCCGCAACGGCTACCTGAACATTTACCTTTTGGGTTGTACCTGCCAGACCTATCTCCGGGATTATTATGGGGAAATGACCGACCTGATGAATGAAGGTATCGCCTCCGACCGTTTTCAGGTCGAGTGGTGGATCAAGGGCACACACGTTCACAGGCGTGTTTCGGAAGAGTTGGAGAGGAAAGAATCGGTAAAAACAATTGATCAACTAATAAAAGATGGAACCCAGCTGCTTAATCCTGCCAAAATGAAGCCAGGCAGTGTTCCCCTACTTAGCGAACCTCCAATTGAGCCATCCAGCCCAAGAGTTCTGGTGGAAATTCCAACAGATTTCCAAGCTATCCGGAATGAAAACCTCGAGAGCGCTGTAGCCTGGCGTTTTCACACTCGAATGATCTTCGAGTCGCTCTTCGCGGGTGAATATCAGGTGGTCGATTTTATTTATCAGCGGGGGGATACCCCGCGGGGTTTTTATCTCCTGAAAAAACAAACCTCATGAAGATTGAATGCATAACGCTCTATCATCTGGATATGCCGCTGGTCCATCCTTTTGAGACCAGCTTCGGGCTGGAAACCCGGCGGGAGTGCTTACTCCTGGCCGCTCAAGCTGAAGGATTAACTGGCTGGGGGGAGTGTGTGGCGACGAATAGGCCGAGCTATTCCTACGAAACCATAGGCACAGCCCGGCATGTCTTAAAAAACTTTCTGATTCCATCTGTGTTGGGGAAAGATTGGGATCAGATCGGGGATATCTTGGCTGCAATTCAATGGATCCGTGGGCACCCAATGGCCAAAGCAGCTCTCCAGGCGGCAGCCTGGGATCTGGTGGCGCAGTCAGAGGGGGTAAGTTTGGGAGTAAAACTAGCGGAACCCTATCAGGAAGGACCAAAAGACAGAGTGAAAGTTGGGGTCAGTATTGGCATCCAGCCAACGATCGACGACACATTAGCCCGGATTGGGGATTTTTTGTCACAAGGATTTACACGAATCAAACTTAAGATCAAACCGGACTGGGACCTGAATTTGATCCGGGCTGTGCGAGAGGTATTTCCACAAATTACTTTGATGGTTGATGCCAACTCAGCCTACACTCTGACAGATACGCCGTTAATTCGCCAACTGGATGAATTTAAACTACTGATGATCGAGCAGCCGCTGGCTCATGATGATATCTTTCAGCACAGTAAGCTCCAGCAAGAGATCCAGACTCCCCTCTGCCTGGATGAAAGTATCAAGACCCCTGACCAGGCGGAGTGGGCGCTGGAAATGGATGCTTGTCGAATCATCAACATCAAACCCGGGCGGGTAGGAGGATTCTGGGAAAGCCGTCAGATCCATGACTTGTGCAGGGACAAAGGGATTCCGGTCTGGTGTGGTGGGATGCTAGAAACCGGGGTTGGCAGGGCGGCCAACCTGGCACTGGCCAGCTTACCCAATTTCACACTCCCGGGAGATATCGGCCCCACCAGACGCTATTGGGAAGATGATGTTGTTGAAGAAGAGTTTTGCCTTAATCCGGAGGACAGCACAATAACCATCCCGGAGAAACCGGGTTTGGGAGTTTCAGTAAGCTTTGAACGGTTGGAGCGGTTTCTGCTGAGCCGGGAGGAATATCAAGTATAAACCAGACTGAACGACGCATTTTTGGTTCTAGAGGAAAAAGACCGTTTATGTTCTTGTGTATGTCTGGGTTATTGTAAGTATTGAGCACAATACAGGGATCGCAGATTCAGATCATGGGCACTGTTAATCAAAAGGAAACCATTGCACTTTTTGGCGCTTCTGGCAGCATGGGGTATGAAGCCTTTAAAGAGCTATGGAAAAGAAGAGAAAGGTATGAAATAACGCTCCTGCTGCTGCCAAACAGGAGGGAAAAGAGGCTTTTTCGCAAATATGAAAAAGCCGCTGGTATTCAACCGATCCCCGGAAAAGGTGTTGTTGAAGGCAGGGGATTAAAGATTGTTTGGGGAGACGCAACTGAGTATTCCGATGTTGAAAAAGCCATCCGGGGAGCGGATTGGGTCCTAAATGCCATGGCATTGATATCACCATTGGCGGATTATTATCCGGAAGCTGCCAGATGTGTCAATATTGATGGTATCACCAACATCCTCAAGGCCATCGAAGCCCAGCCTAACGGATCTGACCGGATTAAATATATTCATACTGGGACAGTGGCTGAAACTGGCGATCGCCTGCCGCCTATTCATGTTGGCCGGGTCGGAGATCCGCTTAAACCCTCGGTCTTTGATTATTATGCCGTCACAAAAATCGCTGGAGAAAGAGCCGTTCTGGAGTCAAATCTCAACTATTGGGCTTCTGTCCGGATGACCTTCATCATGCCGGTAGACTATGAAGATTATTTCAGCCTCTGGGACCCGATAATGTTTCACCAGCCAATTAATACCTGCATGGAAAACATTTCCTCCCGGGATGCCGGTTATGGCCTGGTAAACTGCCTGGACATACCCGAAAGTTCTGATTTTTGGCGAGGTGTTTATAATATGGGCGGAGGCCCAGCTATGCGCTGCTCTGCTTATGGATTCATGACCCAAGCCTTGAAACTCGGTGGTATTTCTGGCTTAGAAGGCGTCACAGAAAAAAAGTGGTTTGCACTCCGCAACTTTCATATGCAGTACTACGAGGACAGCCATCTTACCAATAATTACTTAAACTATTGGCGGGATTCCCTGGAGGACTGGTTGGCTGCGCTCCAGCAAGATATGCCATTAAGATTGAAACTGGTTGCATTATTAGCCCGGAATCTTCCCATATTTCAAACAATCGTTGAGAAAATCACCTACAACCGGATGAGAAGCATGGTTGAAAACCACAAAAATGGGACTGGTTACTGGTACAAAAATCGGAATGACCAGCGTATGAGCGCTTTTTTCAAGGATTATCACACCTATGATTCCGTGGCAAATTGGGACCCTGATGTACCCCCACTTGTCCCAGATGAAGATTGGATAAGAATGGATCATGGCTACAACGAAGAGAAAGACAAGCTGGTTTTGGATGATTTGATCCAGGCAGCGGCGTTCAGAGGGGGTGAGTGCCTTTCCCGCTCTTGGGAGGGTGATCTGTACCAGACACTGACCTGGAAATGTGCCTCTGCCCATGAGTTTCAGGGAAAACCATATACTATCCTGAAGGCAGGTCACTGGTGTCCTGATTGTGTACCACCACCCTGGGATTTTGACCGGGAGGCAAAAGTAAACCCGTACTTCAGCCAGGTTTGGTACCCAAACCATGACCGGGATGAAAAAAACCAATATCCGGTGGATTGTCTGAAGGATATCGCGGGGGCTGACAAAGGTTGAGTTTGAAACCTAGCTCTTTTAATCCCGTTTTATTGTTTAATAAGGTTGTTGGATATATATTCAAAATATAAAGGACTGAACCAGATGAAAACATCTTTGGGTGCCCAAACATTGATATTTCCTACCCCTGTTTGGTGTGTGGGGACTTATGATAAAAAAGGAAACCCCAATGTGATGACCATCGCCTGGGGAGGTATTTGCTGTTCCAAACCGCCCTGTGTGACCATCTCTCTCCGCAAAGCCACCTACACCTATAGCAGCATTCTGGAACGAGAAGCATATACACTCAGCGTTCCATCCCGGGAGTATGTCAAAGAGGCGGATTATTTCGGTATCGTGTCCGGCCGGGAAGTGAATAAATTCCAGGAAACCGGGCTTACGCCGGTTAAATCGGATCTGGTGGACGCGCCCTATGTGGGTGAATTCCCACTGGTCCTGGAGTGTAAACTCATCCATCATTTTGAGATTGGGCTGCACACCCAATTTATTGGGGAAATTATGGATGTAAAAGCGGATGAGGAAGTTTTGGATGGGTCTGGAAATCCGGATATTATGAAAATCTCCCCAATCGTTTATGCCACCAAATCCCGGTCCTATCACCAAATTGGTGGTCCGATTGGAAAAGCTTATGAGATCGGCATGAAACCCTGATTGGGTAATTTACAGGGTTATGAATTTCCTGGAAAAATACCCTGTTTAAGCACACTTTATAATCTATTTCTTTAATAGAAGGAGATCAATATGAACCTTCAGAAAATAATTATCGTCACAGATAGTTCTGCTGGCATTCCTGATGAGCTCAGAACTAAATTGGATATCTGTGTGATTCCCCTCTGGTTGATCTGGGATAACGAAAGTTACCGAGATGGCGTTGATATCCTTCCGCATACCTTCTACCAGCGGTTAAGGACCTCATCAACACTTCCCTCCTCGACCCAACCCGCTGTTGAGGAATTCAGAGAATTCTTCCAGAATTGTTCCAGAGAAAGTGATGCGATTGTCAGCGTGCTTGCCTCTTCCCGGATCAGTGGAACAGTTGACAGTGCCTTAGCTGCCAAAGAATTAATTCCGGATCATCCCATTCGTGTCGTGGATTCCAATTTCACTGCCATGGGTTTAGGGTTTATTGCTGTGGCCGCAGCCCGGGCAGCAGCATCGGGAAGGTCACTGGATCAGGTTGTGGGGGCAGCGGAGAAAATGCGCGAATCAGTACATTTGCTATTCGTGGTCGACACGTTGGAATATCTTCACAAGGGAGGTCGCATTGGTGGTGCAAAACGACTTTTTGGTACAGCCTTGAATATCAAACCGATTTTACATTTTGATCAAGGATTAATACAACCGTTATCACAGGCTCGGACCAAGAAAAAAGCAGTTGAACAAATGCTGAATATTGCTGCCGACCGATTAGCCGGCAGCGGGATGGTGGAAGCAGCAATTGTAAATGTTGATTGTCCAGAGGAGGGAGAAGCACTGGCGAAATCCGTCAAGGATCGATTTAACCCCTCGATGATCTATACTTCCTATGTAAGTCCCGTGGTGGGTACCCATGTTGGTCCCGGGACGCTGGGATTGGCCTTTTACCCTGAATCTTGATATCTTCTCCTAAGAGATACTTAAAGAGACATGTCAATAATTCCCAAACTAGCCAGTAGCCAGGGCAGAAAAGATCAAGAACCTAACAAGGAGTTGGGGAAATGGTTAGTGGAAACCAACAATCTTGCCAGCATCAACGAAGCGGCAGATAACCTATTAAATGAGGATAGAAATATCCGGATTGATTGCCTGGCTGTTTTAGAACAAGTTGGTTTACTGGCGCCGGACCTGATTGAAGGTTACTTGGATGAATTCCTGCGATTAATTTTTGGGGAGGACAATCGCTTGATCTGGGCAGCTATGATTAATATAGCCTTGATCGCGGACAGAAAACCGAGTCAAATCATCAGCCGACTGGATGAGATCATCAAAGTGATTGATAGGGGTTCGGTAATCACCCGGGATAACGGGATTAAGATCCTGGCCAGAGTTGCAGCTGCCAAACCAGAATTTGGCGAGCGGATTTTTCCCTACTTGATCAATCAGCTAAAGGACTGCCGGCCGAAAAGCCTTCCCCAGTATGCTGAAAGCATCAGTATCTCTGTCCGGCCTGATTACCAGGATCAGTACTTATCGGTTCTACTTTCACGTATTAATGAGCTCTCCACCGCGCAGGAAAAACGCGTCAAGAAGATCATTAAGAATTTTGAGTAAGGAAGAATCAGAGCATCTGTTTTTATTTATGTATTCAACGCGGAGCAAAACCATTCGATTGTGATCTATCTGGCCTGGGATTATCTTCACCGGATATCGAACAAACAGGCACAGGAGAAGAGTAGTATGACCAAAAGATTTTTAATCAATTCTGCGGTGGAAGGGGATCTGGATGGGATTACAGAATTGGCTATTAAGCTGAACGAAGAAATAGACGGGTCATCTCAGACTGACATAAGAATCATCAAGAAAAATGTCAGGAAACTCTTTAAGAACCCCGATTCTCATTTTATAGTCGCCCGCAGTTCGAATACGATCACAGGTTTTGCGAATTTCACTGTTAGAAAAACCATCCTGCATTTATCTGGATCTGCCTTGATCGACGAGCTCATCGTATCAGAGAAATATCGCGGTCAAGGTGTTGGAAAGGAGTTGCTCTCCGAAGTGGTTAATCGCTGCCGTGAGCTGGGTTGCTGTGAACTTGAAGTCAGTACTTTGATGAGCAATCAAACCGCCCGGGATTTTTATTGGAAATGTGGATTTGAGGAAGAAGCAGTCTTGCTGGAGATGGACTTATCCTCATTGGCTGCGTCCTGAGCTTCTCTTATAAACAGTTTAGTTTGATATAATCATTTTGGCAATTTGGTGAAGTTTGATAATCTTTGGACA
>JAUWCZ010000014.1 GCA_030609055.1 Chloroflexota bacterium | reverse complement strand
TTTTATCCACTTTTCTTTTACAGGTAGGTGATCTCCGGGTATAAAGTACAAATTTAGTTTGTCATAATCGGAGTTCAAAATTGAATCCCTGACCCACTCAAAAAGATAACTTTCAGCGAATGCAACAGAGAATATTATTTCAAGGCGACGTCTATCTTTACCAGGTTTTCGCGATTCAGATATTGCATCATCAAACCAAACGCGTGCAAAGGACGCTGTAATCCACACAGTTGGGGCGTAAGTAGTTATCTTTATCCTACCTTTGTTTGGCGATATTATGACATCTTCAGATTTTTCGTTATCATCTTTTTTCATCGTTTAGAATCCAATATCTAAAAAAATATAGGTCAAAAATCACATAACGGAAGAGCTCACCCGTCCTGAGTGAAGCGGAGCGAAATCGAAGGGTCGGGTGGAGCGGGGGTTAGGCGCGGCATCCGCTTACAAAAATCTTAAGCGGAATAGTTAGGGTTGAATTTCTGGCAGTTCCTCTGTCACTGTTATGCGTCGCTCTGGTAAGTTAATCTCCGCTATAAAGTTCTTTGTGCCAGTTCTGTAGAAGATGAGCAAATTATTCTCATCCCGCATCTCATAGCCAAGAATCCGATCAACATCGGAGATAAGTTCTACGTAACTTTCTCCAGTTGGATCGGATATTCCTATGGTTCGTTGATCTTCACTGGTCAATCGTCCATCTTGATTTGTGTCTGATTTGACCACTTCGTATCTGAGCCACTTAACCACACTACTTCTCCCAGCAGGATTATGCCACTCTTGATGTCTGTTAAGAAATAAGTAATTATTGTGTGGAATTAACCATCGGCTTGATTTATCAACAGCGTTAACAAATAAGTAGTTGCGCACAGCCGATGTACCCTTTTCGTAATAAGACGCCTGGAAAGTTTGAGTAGAGTAAACCGGGGCCATCAAGTAATCTGTTCCCTCCAATCTATCAAAACCGCCAAGCCTCCATTCAGCACTGATCTCTGTGTCAGACTCAACATTGACGAAGCTAGAAACTTTTCTGGAGCGGAAGACATCTTGATAAATCCTGTAACCTGCATAGCCGAGGATTACTACAACCATCAACCCGCTTATGAGGATCAATACAGAGTCAATTTTCCAGATTATGCGGAAGATTTTATTTTTCTTCATTTTTATTTATCCCTGAAAAGCCTAACGTTAATTATGTTGCTGCTGCGGGATAATATGTTATTGTGTTACGCTTATCGCTTGCGTGTAATATATTATTGTGTTATCGCGCAGCAATGTACTTTCTGCTGGTTGGGATATAATTGAAGTATAGCATAACGGTCATGTTGGCATGACCCAAGGGGGTTAAATGACCAAGAAAAAACTGCTTGACCAAGTCCGTAATACCATCCGCCGAAAAAACTACGCCTACCGCACCGAACAAGCCTATACCAGCTGGATCAAACGATTCGTCCTCTTCCATGACAAACGCCACCCCCAGGAGCTTGGTGCGGTGGAAATTGAATCCTTTTTGACTCACCTGGCGGTGGAACTGGAAGTCTCTCCCTCCACACAGAACCAAGCCCTGGCAGCCCTGCAGTTTCTCTACCGGGAAGTGCTTCATCTTCCGCTAGACCAGGATATCCTGCCTGTACCGGCAAAAAGAACCAAACACCTGCCTGTTGTTCTAAGCCAACAGGAAGCCCGAGCAGTTCTTAGTGAACTCCATGGTGTGTTCCTGATCATTGCCCAGCTGCTCTACGGCAGTGGGCTGCGAGTGACGGAATGCCTGACTCTACGCGTCCAGGATCTGGATTTTGACCGGGGTGAAATCACGGTCCGCAGTGGCAAGGGAGCCAAGGATCGACGGACAATCCTGCCAGCTGCAGTAACCCCTTCCCTGAAAGACCATCTGGAGCGGGTTCAGATGACCTTCCAGCAAGACCTCAAGGATGGTTATGGATCGGTTTACCTTCCCAGAGGATTATCCAGAAAATATCCTCGGGCAAATCGGGAATGGATCTGGCAATACATCTTTCCGGCGCCAAATCTTTCCCGTGATCCCCGCTCGGGAACCATCCGCCGCCATCACCTGCACCCCTGCGGCTTACGGCGAGCGGTTTGGGATGCGACCCGAAAATCCGGCGTCCAAAAACATGTCACGCCCCACATTTTCCGGCACAGTTTTGCTACCCACTTGCTGGAAAATGGCTATGATATCCGCACAGTTCAGGAGCTGCTGGGACATGCTGATGTTTCCACAACAATGATTTATACCCATGTACTTAACAAAGGGGGCAGGGCGGTGCAGAGTCCCCTGGATCAAACCTGATCAGGGGACTAATAGACTTGGAGACTAGCGGACTTTGAGATAGGGTACTCATGTTTCTCGGGGTAGGGGGGAATCCTCCTGAAAAGACTCTGAGTTCCTATTCCTCCGGAATATACTCCAGCAGGTCGCCGGGCTGGCAGTTGAGTTCCTTGCAAATTGCATCTAAGGTTGAAAACCGGATCGCTTTTGCCTTGTTCGTTTTCAGAATTGAAAGATTGGGAAGCGTGATATCAACCGCCCCTGACAATTCAGTGAGTTTTATTCCCCGTTTGACCAGTATCAAGTCTAAATTTACTCGTATTGTCATAGGGACCTCAGATCGTCAGCGCTTTATCGCGCTCTAATTCCATCCCATAGCCCCAGATCTGAGCCAGCAGGAAGATAAATAGGGTATTGGCCAGGATCAGACGGGGATCGAATGTGGTAGCTGCCTGTAAATGGGGCACTGTGGCCGGCAGTCTGTTCAGGATTTCCATAGTAGCCAAGCCCTCCAGCAACGAACCCCCGAACCCAACCAGCAGGACTGTATAGCCCAGCCGGCGAATTAACACAACGTTATTGGCTGCGAACGGTTCACCATCCAGAATGGTTTGCATTACCTTTCTGAGCAGGTAAAAAATGTAAGCGAGCCCAACTGCGACAATCAGTTTTGCCCCGTTGGCAATTAGAATCAGCAGGGGACTGTTGGTTTCCAGACGCAGGATTCCATTGGCTTCTTCTACAAATGCATCGTTAATACCCACGCTGGGCGACCCCTGGAAGGTGACCTCCATTCTTGCTAGATCACCTGTTCCTAGAGTCACTGGAACCGAAGCTGTTCCCAGAGTACCTACCCGATTTACTAGGATCGGTGAGATAACCATCCATACCGCCAGACCCACGAGCACAAAAATCAGCAAGCCATAAATGATATCCAACAGGACCTTGATGACTCGTGGCAGTAGGTTTTTATTTGATTTAGTCATGGTTTCTCCTTAGACATAAAATTAATGAATTACGTATATAAATTATCGATAATCAATAAAAATATAACGTAAAACAATATATTTGTCAAGACTGAATTTTAAGAAATTACCAGGGATTTTTAGGATTAATCTTTAGGCAATTCTACTCAGAAATCCCGCCAGACCCAGGTCCCACCTACCATTGTTGCCGAAGGTTTAATCTCCCTCAGTTCGTCTGGTGAACAGGAGAGGGGATCTTTCTCCAGCACGGTCAAATCCGCCCAGTAACCGGGAGCCAGTTTTCCCTGTATATCAGCTTTTCCCCCCGCGGCGGCCGGTCCAATCGTGTAGGCCTCCAGAGCTTGTTGAATGGTGACTCTGCCTTCCGGATGCCAGCCATCTGGTCCGGGTTCGCCCTTTGCGTTCCGCCTGGTAACTGCGGCGTGCATCCCCCAGAAGGGGTTGGGGATTTCCACAGGAGCATCGGATCCAAAAACCACCCGCGCGCCCTGGTCTAATATGTGTTTCGGTGCATATGCGTAAGCAGTTCGTTTCCCCCAGTACTTTTCTGCCATCACCATATCCGAGGTAGCATGAACCGGCTGCGTCGAGGCGGTGACATCCAACTCAGCCAACCGGGGAAGGTCAGCCGGATCGACCAGCTGAACGTGTTCTATCCGGTGCGGTAAAGGCGCTAATCCCCTCTCTTTCTCGTAAATTCGGATTTTTTCCAGGGCGTTCAAAACAGTCCTATTCGCCAGATCACCGATGGCATGGATGGAGAGGGATAATCCTCCCTGGGCTGCTTTTATTCCCAGCTCAAGCAATCCTTCCTCGTCCAACAAGAGCATTCCTCGATTATCTGAACTCCCTTCATAAGGTTCCAACATGGCAGCGGTTTGAGGACCGAGAGCGCCGTCCACATAGTCTTTCACCCCGCCAATCCACAGCCAATCATTCCCGGAGCCGGTTTGGTAACCCAGCTCAAGAGCCTGGTCCAGATATTCTGAGGGTATACTCTTTACCACTCTCAGCTTCAGATCTTCCCTATCTGCCAGGAACTGCAGAGCGTGAAGACAACGCTCCTTGTCAAAATCATGCACACCGGTTAGCCCCAGTTTCCAGAGGGTTTCCTGGGCTTTCTTGATCCCATCCGCAGTGAGTTCAAGATCCGGAATAGGAATAACATTCTCAATTAATTTAACTGCATTTTCTAACAGAATCCCGGTGGGTTGACCTTTCTGGTCCCTACCCAGCGTGCCGCCGGGAGGATCCGGTGTAGTATCGGATATACCGGCAGCTATTAGCGCCAGGGTATTTGCCCAGGATACATGGAGAGATTTCCCGGTCAGGTAAACTGGATTGTGAGGGGCAGCTTGATCCAAATCCGCGGCGGTTCCGTATCCATCGGACCAGTTATTGTGATTCCAGCCGTGACCTTGAATCCATTCCCCGGGTGGGGTTTGGGCAGCCCGCTCTGCGACCTGTAGGAGGCAATCCGCTTTGGTGTCTGTTTCACAGTGAATGGCCTGGAGATTGTCGGCGATCTGCCGCAGGTGCAGATGGGAATCAATTAATCCGGGAAGAACCACCTGTTCGTTCAGGTTAATCGTCTTTCCAGAGACTGGCAAGCCTTCTGCTTCTTCACCTGACAACACATGCTGAATTTTCCCATCACGGATCACCAGTGATGACACCCTGGGCTGCTGAGGATCCATAGTATAGATGATTCCATTGGTCAGCTGGATGATTTCCATTAATTGTCAGGTTGGGGGATGGATTACTCTTTGAGGAAGCGGTCAATCAAGGTATTGAACTCTTCATCCGAATAGTAGTGGATGGTAAGGGTTCCTTTACCCTGTTTGTTTCTTGTTATTCGAACTTTTGTCCCCAGGGAGGACTGTAATTCCTCCTCCAGGGATTTCAGCTCCGGAGATTTGGGATCTTTTTTGGGCGGCTTGGGGCGCTTTTTCCCCTTAAGTTTATTTACGAGCTCCTCCGTTTGCCGGACACTCAGATCCTGGGTAAGAATAGTCTGCAGGGCAGCACTCTGGGCTTTGATGGTATCCAGGCCCAGCAGTGCCCGGGCATGACCCATGCTGATCTGATTTTTCCGCACGGACTGCTGCACTACATCCGGAAGATCTAACAGCCGGAGTGTATTGGTCACTGTGCTTCTGCTTTTGGCAACCCGTTCGGCAATTTCCTCATGAGAAAGCCCGAACTCCACCGAAAGGCTCTGATACGCGGTAGCAGCTTCCAGTGGGTTGAGATCCGCTCGCTGCATATTCTCAATTAACGCAACCACCAAATGGTCCTGGCTGTCTGCTTCTCGAAGGATCGCTGGGACAGTATCCAACCCCGCCAGTTTTGCAGCCCGTAAACGCCGTTCACCGGCAATTAAGGAATATCTTTTTGGATCCGGATCGGTTCCCTGGGCAGTTATCACCAACGGTTGAATAATCCCGTGTTCCTGGATGGAGACCGCCAGTTCATTTAACTTATCCCGGTCAAATCCTCTCCGGGGTTGGTGGGGGTTCGCAGTAATCAAGTTCAGAGGAACTTCCAGAACTCCATTAAAATCAGATAATATTTCACCTTCTGGGTGGGAAGGAATCAGAGCGTCAAGGCCTTTACCTAGGCCGGGTCGTTTAGCTGCCATATGTTTACTGAGGTATATCCCTTTATTCTTTTGATTGATTCGTTTCGTGTTTTTATTTGAGCCAATTATACCGCAGGTAGGGTGTGACCGTCTCCCAACAGGAGTTCCTTCGCCAGCTCTTGATAGGCATTGGCACCTATTGAACCAGGGGAATAGAGAGATATGGGCACACCGTAAGAAGGCGCTTCGGCAAGACGGACGCTGCGGGGTACGATAGTTTCAAAGACTTTTTCCTGGAAATATTTCCTGACTTCCACTACGACATCATTGGCCAGGTTGGTTCGGGTATCAAACATGGTCAGAATCACACCGCGGATGATCAGGTCAGGAGAGATCACCCGGCGGACCCGCTCAATGGTTGTGACCAGCTGCCCTAAACCCTCCATGGCCAGGTACTCACATTGAACCGGAATCAGGATCCCGTTTACAGCACTGACCAAACCGTTTAATGTGAGTAATCCCAAAGAGGGTGGGCAGTCTACCAGGATGTAATCGAACTCATCTGCTATTGGGAGCAGTTTCCTCTTTAATAAGCTTTCCCGCCCGACTTCGTTGACCAGTTCGATTTCTGCCCCGGCTAAATCGGGAGAGGCAGGTAGGATAGAGAGTTTTAGCTTGGGATTACGAAGAATATAATCCCGGATATTCTTCTCATCTAAAATTACCTCATAGGTTCCGCCTGAAATGTTGTTTTTATCAATACCAAGTGAGGATGTTGCATTTGCCTGTGGGTCGATGTCCACCAGGAGGATATTTTTCCCATAATAGGCCAAGAAAGCTCCCAGATTGATTGTTGTGGTTGTTTTTCCAACACCACCTTTTTGGTTGGCAATTGTGTAGATTAGACCCATAAGGTTATTGAACCTCTTTTACGGATTGAATCTCCTCACAGGTGGGAATTCCTTCAATTCCCGACCGGGTGACAGAGATAGCTGCCAGCGTGGAAGCCAGTCCCGCGGATTCGAGGGCTGATTTCCCTTTTATAAAGTGGAAAATCATAAATGCAGCTGCAAAAATGTCTCAAGCTCCGGTGGGATCCACTTCCTCTGCTGGCTCAACAGGGATAAGAAGGATCTCAGTTTGCCTGATGAGCTCTGCGCCAGCATTACCTTTAGTGAGGATCAACAGCGGGAAAAGCGATCGAAACTGGTCTAGCACGCTCCGGTCGAAGCCAATATCCTCTCTACTGAGGAACCCTACGGGGCTCTTTAATGGGGATTTCTATTCTCGGGAACTCTGATGGGGTTACCAATCCTTCCCGATCCCATTTTCTGAGCCAGCCCTGAAGGGAGTAACAGACAGCTGATTCGGGAAAAAACTGCCCTAATTCCGGGCTGACCTCCTGGGCAACAGGTCCAAGATGGACTATCTTTGCTGAATACCATTCTTCTGGAATCAGATTTCTCCCTAATAATTTTGCTTTTTCAAGGAGGAATTGATCCCTGCCGGATGGAGTGTAAATATTGTTAAAAGTTGTGGTTCTTTTTGATTGGTGGTTAATAATCTGGATTCCGTCCAGTGGTTCAAACGGGACGTTAACCTCACACGAGGTAATCAGACCCACCCTTAAACCCATCCTTTGCGCTAGTATAGAACTGTAAACAGCCGTGCCGCCCAGGTGGAATCCATTTTTAATAATATCCCGGGTAATGTGACCGATAATTAGATAATCAATCTCCTGTTTACCCTTCCCGGGGACCATGGCTGAATTATACCTGAAAGCAAAAACCAGGTGGAGCAGGAACTTCAGAAAAAAATACTGGCAGGGGGATTTTCCCATGCCAGCGTGATTTCATTTCAACCAGAATTAATCACTAGGATAGATAACTACTTTCCGGTTAGGTTCTTCTCCGACACTTTCCGTGAAAACCTGGGTGTTATCCTGGAGCTCGATGTGGGCAAACCGGCGTTCATTAGGAGGCATCGGTTCTAAGGCTTGCTCGCGGTTTGTATCAGCTACCTGGTCGGCAACTCTGCGGGCCAACTGCCTGACTTGCATCTCCCTCCGTTCGCGGTATCCTTCCACGTCAATGCTTAGCGGGATTCCGTGTTCCAGTTCCTTGCCAAGTATCAACCGGGTGATGTACTGGAGGGCATTTAATGTTTTCGCTCGTCGACCGATCAAAATACTCAAATCATTTCCGGAGATATTTACCAGGATGGGTCGGAAGGGGAGTCTATCACGCTCTTCACCATATTTTGCTTCAACTTCAGCAGTCAGATTCATCTTCTCAAGCAATTCAGAGACAATTTCCTCAGTCAATTTTAAGGTTGAATCTTTCTCAGAAGGGGGGAGTTGATCAGATTCTTCTTCCGGCTGAGATTCCTCTCCATCTGCCAGGACGGATATCCGAACCCGGGCTTGGCGGGAGCCGAACCCTAACAAACCGCCTCCTCCTTTATCAAGCACGGTGATTTCCACCGCTTCACGCGGTAAGCCCAGATCGTTTAACCCTTTATCGATGGCTTCTTCAACTGTCTGTGCAATAACCTCCAATGTTGCGCGGTTATTTTTCATAGGACCTCTTTTGTGTATTCCTCTCTCACTGCGACAAGCAGAGACTCAATTATTTCCTCGTTGGAAGGGAGGGAAGTATATTCTTAAAATTCGCCTGACCAGTCAGCATATATTGGATAATTGTGGCCAGGTTAGTAGCGATGAAATACAATGCTAAGCCGGAGGCAAAAGACCATGCCAGGTAACCCATAAAGAAGGGCATATAGAGTGTCATTGCCTGGGTCATCTGGGCACCCTGACCGCCGGGATCACCTGCAGTTTGAGGTGGTGAAATCATCTTGGTCTGGATGTATGAGGTAATTACAACCAGGATAGCAAGTACAGGAATCCCGATCCCAAAAATTGGATAGCGTTCCGGCTCGCTGAGCACCATCCACCAGAAATGATTGTTGATAGGAATCAGATCGGTGCCGTTACTGATATGGCTAGAAAGGTTTACCAACTGAATGGGCGTGACCGCCAAGGTTAGAATGATTGCCCGGTAAAGGCCGATAATAACCGGAAACTGAACTAATAGCGGCAGACAGGAACCTAAGGGATTTATCCCCTTCTCTTGGTATAGTTCCATTTGTTTACGGTTCAAGGTTTCTTTGTCGTTCTTGTATTTTTTCTGGATGTCAGCCCATTCTTTTGAATTTTGAAACTCCTGCATGGCTTTGCTGCTTTTCATCTGGCGGGCAGTCAGGGGATAGGTCACAAGCCTGACGAGCACGGTAAAGATAATGATCGCCCATCCAAAGTTCTGACCGATCAGATCATAGATAAAAAGTAGTATAGTAATCATTAATCCAATAAATTCACTCCAGATCCAGTCCATAATATTTTCCTGTTAGATGATAAGGTTAGTTAAGAACCATAGTAAGTTCTTATTTGTCACTCGGAGGAAATCCCCAGATTTGTACGCCACTCTGATTGAGTGCTATCAGATAGAATTCTGCTTCTGCGGGAGCGATCAGAATCGTATCACCATCCGAAGCTGGACTGGTATATAATTTACCGTTTATGGGTTGATTGCGTTGAATAACTCCATCCCGGCTGACCACTACCAAGCTGCTGGTATTTTTTTCAATATGTGTTCCAAAATAAATCAAGTCATCTTGGACCAACACAGCGGACACAATGCTGCCGCCTGGCTGAATCTGCCACAGCGGATCTCCAGAATTCAAATCTAAAGCGTAAAATGTGCCGGATAGGTCACTAGCGTAGACCTGTTCGCCATCAATTACCGGGCTAGCCCAAGCCCAATCTGATGTATGATAACGCCATTCTACCTGGTGGCTTTTTTCATCCAGGGCGATGATCTCATTTGCAAAAGTACTAACCAGAATCAAGCCGTCTTCTGACACTGCTGGTTGACTGACTACCGGTCCTCCCAGATCCTCTGATTTCCACAACAGGGAACCGGATTCCGGATCAACGGCATAGAGGAAATGATCCATGGAGGTAAGATAAATACATTCACAGCCTTCAGACCAGGTGGGAGAAGCCCAGATCGGATCTCCGGTTTCAAAAGTCCAAAGAGGGACTCCAGCGAAGTCTATTGCGTAGAGATTGTTATCAGATGAAGGTGCGAAGATTGCCTGATCTGTAACCAGGGGAGAGGCGATAAATCTGGACTTCTCATTATCGCCATTTGGGATAACAAAATCCCATTTTTTCTGGCCAGTATCGGGATCAACGCTGTAAATCGTGCTGTTATAACTGGCAAGTATTAGCTGGTTGTCCTCATCAGCAAATACGGGAGCCGCGTAAAAATCCAGGCCGCTTTCTGCTTCCTCAGGATAAGCCCATTTTTGGAATCCATTGTTCAGGTCGAGCGCATAGACCTGGGGTCCGTAGGAGAAATAAACAATATCTTCCTTAATGGTGATCCCAGACCATCCAGTTGCTGTCACGCGCCGTCCTGTACAGGCACCCAATGTAAGAGCAAAGAGGACGATTAGTAATATAAAGAGATATTTTTTCATGGTTTTTTTATTCATAGATGGTTGGTCCTGTTATGGAACCGGGTCAAACCCTCCCCGGGAAAAGGGATTACAGCGAAGTATACGCCAAATTCCCATTAAACTACCCCGGAGAACACCGTATTTATAGATTGCCTGGTAGGAATAATGAGAACAGCTGGGGTAGTACCGGCAGTTATTTTCGGGCAAAGCTCTTGATAAAGTCTTCTGATAAAGAAGAATTAAAGCCAGAACAGGGAATCTAAATACTGTCCAGATTGTCAATTCTAGATCTTTAAGAGGGAGATTCTGGGTGTGATGGTGCTGTTCAGTGTTTTCTATACTGATCTGGTTAGTCATCGGTTTGATTTTGTATAAGTCCAACTTGCCTGATAAGAGATTCTAACGCTTCTTTTACTTCTTCGCAATTGGAGGTAATTAATGATTGTCGGGCAATCAGGATTCCGTTATATCCGGGTCGAATATCCTGGATCAATTCCCTCAGGGCAGACCGGATGATCCGTTTTGCCCGGTTTCGTTGGACAGCGTTGCCGACTGAATTCCCGGCGGTAACTGCAAATCGGGAAAGAGAATGATTCACTTCCTGAATTTTCAAAATAACAAGCGGGTGGGCAAATGATCTTCCAAATCGCCGCACCCGCATGATCTCAATTGAACTTGTTAGGCGAAATCTCCGTTCCACTAGGATTTTGTCATTCCAGAATTAACTCTTCCAGTTTGTTTTTTTGACGTGATTATTCGCAGTATGCGCCAGTCTAGTACGGCCTTTTAAACGACGCCGTTTGATTACGTTTTGTCCACCTTTGCTTTTCATCCGAGCCCGGAATCCATGGATGCGTGCCCGGCGTCTTTTTTTCGGTTGATAGGTCCGTTTTGGCATCTTCTTGTAACTCCTTCAACGTTCAAACTCAACTACCGACGAAACATTATACCTAATGGGTAGCGTTTGGTCAAACTCCTTTGAGAGGGGATTAGGTCAATTTTCTTTCATTTCCTGTGTCCCATCTTTGGAAACTGACCAGGGATCGATGGAGTTAATATTATAATTCGTTTACCTAGCCTTCTATTTGAATGAGAAGAAGAGATCACATGTATACCAGAATACTCAACAACCTGTTAAACCAAGAAATTCTAGAGGTCCGGATTGGATTAAATTGGACTGCTGTGGTGGTTGATAATAATGGCCGGCAGCAGTGTGGATTAGCATCTACACTGGCGGGGGATCATCTACATACCGGTGAACCGACGATTCCCACCCCCGGTAATCTGGAATCGTTCTCAGCTTTGGACCTGGCAGGTTGGATTGAATCAGAGATCCCTCTCCGGCGGAGTGTGGGCTGCGCTGCCATCAATGCCCTGCTGCCGCAGAACCCCTCCTTGTGGTTGGATCAAAACGCTGAAAGTGCAATCTTAGAACACGGGAGAGGAAAAAGAGCAGTACTCATCGGTCATTTTCCCTTTGTTTATCATTTACGGGAGGAGTTGGGGGAATTAACTGTGCTGGATCTTAATCCTTCAGAATCCGATTTGCCTGCCAGTGCTGCGCCTGATTACCTTCCTACCGCAGATCTGGTTGCCATCACCGGGATGACTTTTATCAACCATACCCTGCCGGAATTATTGGCTCTCTGTAAACCAGAAGCGTATGTGATGATTCTGGGTCCTTCAACCCCGCTGAGCCCAGTTCTGTATGAATTTGGAGTAGACCTTCTAGCTGGTTCAGCAGTGGAAAATATCCCGGCAGTATTAGGGGCGTTGGGACAGGGGGGAAACTTCCGGCAGATTCATCAGGCTGGTGTCAGGCTCATCACGCAGGTGGCAGCCTAACCGGCATCTATCTTAAGGAAGGGACCAATATGGAACAGAAAGAGATTTGTTTTCGCCCGATAGGGATTATTCATAGTCCATTTCAGGATCTTACCGGCATGCCCATTCAACCCAGCGCGGCGGAAGGAGTGGAGGGTGAGGTGATCATTGATCCGGCGTTACAAGCGGGCTTACAGGATCTGGGGGGATTTTCCCATTTGTATTTGCTGTATCATTTTCATCAAGCCGGGGATCCGGAACTGCTGGTAAAGCCATTTTTAGATGATCAAAAACGGGGAGTATTTGCCACCCGGGCACCCAGACGGCCAAACGGAATTGGCTTATCGATCGTGAAGCTGCTCGAGATCCACCAGAATGTAATCCAGATCGCCAATGTTGATATCCTTGATGGAACCCCGCTGCTCGATATCAAACCCTATGTGCCTTACTTTGATAGGCCGGAAGCAGATCGGGTAGGATGGCTGGAACAAAGCCAGGGAAAGATTGGGGGAAAACTATCGGATGACCGATTTGTGAAGTAAAGGAAACGGTATCCTTCAAGAATACCGTTTCCTATCTTTTCACCAAATAAACTCTCGAATCCGTTCTCGAGAGCTCTGAGTGTTAATTATTAGTGCCCCTGCGTTATTGTTAATTTCTCTTTCAATATCAGATTTATGGATGCACAATCTTTTATTTTAATGTGATTTCCTCTTCAGGTGTTCCAACCCAGCGGAAAGCTATTGCACCCAGGATGAGCGGAAACCAGAAGGTTACCCCTCGGTATGCCATCGTAATCACAAGTGCTTCGTTGATAGGGATAAACATCGATCGAAATGCCAGCGTCAACACCCCCTCCACGATACCCATCCCATAGGGTGTAGGAGATACAATCTCGAATAAATATGCCAGGCTTGTGGCGGCGACTAGAATGCCTATCGAAGTCGGCACTTGATATGCCTGAAACAATGCGAAAAAAATCAACAACAAGATCAATTTATTAGAGATCGATAGAAGGAAGGGGTAAATTAATTCCAATGGCCGGCGGCGAAGTTCAGTTATCCCATTAACGGCATCATGGGCAAGATGCCTGGCCGCCTCCTCACTGAATTTCTCCTTGTGGATGAACGGTTTTAGGAGGCGGTTTATGAATCTTGTTAACCGCACCAGTGCATCACCTAGCGCTTGTTCGGATTTAAATCCCAGATAAACCAGGAAGCTCAGCCCCACCCACATGATAAACAATATTACAGATGCGGATATTTCAGCTCCGTTAAGGATATTCCTGCGGAAGAGAACGATCAGCCCCAATCCTAAAAATAGGAAAAACCCCAGATAATCAAAGATTACATACAGGGCTCCCGCGACCATAGCTCTTGCTCCGGTATTTCCTTTTTGACGGGATTCAGTGATAAAGATAGCCATCCCACCAATCCCACCGGAAGGAGCTACTACGTTAATAAAATTCGCGGCTGTTGTCAGGATCAGCAATCTGCCAAAAGTTTCCTCTAAACCTAACACCTGGAAGATTGTTTTATAAGATCCTGCCATATTGACCAGCCAGATCAACAACAGCATGATTGCCAAGAGGATAAAACGCCATTCCCCCCTTTGGAGAATGGCTGCAATCTCTTCGACCTCAGCAAAATTGCTCGCAATAAAGAGGACCCCCAGAAGCAAGCCAATCGCTATGATGAATTTTCGCATGGGGTGATTATAGCAGACTTTCACTATTTGTTATTCCGCTATCTTAGTGAGTAATATTAACAGCGGATGATTGGATTAACGCCGTCTTCCCTTACCTCCCGAGACAATCGAAATCCAGTAAAGTAACTGCATCACAGCGGTGAACAAAGATGCAACATAAGTGAGCGCTGCTGCGTTAAGGACACTATTCACTCCCCGTTCTTCATCTGGAGAGCTGATGACGCCACTACCTTTCAGGAGCTGTTTCGCCCGGGCGGAAGCGTTCAATTCAACCGGTAGGGTTGCCAGGGCAAACACAGCACTGCCAGAGAAGGCAAAAACACCCAGCCAGGCTAAACCGATGGCGTTAATTAATAAACCAACCAAAATCAGTATCCAGCCCAGGGTGGACCCGATATTCACAACCGGTACCAGCATTGATCTTAAGCGGAGAGGGAAATATCTTTCTTTGTCCTGCAGGGCATGACCCAATTCATGGGTAGCAATGGCTACTGAAGCAATCGAATTACCCTGGTATACGGTAGGTGACAAACTAAGCACTTTTTTCCTGGGGTCATAATGATCTGTCAGCTGACCCTGGACCTGTTGAATCTCGACCTCATGAAGACCGCCTGTTGAAATCAAACTTCTGGTTGCCTGCTCACCAGTCAAGCGAGCCCTGGTTGGGATCTTTCCCCACTTTTTGTAGGTGGAATTGACATACAACTGAGCTGCCAGCATGGCGAGTATCGCAGGCGCCATAAACAGCAGATACTGTGGATTAAAATAAAACATTGTCTGGACCTATTTAATCTTCGATGATTTGTAACAGCACTTCAATTGCTTTATCAAGCTGAGGATCCAACTCGTTTTGGTAGTCTTCCTCTGTATATTCCACCAGGTATTTTGGGGTGAGTCCTACTTCGTGAATTTGTCTTTCAGCCGGCGTCAACCAACGGGCAATTGTCACCCGGACAGCGCCCTGGTTATCACTCAATTCAATCCAATTCTGAACTGAGCCTTTTCCAAAGGTTGTTGCGCCAATCAGCGGACCACGTTGATTGTCCTGGATCGCTCCAGCAACAATTTCAGATGCTGAGGCCGATCCTTCGTTGACCAGGAGAACGAGGGGTATATCGGTCGCAAGCCCTCCTTTTAAGGCTTTGTGTTCCGTTAAACCCTCATCAGATCCAAAATCTTCATAAAGGATCACACCCTCACCTACGAATTCAGAAGCTACCGTGACAGCAGTTTGCAGGAATCCCCCCCCGTTATTGCGGAGATCGACAATAAGACCATCTGGATCCTGGTCTAATAAGCTGTTAAGATTATCCCGGAGCTCAGCCCTGGTGTCAGTCCCGAAAGTAATGATCTGAATGTATGCGATATTATCTTCCAGCATTTTGCTTTCCACACTGTGTATGATTATCTTTTCCCGGATGATAGTGACATCAAATAGTTCCATTTCTCCTTCCCGGCGGATAGTCAGAATCACCTTTGATCCGGCAGGACCAAGAACTTTCCGGATGACGAGTGATCCATCGAGCCCGGTCATGTCCTCCCCATCTATCTTAATTACTTCATCACCAGGTAATAAGCCGGCTTTTTCTGCAGGGGAATCGGGCATGGGACTGATTATTGTCAAGTACTCAGTACCTGTATCTACCCAGGCGCCAATTCCCTCATATTCTCCATCCATGGACATGTTTGCCTGCATATATTGATCCGGATCGACATAGGAAGTATGCTGATCTCCCAGAGAATCCAACATGCCTGAAATAGCCCCCCTCATCAGTACTGTATCGTCAACAGGCTGATCAATATACTGCTCATGAACAATATCCCAGGCCTCCCAAAAAGGAAAGAACAATTCCTCTGGAGAGAGTTTAGCTTGGGAATCAGTGGTTATTGCATGTTCAGCAGGACTGTATGGTGTCGGTTGGGTTGCATTCGGAAACCAGGGGATGCTTGATTGCGGTACTAAGAGGTTGCCGACAATTGCGCCGGCAGAAAACGCGCTGGCGATGACGACCAGACCACCAACTATTCCGATAATGATCCAGATGCTTTTTTTCATACGATTCTCCAATCTCAAAATCCAGATACAATTTATTACTAATCTTTTCTGTTATACCAGCATATCACGGGGAGATTAAATCAATCTAAGAAGTATATCAATAATCCAGAATGACACCTGCATGATCTTTGAATCAAGATGAAAGTAGAGTCTTACCTTAATTAGATTGCTCCGACCGGATTACCGGCAGGGTGATGATATCCAGAGTTAGAGGACGGCTCAACTCTTCCTCTAGAGCCCTTGCCAGATTATCGACACTTTGTTGATCCAGTGGTTTTGGTGACCTGATCGTGGCGCTGATCAGCAATTTATCCCGGGATTGTATCCTTTCAATATCCAGAATGTTGATATCTTCCGCAAAGGGGGACTCAAGCAGAATCCGTTCTATCGCCTTTTGTTCGCGGGTTTGTTTAATGATACCGTTCATGATGATCGCCAGGGGAATGGTGATCAAAAAGACCAGGAATACAATGCCAGTGATCCCTCTCCGGACCCGCTTCTTTATCTCTGGCTGCAGATTCAAGGGGTGAATCCCTAGCAGGGAGAAGGTGATCACTCCGGCGAGGCTGATGGTGATGAGGTTGGTTATAAACAATAACAAGGCGCCACCTGCCGCCTGCATGTTACCGATTGCTAATCCGAGACCGACCACGCTTAGCGGTGGTGCCAGGGCTGCGGCGATTGCCACACCGGGTAAGGCGGCGCTGACATCTTTTCTGCTCACCGCGTATGCTCCTGCCATTCCGGATGCCAGGGCAATGAATAAATCTAGCAGGGTTGGCTGTGTGCGAGCCATGATTTCGGGGGTCATCTCCTTGATGGGGGAGATTAATCCAACCAGGATTGCTACAACAATGGATGCCATCACTCCTTTGAATACTGACTCCAGAGATGTCCGTATTAATCGAACTTCACCAAGTACTATACCAAGTGAAAATCCGAGGATGGGGGACATTAAGGGAGCTACCAACATCGCGCCGATAACAACCGCAGGGCTGTTAAGCAGTAGTCCTAGGGCAGCTATGATAGAGGAAAGAACAATCAGCATGAAGTAATCTGAACCCGGTTGGGCGTCATCAATCAATTCCTCACGCACTTCCAGTTGCTCTTCTATGGAAAGGGTGGGAAAGAGATTGTAAATAGCAGTGAGTAATTTACGGAACCAGAATTCTGGGGTTCCGCTGTATCCTTTTACCATCACTGATGCATTCGGGGCTTGGGCGGCGATTTTCTGGGGAATACTTCCAAACGCAAATTGGTCAATGAATCCCTGTTCTGAAGAGCCGACAATAACCATATCATAGGCTTCGGCTTCCTTCAGAATTCCTTCCAGAACATTATTTGCGCTGATCACTTTCTTTTCAGGTGGTTGATGGAATTGAAGCCCCTCGAAAGTGTTGTCAATGATCTGTTGATTTTCATCCATACGGCGGGGGGACGCCCGGCCGACCTGAACATAAAGACCAATTACGGCGGCACCATAGCTTTGCGAAAGAGAGGAGGCTAACTTGGCTCCGATTGGGGCGTTAGGTCCTCCGGCAGTTGGAACCAGAATGCTTTGGATTTCGTGCCAATGATCTCCCTTTATAATTAATACATCACAAGGCGCGTTCCTGATGATCGGGTCCAGCACCGGTCCCATTGACTTGGAGATGGAACGCGGTTCACCGCGCCAACCGAGTAGAATTTGATCTACTTTCTCCTCCCGGGCAGTATCCAGGATACCTTCAGAGATGCTGCGGGAAACCCGGGTCATCGTTTGAACCCGGAATTCCTCTTTGGTCGCTTGGGCAATTGCCCGATCCAGCAGTATCCGGTCTTTCTGAGCCTGAAACCGACCCTCTGAAAGGGGGACTTGGCCGGGGACTGTGATCACACGGAGTGCAATTACTTTTCCTCCCTGGGGGCGGACAAGAGTACCGGCTAAGTGGAGCAGAGTCTCGGCAGTCTCTGGATTAGCAATTGGGACTAGAACCCGAAAACTCTTTCTGGTTTTCTCTTCCACGAGGGGAGCTTTGAAGACCGTGATCCCTTCTTTTGCCTTGATACAATGATGCCTTCCGTAGCCTAAGAACAAAACAAAACCGATCAAGAGCAGCAATCCAGCTGCTGGTAGGTATTCTGCCCAAGTTAAAATAAGTAACAAATCAAAAACCAGGACTAAGGCAGGAATCCAGGGGTGAATGGGAAGTTGAAAGGAGGATGAGGTAATTTGCTCTCTCCTGGTGAGGGAGAGGTTTACTGCCATTAAAACGATCAAATAGAGCAAACCACCTACACGGGCTAAGGATTGCAGGGGGATGACCAGAGTCAGCAGGCTTAGAAAACTGAATGAGATGATCAGGAATATGGGTTTGTTTGAGCGTGGGTGGGTCCTTTTAAGTATTTCAGGCCAGAATCCATCTCTTGTCATGGCATACCCCTGGTGGGTTAAAAGAGTAATAACTCGATCTAATGCCATTGGGATAACCGCAATACTCAGAATTAACATAACTGACTGAGCCCATTTCCCGGCGACTGTGCCGACTAAACCAGCCAGAGGCTGGACCAGGTTCGCTGTAGATATGGGAAGTAGAACACCAATTACTAAAGCAGAGATTAACGCGATAACAATCCCGGACAGGATTGGGATCAAAAACATAGCTCTAGGTGCGTTGGTTGTTCTTTTGGTTATTTCTCCCTGAAATCCAGCTGTGATTTCTATTCCGATAAATGAGATTAATAAAAGATTAAAGGGAATTCGCCAATCAGTATCTGCTAATCTCAAGTACTCTAACTTTATTCTGGGAACGGCAATCAGGCTGAAAACCAGAATAACCGCGAGGATCAGGATCAAGAGGTAGCTTTCCCTCTTTTTCCTAATTGGAAGGAGTTTAATCGCTGTGATAAGGATCAGAATTCCCGCCGCTAAGGGGGTTTCAGGTAGTGATACTCCCGCGAGAATTTCAATCAGAGCAGAGATTTGCTGAGCGAAACCTTGAATCAGTATTCCGGCAGCAGAAATTCCTGCCAGCAACAGTGCCCAGCCGGTGATAAATGACAGCCAGTTGCCTTCCTCGCAGGCTTGAACTAGCTGGTAAGCCCCTCCGGCCTGGGGGACACTCATTGAGAGTTCAACATAACCAAGTAAATTTGCTGCTACGAAAATGGATAGGATCAAGGAGGTGATCGGAACGATTGGACCTGCGGAAATAACAGTATCCCCCAGCAAGACCAGGATGGAGATAACCAGAATTACGGCAAGGCTTTTGGTGACAGCACGGGCGAAACTGATGCCGTAACTGAATCTGATTTGCTGAGGAAACTCATTTTCACTCATGGACTTATCCTTATCATTTGCAGAAAGTGGATTAGCAGCCCAACTATTGGATGTATTGAATGTGAGAGTTGCTACCCATCTACCTGAAAATCATCCTTGGCGATAGAAATCACTCCCGGGACCACAATTGCGGTATTTTTTCTTTCATCTCATGGATTGACTCCAGGTGGATATCAATCTGGTTGGAGTGTCCATTTTGACCAACCAGTGAGGTAAAAAACCCGAGATCCTTCGCTGCAATCAAGTTTTGAAGTAGATCATCAAACAGTATACATTGAGCAGGTTCGGTTTCGCCTGCCAGCTGCAGCGCTTTATGGTAGGCTTTTGGATTGGGTTTTACAATAAAATCTTGCGCATAAAGATCTACAATACCCTTAAAAAGATCCTTAATCCCCAGCTCATTTAGTACACTATTGGCATGTCGATAATCCGCATTGGTGAATACCCACAAATCTTGAGGAAGACTGCTCAAAAGTTGATACAGGTCTGGATCTGGGGATAAGAAATCCTTCAATGGGAGATCATGAACATAATTTAGATACTCTTCTGCTTTTACCTGGTGGTGAATCCGGAGCCCTTCTAAGGTAGTCCCGTAGGTTTTCCAATATTTATCCCTTGTCGCTGGAATATCCGCTTCAAGGATTCCTATTTCTTCTCGCATAAATTTATAAATCCGGAGCCTGATCAGTTCCCACAGGCCATTTGAGGCGGGATACAAGGTTGCATCCAGATCAAAAAAAAGGGTTGAAAATTGCATACCCGCATTATACCTGATCCTGATCTGGAAGACTGAATCGAGAGCTGTCTGACATACGAACGGGACTTTGATCACGGGTTTTCTATTTCAAACCCCACACTCCGTTATAATATCTTCATGCCTATCCAGATATTGCCTGAAGAGGTCGCCTCCCAGATCGCGGCAGGTGAGGTTGTAGAACGTCCCGCGTCTGTTGTGAAGGAATTGATCGAGAATGCGCTAGACGCCGGGGCAGATCAGATCACTATCCTTGTCCGTGAGGCGGGAAAACGCCTGATTGAAGTCGTAGACAATGGGGCGGGTATCCCTGCAAAGGAATTGAGTCTAGCTGTGCACCGTCATGCCACCAGCAAATTGTTGGACGCCGCTGATTTGTTCCGGGTTTCCACTTTAGGATTCCGGGGAGAAGCGTTGGCCTCAATCGGTTCCGTTTCCCAGCTATCCCTTCTTTCCCGGGTTCAAAGGGAGGATATGGGGGCCGGAGTAAGAGTGGAAGGGGGAGAGATCAAGCCAATTACCCAGCTGGGAATGCCCCCCGGTACGACCGTTCGTGTCGAGCATCTCTTTTATAACGTCCCTGCCAGATTAAAATTCCTAAAAACTGACCGGACAGAAAAAAGACAAATCAATGATGTTGTGAGCCGCTATGGACTCGCCAATCCTGGAGTTCGCCTAAAACTATTTCAGGATGAAAAGTTGGTCTTTCAAACTAGCGGAAGTGGTGATACGAGGGAGGTAATTTCTACTGTTTATGGTGTTGGAACAGCTAGAAAGATGCTTGAAGTCCTCTATGAAGACCATGTATTGAAAGTGAATGGTTTTATCAGTCCTCCGGGATTAACAAGATCAAACCGGCGGGAAATTTTATTTTTTGTCAACCGGCGCCCAGTAAAGGATCCTGCCTTAAGTAAAGCGTTGACACAGGCATATCACACCCTTTTAATGAAGGGAAGGTTTCCTATGGCAGTTCTATTTCTGGAACTCCCGCCGGAAAAAGTGGATGTGAATGTGCACCCAACAAAAGCAGAAGTCAGATTTGAGCAGAAAGGGGATATATTCCGAAGTGTCGGTCGGGCAGTCAGGCGGGCATTGCTAGCGCACACACCTGTACCGGAGGTCGGAAATCTGGGGGGAGTGAATTTGTGGGGAGGTCCTGCACCAGACCATTCGGACGTTCAACGGCGAACAGATCTGGCCTGGGAAATGCTAGAGGATGCCAAACAAGAGGGATCATTAAGCGGGCCGGTAGAATACCATCAAGTACCTGTGGGAGTGGGTACGCCAATTCTGCGTCTGATCGGGCAGGTAGCAGCTACCTACTTGATTGCAGAAGGACCGGATGGTTTATATCTGATTGATCAGCATGCAGCTCATGAGAGAATATTATTCGAACAATTTTTATCAAACAGAGATAAAAATGTACCATCCCAGATTCTACTTGAGTCAATCGTAGTTGAGTTTCCTCCCGGAGCCGCAGATTTGGTTAACGAACACCTAGTGCTGCTGGGGGAACTCGGTTTTGATCTGGAAAGTTTTGGACCTGGTGCGTATGTAATCCGGGCTGTTCCGGCGCTTCTGGGTGGATCCTCTCCGGAAGCGATCCTCAGGGCGGCTGTTGAGGATCTTGAGGTGGATGAAACGCCTCTGGAAAAAAACCATGAACAGAAGATTATCGCCCGGGTCTGTAAGAGGGCGGCTGTTAAAGCCGGGCAACTATTATCTCCAGAGGAGAGTAAACAACTGCTGCTTGATTTAGAAGCCTGTCAATCTCCACGCACTTGTCCCCATGGACGCCCGACGATGATCCATTTATCGGTTGATTTGCTAGAAAGGAAATTTGGTAGAACAGGACCGGGTTAAGAAAAAAGCTCCCGGTGTCTTGAAAGTGATCCTGAATAATCTTCCATAAGCAATTGTAGCTCACATCCAGAGACAGGCGATTGAAATCGCACCTTAGGGCATTGCCGGACGTCGACCTGCGTCGACGCTGGTTTTGCAATTGATATCATTCGAAATTAATGTTACAAATGGATCAAGCAAAGGGGGTTAAGATGGGAAACAAGAAGTTAGCTTTGTATCTACATTTGGTTTGGGCTACTTGGGACCGAACACCTTGGATTATTCCTCAAATCGAAAGACAGATCTATAGAAGCATCATAAGGCAGGTTTATGGTTTGGGATGCAAAGCTCTGGCAATTAATGGTATGCCTGATCATGTCCATTTGGCAGTCAAATTCCATTCGACCATATGTGTTGCTGAGCTTGTAAAGAAATCAAAAGGGGTTTCATCACGGTTTATCAATCAATCTCTGAATCTTAATGATCAATTTAAGTGGCAGATTGGATATGGAGCCTTCTCTATCAGCAGGTGGGATTTACATAAGGTAATTAATTATGTTAAGAGTCAAAAAGAACACCACTCCGATAATGATCTAGATTTGGATTTAGAAGCAATTTACGAAAATTGAAACAATTTGAAGTGTCCCTGGAGAGGGACACCCAGCTAAGCTCCTTCTACGACTTTAGTCGGAACTTCATATTTAAGACACATGTTGGGGATCTATTTGTGATTAAGGTATTTCGATCGAGAATAAAGAAGAATCTTCAATGCGGGAAAAACTTATCCATGTATATACCTCAAGGTTCAACCCTCTAAAAATATCTCTGGAAGTTGGTGACATTTTCCGCACCCAACCTGCGGCTCGAGAACGTCTTGCCCGGTTTTTGTGCAGAAAGCGTTTACATGAACTCTGGTGGAAAGAAAAGGAAATGGTCTTTTTAGAGCTGGTCTGAGCTGCATATGTTCACAGGAATTTGCCCGCAGGATCCCCGGAACTGGACAGGTATAGCATAATTTATCCTGCCAGACTAAAGGGGGAATTGACGCATCAAGCAACCGGCATTCTTCTCTGTTCTTTCCGCGGTGATAATCTCCGTAAAAATATCGGCATTCAATGCCAGCAGGTGTTTTCATACCCGAGTAATATATTCTCCGGTGCGGGTATCAATTCGGATAATATTCCCTTCCTCAACGAAATTCGGGACATCCACCTCAAGACCAGTGGATGTGGTCACGGATTTCGTGACGCTGGTCGCCGTATTCCCGCGAATGGAGGGATCAGCTCTAACAACCTTCTGGTCGACCGTGATTGGCAGGTCAATGTCCAGGGGATCACCTTTGTAGAAAGTTAATTTCACTTCCATCTCATCGGTAAGGAATTTTGTGTTGTCTCCCAGAATATCTCCCTTCAGAGCTGGTTGTTCATATGTTTCAACATCCATGAAATAGTACATATCCCCATCGTTGTATAAATACTGCGCATTCCGGTAGGTAAGGCGGATATCCTGAACAGAATCCCCTGAATTGAATTTTTTCTTGAGGCGTGTTCCTGAGCGAAGATCTCTCACATCTACCCGAATGGTAGCCTTTCCACGACCCGGTTTGTGATGATCGTACTCAAGCACTTTATAAATATTCCCATCCAATTCAAATGTCACACCCTTTCGTAATTCGTTTACATCAATCATTTTTAAGCCCTTATCGGCGGTATTGAAAGTAAATCTGTCTGGTGATTATATCCTTCCCTTAATATGGTGACAAGGGAAAGAAAGGGGCGCGAGTTTTTGGCCTTTGAGAAGTTGGCTGGCAGGAGTTGATATCCCTGTAAGCCGATGTAAACCCTCCTAAATTATGGTAAACTTACTGATGATTAGAAAGGGAATTTTATGATGGCGGACAAAAAATGTATCATTTGCATTGAGGACGAACCAGAGACCACTAATCTAATGAAGTTGATTCTGGCCAGAGAGGGGTATGAGGTCCTGGGAGCAAATGGTGGAGAAGAAGGTCTAGCCTTAGTCTTGGAGCAGAACCCTGATCTGATCCTCCTGGATCTAATGATGCCGGAAATGGATGGGACACAGGTTTTTCAACGGTTAAAGGAAAACGAAAAATCCAGAGATATCCCGATAATTGTTGTCACAGCAAAAGTCCAGAGCATTGATATTGTGTTATGGCGTCAGGTAGCAAAAGTGGATGACTATATCACAAAACCTTTCCGTCCGGAAGAATTGGCGGAGCGCGTTAAGTATGTGCTCTCCCAAACCGAGAAATAGATTGATCCGGTTCCAGTAGTTAACCGCCCAATTCACCATGATGAAAGTAAATGTCAATAATAAAACCCGAAGTTTGGGAAAACCACTTCGGGTAAAAAATTGTGATACATTCTTCTGCCGTTTACGGGGATTAATGTTTCGAAATGAATTGGATCTGGAAGATGGTTTATTGCTGGTTCAAAAGGGTGAAAGCCGGTCCAACGCGGCTATTCATATGTTTTTTGTTGGAATGGATTTAGGCATAATCTGGCTGAACAATGCCCAGAAAATCGTCGATATCCAACTGGCTGAAAGCTGGCGACCCTTGTATACCCCTCAGCAACCGGCTAGATATGTATTGGAAATCCATCCGGATAGGTTAACAGAATTTGAAATTGGAGATGAGCTGAATTTTGAAAAAGATAACCTGGCATAGTATTCTGGTGATTTTACTTATCAGTCTGACCACCTCGGGGTTTGCCCAGGAAGTCCAGACTGATGGGCCTATATATATTGTCAAGGCGGGAGATACATTGTGGACCATCGCCAGAAATCTTCATGTACCGTATAACGAACTATTGACTGAGAATCAGATTACAAGTGAAAGTTCCATTTTGCCCGGTACAGAATTAAAAGTTCCAGGCCTGGAAGAGATCACTGGTGTGTTAACTACCATTAAAGTTTCTTATGGTGAATCCTTACAAAGCATAAGCCGACGTTATGATGTTCCGGAGGAAGTGTTAATTAAGCTAAACAGGTTAACCAGTCCGATGGAATTTTATGTTGGGGTATCTGCTGTGCTGGCAGGGGAAGAGAATCCCACTGATCAAGCAGGGAGGCGTGTTGCACTCGCTCCTGAACAATCTTCCCTTGAACTTGCTGTGGTAGAGAATCTGAATCCCTGGGCTCTGGTAATGACTAATGCTCAGGAGGGGGAATGGGATCTAATTCCCGGGGAGGTTCTTTTTATTCGAGGTACAGTCAGTTCAGGCCCCGGGGCATTTCCGGAACAAATTAGCAAAGCTGCTTACTCACCGGGAACCTTTTTACAGGGGCATACATCAGTTGTAAATATCAAAGGTCCAGAAGGAACAACAATCCAGGGATCTCTGGGCGAATATCCACTCTCCTTCTTCTCAAATACCAGCGGAAATTATCTAGCGCTGCAGGGATTACACGCCAAAGAAAAATTGGGATTAAAACCGCTCTCTGTTTCCGGAATTCTGCCGGATGGTACACCATTTGCTCACACTCAAATGGTACAAATCTTCAGTGGGGAGTATCCCTATGAGGAGATAACCAACGTTCCTAGAGAAACGATTGATGTAGATCTGACTGAACAGGAAACTGAACAGCTCCGGGATATAGCCGTCCAGGCAACTGCGAATAAATTCTGGAAGGGTGATTTCCTGAGTCCTGTTCCGGATGAACTCAGCACATGTTGGCTGTCCTATTATGGAAACCGCCGATCTTACAATGGCAGCGGATTCTTCTACTATCATACTGGTTTGGATTTTTGTGGCGCAATGGGAGGAAGTATATTCGCGGCTGCACCCGGAAAGGTGGTATACAACAATAAACTACCAATCCATGGAAATACGATCATGTTAGATCACGGATGGGGGATTTATACGCTTTATGCTCATTTATCCGAGTTCCTGGTCCAGCAGGGGGAGCATGTGAATGCTGGAGATCTGCTGGGGAGAGTGGGATCAACTGGCAGATCCAGTGGACCGCATCTCCATTGGGAAGTTTGGGTGGGTGGTATTCAAGTTGATCCGATGGATTGGTTGGAAAGCAGTTATCCTTAGAAGATCGTCCCCTGCCAGATATTGAGGGAATCACTTTTAACCAAGGTTGTCTACCAGAAAGAGTAGAGTATAATATACAGGCTTGAAATCAGGAATTTCAGGTCATTTTTTGATTACCTGTTTGAGGTACGTTTATGGTAACTGCAGTACTGTCCCTCCGAGAGAATTACTGGGAGGAATATGAATTGGAAGAAGAGGATATCTCATTTCTATATGATTATCTTCTGGAAAAAGAAACTCCCCTGACGTCAGAAGAACTCATACCGATCTTGATCGGGGAGCGGATCTCACGAGAAAAGGTCCGGCTGGAAGAGAAACGTCTGGATGGGAATGATATATATTATCCCAAAGATCAATATGAGGTTGGGAATAAGTTAGTATTTCCAGCTTATGAGTGGCTAAAAGGGGAGGTAATCAACCTTCGTTCCGGAGAGAATCCCGAAGTGGGTCAATTCAATGTCATCCAGGTTGAATTTGAAAGCGGGGAAGAACGGGAATTTGCTTCGGGTATTAATGACCATACTTTAAATGTACCTCCGGAGGCTGATCAGGCAGATTCGTTGAACCCTGAAGTTGTGATTGGAGAATATAGTGATTTGCTGGAAGAGCAAATTGAAATCGGCCTGGCAAGCATTGAGAATTTTGTCCAAATTGCAGGGCGCTGGTTTTTGCGAGCATTGTTGGTGGATGTAAATACAGGGCATTTAAACCTGGCAGAAGCTGTTCTGGATATGAATCAGGGCGGTCCGCTTTCGACTGTTGATTTGGTAAAAGATCTGGATTTACCTGCTGATGACAATTCAAATTTGATTGAATTTTCTCTAGACCTGGCATTACAGGAGGATCCCCGGTTTGATGAAGTGGGTCCGGCGGGTATTGTTGCCTGGTACTTAAAAACCCTGGAACCGGAGAGTGTCCAAAAAACTCCGCTGTTTCTCAACTACATGCCCATCGAGTATGATCCGGATTCACTAACCCAGGAAATGATCTCCTTGGAGAAATCTCTCGATGATGAGTTAACTCTTTGGAAAGATCACCGCCAGGATGTGGAAGAGAACGTTGAAGTTCGATTAATCTTTCCACATTGGCGGGCGGGAACACTTCCTTTATCGGAGCGTGTCATGCCGTTGTTTCCAACCGCGTATGAAGCCCCCCGAATCCGGTTTACGTTAATCGATGGGAATACAGGAGAACGTTTCCCGGGTTGGGTTGTCCGAAAAGAGCGCTATGTATCTGGATTGAAGGAATGGTATGAGAAAAATGGACTGATTCCGGGAGGTATCGTCTTTATCAAACCAGGCAAAGAACCTGGAGAAGTGATTGTTGAGACGAAAAGCTCCCGGTCAACCAAGGATTGGATGCGTACGATTCTGGTAGGATCTGATGGGGAATTGGTATTTGCCACGTTAAAGCAGATCGTTTCCTCGGATTATAACCAGAGAATGGCAATTGTGATCCCGGATATTGAGCCTGTTGATCAGGTCTGGGAAAAAAACCAGGATGAACCACCACCATTTGAACAAATCGTGGTTGATACGGTGCGGGAATTGACCAAACTTAACCCTCAGGGACATGTCCATGTGACAGAATTATATGCGGCGGTAAATACTGTCCGCCGTTGTCCACCGGGTCCTTTGATGTCTTTGCTCGAAACCAGACCCTGGTTTGTACATGTAGGTGATTTGCATTTTCGATTTGATGATTCAGAAGGAAAATAAACCAATCTAGATCAGGAGGAAGGAGAGCAGCGGTGCCAAAACCCAAGTTGTCGAGTTTGCTCAAACCTACGGTTGAAACACCGTTTCAAATTGATTTCGATTGGTGGAAGGAACACGATCGGTCTTGGCGGGTTAACTTAAGAAGCTGCCTCTGTGATGAACACCAGGAGATGTACGCAAACATCTCCGGAGACAAAGAAGTTGATTGGATAGATCCGGAAACTGCGGAAGTCCAGTGCGTGGATGGACTGCAGCACACCTTGATTTCACACTGTGCAAAGGAAGAGCAGTTCATTACAGAGCAAACGACCCTGACAGAAGCCCTTTTCCGATTGTTCCTTTCTAACGGAAATCAACCCTTATCCCCGGATGAATTAGCAGAAACCTTAAATCGTCCATCTCAGATAATTCTGCAGACAATTTCCGGTCCACGTGTATACAAAGGGATCCGACCGGTATCTAGAAAATAGCGGCTGGTTTAAGAGAATATGCCCTCGTAGCTCAACGGATAGAGCACCGGACTTCTAATCCGACGGTTGCAGGTTCGATTCCTGCCGAGGGCGCCTTGTAGAGGGGGATTAACTGGTTAGGTATCTAATAGGAAGCGTAATCCATTACGGATTTCGCTTCTTTTGCTTTTCCAATCAAAATCTTCGTTGTTATCCCTTCGCTTTATTATGCCTAAAAAATATTGAATTTGATAATTATTAGTCTGATGATTGCCAATGGGTTTAGTAAAAAACAGGCTAGAAAATTATGAAAATCGACATATTTGGGCGGTATTGCAACGTTATACATCTAAAACCATTGACAGCGTTACGAATTTCGGTAAAATGAAAGCATGGTAGATGAACTTGATCGAGAAATCATATCCTTCCTCCAATATGATGGGCGCATGCCCCTCACAAAGATAGCCACCGAATTAGATACAACTGAGGGGACTGTGCGGCGACGTGTTAAACAACTCATCGATAACGGCACAATGCAGGTTGTAGCCATTGTTGAACCACATAATATGGGGTGGGAAGAAGCAGCAATGATTGGGATATCTGTCCAAACAAACTTGCTCTCTTCCATTGCTGATGAGATTGCCAAGTTGCCTGAGGTGGCATATTTGTTCCAGGCAGCGGGAGAATTTGACTTGATAGCGGAAGTCTTCTGTAGAGACCGGGAGCATTTTGTATCCTTCCTCAATGATAAACTTCAACAGATATCAGGTGTAGAGCGCACCCAATCTTTTATGATTCTCAAGATGCATAAATTGTCTTACCGCTGGGGCGAAGCTGGACCCCCACAATTCGCAAATCAATGGAATGAATCTGTAGAGCATCCCTAACCAACTACCTATTCAATACCGTGGTCTTGTTCATACATCACGGGAAAAGGTATGAGAAAATCACATCACTCTGAGACTATCGCTAATCTTGTCCATGAATCGTCAGTAGACATCCTCACAAAAGTTGGGTTTTGTGTACCAGTCGATAAAGTTCTGGCACGCCTTGCATCTGCGGGATTCCTCGTCGATCTGGAATCCCAGATGGTTCGGATTACACCTGATTTATTGGATTCTGCCCTTAAGACCTTGCCTAAGGATGTCAAGATCTACAACCGGGAGGGGAATAGTCTGGCTCACTTTGGGATTGACGCTTGCTTTATGGGAGCTGGGACCCCCGTAAATGTATTCGATCTCAACTCTGGGGAACATCGATCATCTACAAGGCAAGATGTCTGCCAGTTAGTCGCCATCCAAGATGCCCTTCCTCAGATAGATATTGTTCGCCCTACAGTGACCGCCACAGACCAAGGAGAATACTCAGACCTGGTGGAGATTACCGAGTTACTGCGGAATACTACCAAACCCATCGTCCACCGCACACTTTCACCAGATCGCGTGGATGCCGCTGCCGAGATGTTATTTTCTGTTGTGGGAGGTGAAAAGGCATTCCATGCAAAACCCCACTTTGCCACCTTGTACTGTCCAATCAGTCCGGGATACTTCACTCCCGAGAATGTAAACTGTATGCTTAAATGGGCAGAATACGGCGTCCCTATTACTCTGTTGAGCATGGCTATGGGAGGAGCGTCCGCGCCAGTGACCCTTCTCGGTGAATTAATTGTTATTAACACGGACATTCTGGCCTGGATCGTGGTGTTGCAAAATCTATATCCTAAGACGTCATTAATTTATGGTAGTGTCTCTGCAGTGCTTGACATGAAAACGGGCTTACTACCTCTCGGCGCTCCTGAACGTGGAATGATTAACAGCGGAGCTGCCATTATGGCAAATTATTATGGTATTCATTCTATGTGCGGCGGGCTCTCAACTGACGCCAAAGAATTGGATGCTCAAGCTGGTTTCGAAAAAACCAACACCGCAATCCCCCTGCTTCAGGAAGGTGCTTCCATTATATATGGAGTAGGCGCGGTAGATGCTGGATCTGCAATTTCCTATCAGCAGATGATTTTTGATAACGAGATTATTGCCGGGATACGTCGCATGTGGGATGGAATTTCTGTGCACGACATAAAGGAGGAAATTGAATTAATTAAGGCGCTTACTCCCCGGGGAAATTTTTTGTCTGCTCCACACACTCTGCAAAACTACCGGCGTCATTGGTATCCTGAGATTATCAGCCGAGATACTTATGATACCTGGAAAGAGAAAGGCGAAACCATCGACCAAATTTGCAGTCGTAAAGCGCAGGAAATCGTGGCAAATCATCAACCCCCACCGCTGCCTGCAAGCGTTGAGGCGGAGATTGAGCGCATAATGCGTCGCTTTTTACCTGATTTTAGTTATGAAGGCTAAACCATATTTTGGAATAACACCAGTACCTACCCGTGGACTGAGAGGATCAAGCGGAAACAGACAGGATTTTGGTGATTGAAAAAAAGATTGGGGTGTGAACTTCATGTAAAATCATTTAGACTAATAACATAATTATTCAAATAGGTTGATTGAAAAGGAGATGAAAATGTCTGAAGAACTAATTGGGAAATTAAAGCAGGCCGTGATTGACGGAGAGCCAGAAGATGCCGAAATATTTGCTAAGCAAGCCTTGGACCAGAGCGTCGATCCTCTTGATTGTATCAATCTTGGTTTGACGCCAGGCATTCAAGAGGTTGGGGAATTATTCTCGAAAGGGGATTATTACTTACCCGAGCTGATCATCGGAGCTGATGCCATGAAAGCCGCCCTGGATATTCTTGAACCTGCCCTGGTTAGCGGTCAGGAGAGAGAAGTTGTTGGTCGCGTAGTGCTGGGAACAGTCGCAGGAGACCTGCATGAGATCGGAAAAACCCTTGTCGGCACAATGCTCACTGCCAATGGTTTTCTGGTCACCGACATCGGTGTCGACCAAAATTCAGAAGCCTTTGTAGCAGCAATTAAAGAGAATAAGGCAGATATCGTGGGTGCTTCGGCACTGCTTACAACCACAATGCTTCAGCAGAAGAAGCTTATAGAAGCCTTGGAGAGTGCCGGTATAAGAGACAGTGTGAAAGTCATGATTGGTGGAGCACCTGTTACCGATCTTTATGCCCAAGAGATCGGTGCTGATGGATATGCAGAAGATGCAATTTCCGCAGTAGATATCGCTTACAGGCTAATGGATGCACCAGTTTAGGAGTATGAAGGATGGAACGTCCACCAATTGAACCGATAAGAACATCTCAAGAATTATCCTTCTTAAATGATCAGCAGTTGGATAATTTGCAAGAAGCCACCCTTAGGGTTCTTGAGACGACAGGGGTTCAATTTCCATCTCAAAAGGCGCTGGCTATCTTCGCCGGGCATGGTGCGGAGGTTGACGATGACTCGCAAATTGTAAAAATCCCGCGGGAGCTTGTTTTTAAGGCAATGTCGACAATTCCGCGCTATTTCACTCTCGGGGCGCGCGATCCCGAGTTTGATTTAAAACTCCAGGAAGGTATATCTTTCTTTACCAATGATGGCTGTGGTCACAATGTAATTGATTTTAAGACAGGTGAGCGGCGAGCATCCAGGAAAGATGATGTTGGTATGATGGCTCGTATCAATGACTATCTATCTTCCATGGCATTTAGTTGGACGATGGTCAGTGCCCAGGATTGTGGTGTTACCTCGCCACTGCACGAATTGGACGTTACCTGGAAGAATAATACTAAACATTACCAGAGCGTAACCATGATGGGTGAGATTATCTGCCGTTATGGGGTTGAGATGGCAACGGTATTGCGGGGTAGCCTGGAAGAAGTGCGTCGCCGCCCGCCGATATCGCTGATTGTATGTACTATTGCTCCCCTTATGCAGGATAAAGAAGCCATCGAGGGTGCTTTAGTCTTGGGAGAAGCTGGCATACCGATAGTAGTTATGTCAATGCCCACTTTAGGCACAACCGCGCCAGCAGCTTACGCAGGAGCGTTGGTAATCGGTGATGCCGAGGTTATTAGCGCCACAGTTTTGATGCAGTTAGCGAATCCTGGAACACCAGTATTTCATTCAATCCTGCATGCTTGGGCGGATCCTCGAACGGGTGCTTATGTGGGGTATCCGTTGGATTCCCGTGTTCGGTACGCCCCAGTAGAGATGGCACATCATTGGGGTATGCCTGCCCTGGGTGGTGCCTTCGGTACAGAATCCCCCGCATTGGATAGCTGGCGGTCAGCTGCCGAAGTGACCACCGACCCCCTCCTGGTAGCCCTGGCAGGAGCCGAAATTGTCACTGGAATTGGTCTGCGGGATACTTACACATTGTTATACCCTGAGGCTATCATTCTGGATGATGATATTTATCACCGGGCCCGCTACTCTCTTATGGATATGGAGGTCAACCCGGAGACATTGGCAGTTGACGTGATCGATATAGTTAAACCAGGGGGACACTTTTTAGGTCAAAAACACACTAGGAAACATATGCGGACAGCAATGGTTCGAAGTGTTAGCCATCAAATAAATGAGAAGGGTAAATATCGTCATCCTGTAGAATATGCCCGCGAAAAAGTTAAATGGATCATGGACAATCATCATCCTGAACCACCTTCAGAAAATGTGCAGGATGAAATCAACCGTATAATAGCAAATGCCGAAAAAGAGTTAATAGAATAAATTAGAGCTGATGTTATTAGTAAAAAGGTTGTATATATGAATTCAAAAACACCTGATATCCTTGCTTTTTCATCTGAAAACAAACGCGAGGTATTGTCTCAAACACAACTTGATACTCTTAAGGATGGCACATTACAAATACTGCAAGAAGTAGGTGTGCGTTTCCCATCCGCTAAAGCTTTGGATATCTTTGCAGACCATGGGGCTGACGTCGATCGGAATACCCAAATCGTGCGGATATCTGCCGATTTGGTAGACAAAGCCCTCTCGACTGCGCCTCGATCGTTTATCTTGGGAGGGCGAGAACCGCGATTTGATTTAATCCTGGATGGAAAACACTCCTATCTATCTACAGATGGCTGCGGCACCCGGGTGATTGATCTTGAAACCCGGCAAGAGAGGCATTCACAGAAGGAAGATGTTGCCCGGATGGCTCGGATCAGTGATGCGCTGCCGTTGATTGGTTTCTTCTGGCCGCTGGTGAGTGCCCAGGATCATGGATTAACAGCACCGCTGCATGAATGCCACGCCGGGTTAACCAATACCTTAAAGCACGTTCGAGGGGGGACAACGGTATTCCCGGAATTGGCTCCCTATCTGGTAGAGATGGCGACAGTTGTTGCTGGCAGCGATGCCGAACGTCGGAAACGTCCCCCGATCTGCGCCAATATATGCACCATCGCACCGCTTGCTCAAGATGAGCATGGCATTGAAACTGCTCTGGTGTTTGCTGAGGCAGGCATTCCCACTAGTTTTATGGCCATGCCAACCATGGGGTCCACCGCTCCGGCCACACCCTGGGGCGCCCTGGTATCAGGTGATGCTGAAGTTGTCAGCGCCATGGTGCTGATGCAATTAGCGCATCCGGGAGCGCCGGTATTCCACTCAATTGAAGTCTCCCTGATGCACCCCCGTACAGGAGGATATGTGACAGGAGTTGATTTTCCCTTTGGTACAAGTACAGTACAAATCGCTCACAACTGGAACGTGCCCAGTCTGGGAGGTGGAGGGACCAGCTGTGATGCCAAGGACATTGGCTGGTACTCCGGCAGTGCAACAGGGATGGGTGCGGCATTCATCCCTGTGAGTGGGGGTGAGATCTGCGGATATCTTGGCATGCTGGATGGTTCCATGCTGCTTTATCCCGAGCAGATCATTCTCGATCACGAGTTATGCTATGAAGTATACCAAGCCTATCGGGAGCTTAAATTCGACGAGGCTGATCTTGCCTTGGATGTGATCAAATCCGTCGGTCCGGGTTCCCATTTCTTAAGGGAGAAACACACCAGGGAGCACATCCGCGACTTCTTGTTAGGTCCGATCACAGAAGAAATCTATCTGGGTGATGAACGGCGGTCTTCCAGGGAAGTTGCGCTGGAGAAGTTCAACCGTATCAATGACACCCATCAGCCCGAACCTCTGCCCATGGAAAAACTATCTGAACTGGACCGTATCCTGGCGGCAGCCGATAAGGAAGCGGCAAGACTGCAAGCCTAGGAGTTATCCTTGGAAAACGAAACGCCAAAAACTTTAGGTTATCGTATGCCGGCCGAATGGGAACCTCATCAAGGGACCTGGCTGATATGGCCTCATAATGATACCAATGAAGGATCTCAATTGCATCTGGAACACCTCTGGCTGCTTATGACCATGGCTTTACATGAGCATGAGACCGTGCATATTGTGGTGCCTGACCATGCGCGTTTGGAACATCTCCAGCATCAATTAGGATTTTTCGGGATACCTGAT
>JAUWCZ010000056.1 GCA_030609055.1 Chloroflexota bacterium | reverse complement strand
AGTAACTTAAATGCCAATAAATTGATATCTTTATAACCCCTGGCAGCTTTATCTGCAAATGAGGCCGTGGGCGCAAACTTTGGGGGGTCAAGAATAATTACATCAAAAGTCTTTGCTTGATCCCTGAACTTTCTTAACACTTCAAACACATCTCCCTGAATAGTGCTGATATTTCTCCCTTCCAGGTTGTTTAAGGCTGCATTCTTATCCACGAGTTGCAGCGCAGCCGCGGATTCATCAACCAGAGTTACAGACTCTGCTCCGTTTTGCAGCGCCTGAATAGAAAATCCACCTGAGTAACAAAAACAATCCAGTACAGATTTCCCCCTGCACATCCTGCCAATCAGAACCCGGTTCTCCCTCTGATCAAGGTAATACCCGGTTTTATGCCCGTTTTGGACATCTACCCAGACATCACACTCGCTTTCCTTTATTCTCAAGAGCGTTTCAGGGGCTGGTCCGTATATGGTTCCAGTTTGTAAAGGCAGTCCCTCGAGTTTTCGAACTTGAACATCCGAACGTTCATAGATAGTTCTGGCTCCAGTTAAATCTATCAGTGCTTCTATAATCACATCCTTCCAATACTCACAACCAGCACTCAGAAACTGAACTACCAGGTTTTCCCCATATTTATCCACTATCAACCCAGGAAGTCCATCTGATTCGGCATGAACCAACCGCATCATTTGATAATCGAATTTGATCAGTTTCCGATAAGCCAGGCTGCGTGTTATTCTACGGCGAAAAAAATCCGGAGAGATATCCTCATCGGGATTCCAGGTCAAAATTCTCGCTCTGATTTGAGATTCCGGACTGTAGGAAGCCCGGGCTAAAAATGATCCATCTGCACTAATAATTTGGATAGTTTCTCCCATTATGGGATGGCCTTCCAACCGATCTACTGCACCAGAAAATATCCAGGGATGCAGATATTTAACTGGCTTGTCCCGTCCCTTTTTTAAGAACAGCTGCTTCTCTTCTGACTGGTTTTTCACTTTATTTTCGTGTTGTTGTCTTGTTAATCAACTCCACCAATTCATCCTCAGAGATGAGGTTTAAATTCAACTCCACAGCCTTGTCTCGCTTTGACCCTGGATTCTCACCCACCAAAACATAATTGGTTTTGGCGCTAACAGATCCAGTTACCCGACCACCAGCTGATTGGATTAAATCTTTCATTTCTTGCCGAGTGTGTTTCTGTAATTTTCCGGTGAGAACAAAGCTCAAATCCGCCAACGGTTGATCACCAGTAACTCCTGTTTCATTAATATCTAATGTGGGCCAAACCCCTCTCTCTTGTAGTTTCTGAAGCACTTCCTGGTTTGACGATCGGTTAAACCAGTCTATGATCCCCTGAGCAATATTTGGCCCAATACCTGGTATATTTTCCAGATCCTCCACAGTGGCCTGATTGAGGGCATGCAGATCCTGGTAATGATTGGTTAATGTTCCGGATACTACCTCGCCAACACCCCGGATCCCCAAAGCAGTAATCAAGCGATCCAGCGGTTGGTTCTTTGATTGTTTAATCGCTTCCAGCAGATTGTCTGCTTTTTTATCACCAAATCCTTCCAGTTTCATCAGCTCTTCTTTATTAAGGCTGTATAAATCAGCTACAGTGGAAATCAAACCCTCATTCGTCAGCTGTTCAACTAATTTGAAACCCAAACCGACAATATCCATTGCTGTTCTGGAGACAAAGTGTTCGATATTTCTGATTAGCTGCGCCTCACAGCTCAAGTTGACGCAATACCAGGCAACTTCTCCCTCATGGTGGTCAACTGGTTCTCTACAGACCGGACAGGAAGTTGGAGGCTTATAGAGCTCCTCTTTTCCTGTCCGGAGTTCTTTCACCGGTCCCATCACATAGGGTATGACCTCCCCCGCTCGTTTTATCATCACCTGGTCACCTTCACGGATATCCTTCTCTTGGATGAAATCAAAATTATGAAGCGTAGCTTGTTTAACCGTCACTCCCCCAATTTCCACAGGTTCCAGGACTGCGTAAGGTGTTAATACACCCGTTCGACCGACATTAACTCTGATTTCCTCAAGAGTGGTATTGACGACTTGGGCGGGAAACTTATAGGCAATAGCTCCCCGCGGTGCTTTGCCTACTATGCCCAGATTATCAGCCAGTTCCAGATCGTTGATCTTGATCACTACTCCATCTATTTCATAATCCAATTTCTGACGGCGGTGCTCCCACTTATCTAACAAACTTATGACTGATTCCAAATTGGAGCAATAATCATAGTCCGGGGTTGGAAATCCGAGTTGTTCCAGGTAGGTTATGGTTTCATTTTGAGTTGCTGGCAACTGGTCCGAACTATCTACAATCTGATAGACAAGCAATGTCAGTGGTCGCTTGGCTGTCAGGGAAGAATCCAGTTGTCGTAAAGATCCTGCCGCGGTATTGCGGGGATTCACGTAAGTCCGCTCACCCGCTTCTTCCAGAGTTCTGTTTAAATTCTCAAAATCGGATATCCGAATAAAAGCTTCTCCCCTGACTACAAGCCGTTGAGGAGGTGCAAGTCTCTCCGGGTCAGGCGGTATCCGGAGAGGTAAGGATCGAATTGTTCTGAGATTATCTGTGATATCTTCTCCAATTTCACTATTCCCCCTTGTTGCTCCCTTTGTAAATAATCCGTTCTCATAATGAAGCACCACAGTCAAACCATCCAGTTTTGGCTCTACCACAAACTCTGCCTGGTCTACTCGTTGATCCAGTTTATAGATCCGCTGCAGCCAGGCTCTTAATTCTTCTGCGGAGAAGGCATTATCAAGACTTAAAATCGGCCCTGGATGTTCGAGCCGGACAAATGCATCTGATGATGGAGACCCAGCCCGTTGAGTGGGTGAATCGGGGGTTTTTAATGACGGATACTTTTCCTCAAGTTCCAGAAGTTCTCTATACAATCTGTCGTACTTATAATCGCTAATTACAGGGTCATTGAGAATGAAATATCGATGATTATGAATTCGGAGCATCTGTTGAAGCTCTATCAGGCGCTGTTGTTCACTGTTATATTTCATAGATCCCATTATAGCTTATATCCTCATGGGAATAACTCCTCTGGCGTCACTCGAGATATGGGAAAATAACCCACGGCTGGATATGGATATTGGTATAATGTGTACGGAAACTGTTGGCGATCATTTTGTAAAACAGCCAAACCTTTAATGCTCCGTAATAACTCAATGAGACAAGAGAGATCACAAAACAAAAACTTATGAGGTGCGATCATGTCTGCTGGAAAAATCATCGGCTATATTTTTGCTGCTATCACAATCTTTTTTGGCGTAATTTTTATCTGGGGTGCCTTTGGTCCTGAAGGATATCCGTCCAATCTGATCGTAGGCTTAATCAGTGTCTTGATTGGTTTCGGCATCATCTGGTTTATGGCGAGGAAACAAGCAACCGGAGAAGAGGAAGTTAAAGTTCAGATTGACCTCTCCGGTGATGTTAATCTGGATATCTTAACCTGTGAATCATGCGGTGGTCAATTAAGCCCGGAACATATCTCGATGGTTGCAGGCGCACCGGTAGTTGCCTGTCCTTTCTGCGGGACTAGTTATCAATTAACTGAAGAACCCAAATGGTGACCCGAAAGAGGATTCCCATGAAAAAAATAATTACCTTCCTCCTGCTGTTCTTTGTTTTGCTGATTCCCAGCACTGTCCTGGCTCAAGATTATTACTTTAGCCTTGACCAGGAAACAGTCCATGTATATTGGGAATCGGACGGGACGATGGATTTGATTTATGAGTTGGTCTTTACCAATCAACCGGGAGCCCATGACATCGAATATGTGGACATTGGTTTGCCGAACAACCAGTATTCAGATAGCAATATCTCAGCAGATGTTAATGGTCAATCGCTTACTTTTATATCAAGCTCTGATTATGAGGGAAGCGGAACAGGTGTTGCGGTGGGATTAGGCTCCAATGCAATACCACCAGGTGGACGTGGTGTTGTCCGGGTTTTTATCAGCGGCATCGAGGATGTCTTATTCCCGGATACGGAAACTGATGCCTATGCCAGCGCTGTTTTTATTCCGACCTACTTTGGATCTGAGTACGTGACAGGCGGGACAGATATCACGGTTACATACCACTTACCTCCTGGCGTAAAACCGGACGAGCCCCGGTGGCATTCGGCACCAAAGGGATTCTCGTCCTCTCCAGTAACAGGATATGATAATCAGGGACGGATTACATATACCTGGCAGAACCCAGATGGAGATGCCTCAACCCGCTATAAATTTGGCGCATCATTCCCTTTATCATATGTGCCAGCAACCACGGTATCAAAACCCAGTTTTGGGCAGCAATTTGGAGAAGTTGGAATCGCTACTCTTTGCGTTGGCGGATTCATTCTATTCGTAATTTTCATTATTGTGGTTTCTGTTTCCAGCAGCCGGAAACGAAAAATGAAGTACCTTCCGCCAAAAATCCGTATTGAGGGACATGGCATTAAACGTGGTCTCACCGCCATTGAAGCAGCGATTTTGCTGGAACGGCCAGCCGACAAAATCTTCACAATGATCCTGTTCTCTTTACTTCAAAAAGATGCTGCCAAAGTTTTAAGCCAGGATCCCATGAAATTGGAGTTCAGTGATCCGCTGCCGGATAGCCTCAGAAAATATGAAACTCAATTCATAGATGCCTTTAAGAAAGATTCCTCCCGGCTGCGAAAAACTTCCCTGCAGGATTTGATGATTGACCTGATAAAAAGTGTAGGAAAGAAGATGGAGGGTTTCAGCCGAAGAGAATCCGTCCGCTATTACGAAGATATTATCAAACGAGCCTGGAAACAGGTAGAAGATGCCGATACACCGGAAGTAAAAAGTGAGAAGTTCAATTCCCATATGGGTTGGACTATGTTGGACGGAGATTTCGAAAATAAAACACAAGATGTTTTCCGCACAGGTCCGGTCTATGTTCCGATCTGGTGGAATAGATATGATCCCACCTTCAGCTCAACTCGGACTGCCGGGCCAAGTGCCCGAACCCCAAGCCCCGGTCGTTCTGGCGGAGGTGCTCTGCCAAATTTGCCCGGAGGTGACTTCGCTGCTTCCATGTCTACCGGAATCTCAACCTTTTCAAACAATGTGGTTGGGAATATCACAGATTTCACAAGCAGGATCACACAAAAAACAAACCCGATACCAAAGGCGAGCTCTCTCAGCCGCGGGGGTTGGAGTAGCGGAGGTGGGAGCTCCTGTGCCTGTGCCTGTGCAGGATGTGCTTGCGCCTGTGCGGGGGGTGGCCGCTAATCCCAATGTTAAGTAAGATATTCCAACAATGGCCGCGAATCAGACGGCAATTTAATCTTGCTGCGAAAAAGCCTGAGCTCGCTCCGGGGCTGTACCACTACCAAAAAGAAGATCAGCAATCCAAAACCAGAATCCATCTCAGAATTGATCCCGACGGTTGTGGAACGTTGGTAATAAATGCTAGTTCTATCCTACACCTTAACCCTACAGCGGCTTATATCGCCTATTTTTACCTCGAGGGGCGTTCTGGCGAGGAAATTAGGAATCTACTAACTCAGATTTACCAACTTTCACCCGAGACTGCCGATCAGGATATCCAGCTGATTACCGAAGATTTGGAATCCTTCTTTAACGCCAATGGGAAACCGGTTAACACCTATTCAGGTGTGGAGGTTAATGCCCCTTACAGTCTTCATCCATCTGCACCGTACCGGATGGATTTAGCAATCACCTATCGCTGTAACAATGATTGCCCCCATTGTTATAACGCCCGATTGAGGTCATATCCTGAGTTGAACACAACTTCCTGGAAGAAGATTATCGACCGCTTGTGGGATTTACACATTCCCCACTTGATCTTCACAGGCGGAGAGCCAACACTACGGGATGATCTTCCTCAATTGATATATTATGCTGAGGCAAAAGGTCAAATTACAGGATTAAATACGAACGCCAGGAGACTCTCAGATTCATCCTATGTGGAACAACTCGTGGATGCAGGTTTAGATCATATACAGATAACTGTTGAATCTCACGATAATAACACTCACGATAAAATGGTGAACCACAAGGGCGCCTGGCAGCAAACCATAGCTGGTTTAAGAAACGCTCTGGACAGCCCTTTATTCGTGATGACCAATACAACCATGCTGAAGTATAACCAGCACCGCCTGGGAGATACACTGGATTTTCTCGCAGAGCTGAATGTACCGACAGTTGGTTTAAACGCGCTGATCTACTCCGGGAGGGGTAAAGATGTAGGAACCGGTTTATCCGTGGAAGAGCTCAAACCGTTATTAAAGCTTGCGCAGGAGAAAACCGGCCTTGCTAAACAAAAATTGATCTGGTATACACCCACCCTATACTGCCACCTTAATCCATTGGATATGAACCTGGGCGTAAAAGGATGTACGGCGGCTTTGTATAATATGTGCGTTGAGCCCGATGGAGGGGTCATTCCCTGTCAATCTTATTACTCCCAGCTAGGAAATATCTTAAGAGATCCCTGGCAAACTATTTGGGAACATGATCTCTCATTGGAACTTCGAGAGCGAAAGTTTATCCCAGGAGATTGTCAGAGCTGCAGTCTACTCCAAGAGTGCGGGGCAGGATGCCCCCTTGAGTATGCGGAACACCCCCAGACTGTATACCCGGTGATTCCTTCACCCTCCTAAGTATTCAAGGACCAAAAGATTCCTTCGATATTATGGCAAATATTATTACCATCTCCCGATTTCCCCTTTTGTTTATCTATCTCGCCCTCTTGTATTTCGGCGGGGATACAGCACAGCTTTGGAATGTAGCTCTGATATTACTGATCTTTAACCTTGACAGCCTGGATGGTTGGGTTGCCCGGAAACGGGGAGAAACATCCTTGCTTGGTAGTGTGCTGGATATCGCCACTGACCGCACACTGGAGTATGTCCTGTGGGTCGTATATGCCCACCTGGGCCTAATACCTGTTCTGGTTCCTATCATCGTTCTGATCCGAGGCACATCTGTTGATGCAGTCCGAGCAATAGGTATGCGGGAGGGAACCAGCGCGTTTGAACAAATACAATCACCTATCAACCGTTTCTTGGTCAGGTCACGTTTTATGCGAGCATTCTACGGGACGGCAAAAGGTGTCGCAGCTGCCTTGCTAACACTGGCTTACGCCCTCTCCTCCAACCCTTCGGTAACAAGTAAACTGATCTACCAATTTGCTCTCGGCTTTACCTGGCTAAGCGTATTTATATGTATTCTCCGGGGTGTCCCGGTGCTCATGGAAGGAATAAGATCTATCCTGTCAGAATCAGCCAGTTAGATTCAGTGATCGCTGCCCTGGATCTTCACTCATTATGGCACTTCAAAGGTTCTTCACAAGTAAATTCTCTGTCCAGACTTCTATGTTGATCGGCAAGTATCTCCCTCCCAAACTGGGGTATATGTTCAGCCGATCCTTTGCATCCATATTAACCGCATTTGAGTTTACAAACCTATCAAAAGTTATCCGCGCTAACCAGTATGTCGCCAACGGCGAGGTAAATAAGCATAAAGAATTGGTTCAAAAAACCAGGCAGGTTCTGGAACATACTGGGATATGTTTCTATGATCTTTACCATGTTATGAATAAACCAGCTAAGTTAGAAACCCTTCTCCCGATCTCGGATTCAATCAGAGATTTAGTGGAAACTCTTCATGAAAATAAAGGGATGGTGGTGGTCTCATGCCATTTGAGTAATTTTGATCTTGTGCTCCGCTCGATCCTATCTCGCTTTGATATCCCAGCAAAAATATTATCTTATCCAAACCCTACCAGCGGATATCAGCTGCAAAATGCAATCAGAATGGAATCCGGAATTGATATCATACCTATGGCAGATTCCCGGTTCAATGCTGAATTAATCGAACATCTAAAGAGCGGCGGGATAGTCGCTACCGGTATAGACCGTCCAGTGCCGGGTAGAAAAAAAAGGCATTATATATCCTTCTTCGACCGACCTAGCCCCCTCCCAATCGGTCATATATCTCTGGCTTTGGCGGCTAATGTTCCGATTATCGCTACATCAGCAATTATGTATCCAAACGGAAAATATGACCTCCTGCATTCCAATCCGATACCCATGAAGAGGCATAAAAACAAGCTGGACACGATCCGCCTGAATGCGGAAAATGTACTGAAGGAGATTGAAAGATTTATCCGGATGGCTCCTTATCAGTGGCAAATGTTTTATCCAGTTTGGCCAGATGTCCTGGAAGAGGGAAGATGATTTATCAACTATTGGGAGTAATCTTGTTATTAATCGGCTGCACTCATAGATTTAAAAGGGCAAGAACATTTGATACCCAAATTGTCCGGTCACTTCAGAGTCTCTTTAACCGGAATTCCTGGCTTCCTTTATTCCAGGAGATCTGGTTTTTTGGACGCACCTCATTTACGATCATCACACTTCTTTTGTTAACCAGTTTGAATTGGAAATTAGGATTAACAGCTTCTCTTGTGTTTTTAGTTACCGTCGGGATAGAACAAATTGTTAAATTGGTTTTTAATCGCTCGAGACCCTTTTCCACCGAGCCAGATATTTCCATGCTCCAGCCAATCAACCCCACTGACTCATCATTTCCCAGCGGAGATGCTCTCCGAATATGGTATCTGGCTCTGATCCTGCCGGTTGCTGCTGGTGAGAGTGGTCTATTCCTGGCAGGGCTTATCCTGCTGGCAATTCTCGTCACCAGCGGAAGATTGGTCATGGGAGTTCATTTTCTAACTGACGCGATTGCTGGAGTAGGCCTGGGTCTGCTGGGTGCAGGAACAACCCTCTGGCTATGGAATTTATTAAACCTTTTATAATCTGGATCATTTTATGATTTTGTACTTTCAAAGGAGATAGGAATGGATTTTGAGCAATTAATTCAACATCGTTATAGCTGCCGGAAATATTCCCCGGATCCAATTGATGATCAAGTATTAGAGAAAGTGTTGAATGCAGCCCGATTGGCACCAACTGCCGCAAATATGCAGCCCTTCCAAATAATCATCATAAAAACTGAGAATAAGCAGGAAGACCTGTTGAAGATTTACAACAAGCCTTGGTTCGTTGAACCACCAATAATCCTTTGTGCCTGCAGCCTTCCGGACCAAGCCTGGGTCCGTCATAAATTTGATAATGAGAACTATGCCATTGTAGATGTTTCCATCGTGGTAGATCATATTACTTTGCAGGCAGCTGATCTTGGATTAGGTACCTGCTGGATCGCTGCTTTTGATCCGCAAGCCACCAGAGAGTTCCTCAAATTGCCAGAAGAGGTAGAGCCAATTATATTCACACCTCTTGGATATCCCTTGGACGAACCCCAGGAAAAGACCAGAAAACCACTTAGCGATCTTATCCGATACGATACATGGTGATATAAATAGGATGCGAATCCAAATACATCAGGGGAATAAGCGTCCCTGAATGGAGCAGGCTATGAATAGATTTTTCGGCAGCATATCCCAGCTGTTTAAATCAGCTAAACCGATCTCCCCCGGTCTTTACCATTTTCAAACTCCAGCAACTGCAGATCTGCAATATCGGCTCCACCTGAGAGTGGATAAAACTGGAGACAGCCTGCTGATCATCAATGCCTCAACGATCCTGCACTTAAATCAATCAGCAACTGAATACGCTTACCACTTGATCCAAGAAACCTCTCTCGAGGATGTAGCCAGGATAATAGCCAACCGGTATCAAATCAACCGGAACGACGCCAGGCTGGATTATATTGAGATAAAGCAAAAAATACACACTTTACTTGAAATCCCGGACCTCGACCCAGTTAGTTTTCTGGACATCTCCCGCGCAGATCCCTACTCTGGCGCTGCAACCGCACCATACCGGTTAGATTGCGCTCTAACATATCAACTTCCGGAAAAGAGCAATCCAGACCTTGCCCCGACGAAAAGGGTTGATCGTGAATTATCCACCGAAGAGTGGGAATTAATTATTGACAGAGCCTGGCAGGCTGGGATCCCTCACCTTATTTTCACTGGTGGTGAACCGACCATCCGGGAAGATTTGATTGAGTTAATTGCCCACGCAGAGGATAATGGCCAGGTAACCGGATTGCTGACAGATGGGTATAAGCTGATTGAAGAAGCTTTTAGAAATCAACTGCTCCAAAGTGGGTTGGATCACCTTTTATTTGCCCTCTCTCCAACTCAGAAGGAGTCCTGGGAAGCCCTGAAAGCTGTCCTTGATGAAGACCTGTACACAACAGTCCACATCACAATCAGACCTGAAATCATCTCAAAGCTTCCCCAAATCCTGGCAAATCTAGAAGCCTATGGTGCAAATGCAATATCTTTATCTGTCAGTTCGCCTAGCGACCCTAAACTAACTCGAGCTTTATCCAATGCCCAAACCTTGTCCGCTGAAGCAGGCATACCGCTGAAATGGGATATTCCCGTCCCCTACTCTGAGCACAATCCCATTTCACTTGAACTGGAATCAAATCAGGAGCTGCCTGTTGGGTCAGGTAAGGCCTGGTTCTACGTTGAACCGGATGGAGATGTGCTTCCCTCACAGGGAATAAATCAGGTCTTGGGGAATCTCCTGAATAACGATTGGGAAAAAATCTGGAAACTCGGTCCGGGGGAGTGACGGTTCATCCTTTCTAAACATGTCTTTATCAATCCAGGAATGGCATAATCGTTTTCTGATACAAGCGCAATGGACCAGAGCGTTGCGTTTGTATTTTTTTGATCTGCTGCAAATTAGTGGGCAAGAAAAAATTCTAGATATTGGCTGTGGGACTGGAGCGCTGCTTCCTGATCTGGAATCTCTTTCCCCGGCTGAAGTATACGGGGCAGATATTCTTGAGGATCACCTTCGGCAAGCCCAACAAGCTTGTCGCACCTGCAGCTTACTAGGTGCTGACGTCCATCATCTCCCATTTTCCAGCCAATCATATGATATAGTCCTATCCCATTATTTCCTGATGTGGGTTGGAGATCCAGCTAATGCGCTGAAAGAAATGCATCGGATTACAAAACCCGGGGGGTATATAGTTACATTTGCCGAACCGGACTATGGGGGTAGAATAGACTTTCCCCCTGAATTCTTTAAGTTGAGAGATTATCAAATCTCCAGTTTGCTCAAAGCCGGCGCAGATCCCCGTATGGGCAGAAAACTGCAGAATTTGTTTCATGGGTCCGGACTAGAGCAGATTCGCTGTGGTGTATACGAAGGAAGCTGGGATTCCAAACCATCTCAGGAAGAAATTGAATCTGAGTGGTTGGTACTTGAGGAAGATCTGGCTGAGATTCTCAAATCGGCAGAACTCAGGGAACTAAAAAAGCATGACCAAACAGCCTGGGAGAATGGGTCCCGACTTATTTATGTGCCAACTTTTTATGCCTGGGGAAGAGTTCCCCAAAAAAGAGCATCTTCCTCCTGATCCAGATTGATCCCTCATCACATTTCCCCGTAAGAAATTCGATCTTATTCTGCCAAGAACTATCATCTAGAGGTCTTCTCCTTCTATAGCGGGCGAGGGGTTTTCCAGTATAATATCTGCCAAAGCAAGATCTGATATTAATGTAATCCAGTCACTTGATCAGTTAAATAAACCGAATCTGGCAGTAATCAAGATTATGACAAATCTACTAACTCATCGATTCGAATCTGCCCTTAGCTTCGCTTTTCGGTTACATCAAAATCAATACCGAAAACAATCTAAGGTACCTTACATTTCCCACCTGCTGGCGGTGACAGCGATTGTGCTAGAAAATGGTGGAACTGAAGATGAGGCAATCGCTGCTCTATTGCACGATGCAGTTGAAGATCAGGGAGGTTATGAGACCCTTAATAAAATTGAAGAGCAGTATGGTAGTGACGTAGCTGAGATCGTTGAGGGCTGCTCAGATTCCTTCACTGATCCTAAACCAGCCTGGGAGGAGAGAAAATCTGCCTACTTAATAAAAATTAAGGGATCGTCAGCTGCAATTCAACTGGTTTCATTAGCAGATAAAGTCCATAATGCAAGATCAATCTTACGGGATATACAATCGGGGGATATTGAAATCTGGGATAAATTTAACGGCGGGAAAGATGGGACATTGTGGTATTACCAATCTCTGGTAGAGGTCTTCAAGGATAGTCGCTTCACAGATCTATTCGAAGAATTTCACCAGCTGGTTAATACAATCGTAGAACTTTCAGAAGAAGGGGAGAACACCAAACTATGACCGACAAACTGACCCTGGATGAATACCAGAAGCTCGCAAACAGATCAGCTGGCGCAGGCGGAGACGGAGAACGCAGGTTAATCGTATCCGCTCTTGGCCTGGCAGGTGAAGCTGGTGAATTTGCGAATTTAGTCAAGAAAATGACTGCTCATGGGCATCAATTTGATAAAAAAGCCCTGGAAGATGAGTTGGGGGATGTATTGTGGTACCTGGCTGAAGCAGCCACATCCGCCGGTTTAGATCTTGAGAACATTGCCAGTCAGAATGTCAATAAATTAATTAATCGATATCCTAATGGTTTTAATCAGGAAAACAGTATCCACCGCACAGACTAAACCTTAAAACAAAAGCCGCAGGCATCACCTGCGGCTTTTGTATGTGATTATATTCCAATCGATTCCTTATCTGGCATAGCTAAAAGATATATACCCAATCGCCTGTTCTACAGTTATGGATAGATCAGCGTTAATCCGGTTTGTGCCTGGCGATACATACAGGCCATTTATCAATTTAAAATCGGCCGGAAAATCTACTTTCGATAAACCATTCTGCGCATCCACAGCCACTTTCACATCAGCCGGGATCTGGATATGGATTGTGCCGATTGCCTGTTTGATTAGGATATCTTGGGAGCTTTCTTCCGGAAGTCTGATTACTAATCTCCCAACGCCCTGGTTTGCATCTAAGGAATCCAAATCAAGTCTCTCCAAAGCCAAAAAAACTTCCCCAACACCATTATTTACTGATAGGGTCAGGGGAATCGCATCAGTTAAACCCAATTCCCACCGGGCAGTAAAGGGGTACATAGAGGGAGTGTTATTTTCCAAGCGATAAGATACTTGTGTCTTGCTTTCTGTGATTTGTTCAAGATTGTTTTCGGGCGTGATACTTCCGGTGATCAAAACTCCCTGATCAGATTCAGAAGTGAGGATAAGCTCACCTAAACCCAGGGAAAGATCAATATCTGAGAGATCAACCTCTGATCCAAAAGTTTGATAAACATCCTGATATTCTGATGAAACATTAAAGTCTACTGAGGCAAACCAGATCGCACCACCGATTAAAACAACTGATAGAAGGATGCCTAAGATAGTTAACCATCCGGATTGACCTTTGAACATCAGGTCTATTCCCCCGGCGATAAGGAGGACAGGCCAAAGCTGGAATATTTGAGTCCAACTTATCCAGGACTGGGGGCCAAAGTTATTCAGCAGAAGAAATGTTCCCGCCCCGATCAATAGAATTGGCCAGGCGATACCCTCCCTTCTAATCAGATCATTTAATCCGGCAATAATCAGCAGCACAGGCCATAATTTCAGAATGCTCTCCCAACCTTCACCCGGGATAAATCCCAGGTTGTAGGCTAGGAAGACCAAACCTATGGCGATTAACATTATTGGTCCAAAATAGCTCCGACGTCTATAGGATTTAATTTCATTCGACATTTAATCTCCCTACACTTGTTGTTTTCTGATTAACAGTACAATACCGCCGACGATTAGAAGGATTGGCCATAAAATATCAAAGTCCATCCAATATAACCAACTCAAATTCAAGCGGTCCAGAATTAGAATTCCTCCGACGATTATTAAACCCGCGCCCAGGATTAATCCTGCCTGCGGGTGGGGTTGGGTGACAGCCTGCTGGATATCATTCCCCATCGATTTTACCCGGTCACCAAATGAATCTTCTTGAAACCCATAGGCCCCGCCTTCCTCGGGAATAATTATCCAGAGCAGGAGGTACAAGATAAATCCAAAATCGCTTCCAAATAACAACAAAACAAACAGTAAGCGGATAAATATTGGATCGATATTGACATAGGTCCCTAATCCGCCGCAAACACCTCCGATCATCCGGTTTGATAAGCTGCGGTATAACTTCACTTTTTCCATGATTAACTCCCTTATACTATTTATTATTTCCAATTACGTATCAAAATATAAACACCCAAGGCAATTAGTGCAGCCGGCCAAAATATCAGCATAGCTGATTTAAATGGAGCAAATAGGAGAACTCCCAGAACCCCCAGGATGGCTGCTGGAATAAAAGCCCACCGTGTGTCTTGTTGTTGATTTGGTAGTAATCCCACCAGCGCAAAAGTCGTCGCTAAACCCAAGAAGAAAACAACTTCAGTCCATCCTAGGATGCTTTCTACTACAGTCACAACGGCTAAGGTAAGCAGCACACCACCGGGTATGATAGCCCACCACTGATCCTGCCGCCGTAAATATACCAGCCAGAATGCTAATCCAATACATCCAAGAAAAACAGTGCCAGTCAAGTTGGAAGCCGGAAAGATATTGAGGAGACTCTCAAGGCCAGCCAGAGATAATCCCAATAAGGTTAACCCGGGGATAATTGCCCACCACTGCTCCTGCTGGGTGAAGTAAATCCACAGAAATACTATTGCTCCAGCTGCCATAATGATGAGCCATAAATACTGAAATGCGTTACCAAGGATACTAAATTCCTGAAGTAAAAATAGGATCCCCGCCAGGATCAGGATCCCTCCCCAAACTAGTTTGCTTTGATCTTTTTTCATAATCAACCATTCCTTTTGTGAAAGAGTATTGTAATATAACACACTCTTAACAGGCAAACTGAATTCCTGTCTCCAGTCGGTCATTAGCTATATATTCTAATCACAAGAATATACGGTTTATGTTATAGGAAGTTGCACAGCTGTGACAGGAAAGCGACCCGGTTCAAAATCCCCTTATGCTATACTTCAAATAAGTGCCTAAACTAGAAGGCGTGGATGGTTTAAGCGATAACATCCTAGATACTATCTTCACGATGGAAGATAACATCCGGCAGATTATCACGCAGGTGAAACATAATTAACGTTATGTGATTTTTGACCTATATTTTTTTTAGATATTGGATTCTAAACGATGAAAAAAGATGATAACGAAAAATCTGAAGATGTCATAATATCGCCAAACAAAGGTAGGATAAAGATAACTTCTTACGCCCCAACTGTGTGGATTACAGCGTCCTTTGCACGCGTTTGGTTTGATGACGCAATATCTGAATCGCGAAAACCTAGTAAAGATAGACGTCGCCGGGAAATAATATTCTCTGTTGCATTCGCTGAAAGTTATCTTTTTGAGTGGGTCAGGGATTCAATTTTGAACTCCGATTATGACAAACTAAATTTGTACTTTATACCCGGAGATCACCTACCTGTAAAAGAAAAGTGGATAAAA
>JAUWCZ010000076.1 GCA_030609055.1 Chloroflexota bacterium | reverse complement strand
GAAGGTTCATTGTTAGGTATTTTGGACCGGAGCATCACACCGATGGGAAAAAGGCTTCTTAGGCAATGGGTCAGTAAACCGCTTTTGGATGTGGGGCGTATACAAAAACGGCATGAGGGAGTAACGGTATTTTTCGCAGATGGGATGCTCCGGGCGGAGACACGGGAAGCATTAAAGGGCTTACAAGATTTGGAACGGTTAAGCATGAGAGTTGCGGGGAGGACAGCCCAACCCCGAGACTTGGTTGGAATTCGGGATACGCTCCAGCAACTTCCAAAGGTACGTGGTTTATTCCCTAAAAGATTTGGTAAAGGGGAATATCTAGGAGATTTATTTGCAGAATTTTCTCTTTGCTCTAGTGCCCTCGATTTAATTGCTTCCTCGATTGAGGAGGACCCTCCATCAGTCCTGGGAAAGATAGGTATTATCAAATCAGGTTATTCTGAGGAATTAGATAATTATTTGACCTCAACAAAAGAAGCTCGGGATTGGATTGCCAACCTGGAAGGAGTAGAAAGAAAGAATACCGGGATTGAGGTCTTAAAAGTCAGTCATAATAAAGTATTCGGCTATTATCTTGAGGTTACCAAAGCAAAAACCGATCTTGTGCCGGATCACTATATACGCAAACAGACACTTGTAAATGCTGAGCGGTATATTACTCCTGAGTTAAAGGAATATGAAACCAAGGTTTTTAATGCTGAAGACCAGATTAAGGAGATTGAGAGAAAATTATTCTATGAAATCTGTGACCGGTTGGCGCTCCAGGTCGATCGTATTGTCAGTACCGCAAGGGTCCTGGCGCATATCGATGTTTTAGCATCATTGGCTGAAACCGCTGCGATTCATGGTTATGTTTGCCCTGAAGTTGTTGAAGAGGATATCCTGGAAATTACAAATGGCCGGCATCCTGTGGTTGAACAGACAATAAAGGGAACCAGGTTTGTTCCTAACGATACAAACTTTGAACCTGGAGAGAGGATCCGGATTTTAACCGGCCCAAACATGTCAGGAAAGTCAACCTTTTTACGCCAAGTTGCGTTAATTGTTCTTCTTGCCCAGATGGGAAGTTATGTGCCAGCCGACACAGCCAGAATAGGTTTGATTGACCGCATCTTCACCAGGATTGGGGCTCAGGATGAAATCCATGCCGGTCAATCCACCTTTATGGTAGAGATGGTAGAGACAGCAAATATCCTCAACCACGCTACATCCCGCAGTTTATTAATTCTGGATGAAATTGGCAGGGGCACAAGCACTTACGATGGTGTATCAATCGCTTGGGCAGTGGTCGAGTACATCCATAATCACCCGGAAAAAAGGGCAAAAACACTTTTCGCTACCCACTATCATGAGTTGACTGAATTACCTGAACTGCTACCCGGAATTCGTAATTATAAAGTATCCGTAAGTGAAGCTGATGGAAAGGTGGTATTCCTATATAAAATAGCTGCCGGGGGGGCAGATAAATCATACGGGATTCATGTAGCCCAAATTGCCGGGATGCCACCAACGGTTGTTCTCCGGGCGGAAGAGATCATGCAGCAGCTAGAGGATTCTTCAGGTAAAGCGGTTTCACTTGATCTCCAAATGCCAAAACAGATGTCATTATTCCCTCGAACAAACCCCCTCTTAAAGGAATTGGATGACCTTGATATTAATGAGCTCAGCCCTTTGGAGTCACTCAATTTGCTGTTTAACTGGAAGAAAAGATTCTTGAATCGGGACCAAACGGATCAGGATGATGAAAGTGAAGACTAACCTAGTACGATAGTAGTTATAAAAAAACTCCTGACAACGTGGTCAGGAGTTTTTTTTGTTAGATAATCGGGAATGTTAGAGGTGTTTTTCGACGACAGCCAGCACATCTGGGAGATCGATTCCCAGGCTGTTTAACTTCTGTTTGGTAGGAATGCCATTTCCTGACCAACCTCGTCTTCTATACACTACTTCAAGAAGTTTTTCATACTGCTCTTCCCGATATTTTCGCAGCCTTGATAGTTTATCCTCAGTGCTTAACCCGGCTGGATCAAGACCTATAAAATCGTCCAGTTGTTTATCATATCTATCCTGTCTGGATTCATATTCATCCGCGGTCACAGGACCCATTGCCCGATAGGGAGGATAATCGTGTTCCCGGGTACCAAATCCAACCCTGAGGTTAAAGACCCTTTGAAAATTGTAGACTCGTTCTGACTGGGTGATCAAATCATCCGGAGTGACTTTATCACCAGTTACCCCTTCGTAGACCCAGGTGTAATTTTCTACATGTTCAGGAATCCTTTCGGGTTGGTCTTGTTCCGCGTTATTGATGGGTTTAATATCATTCCAGGGAAGTTTGCATAAACCGTGTAAACTGAACCAGGTCCGCCACATAGGGAAATAATGCAATGCCTCTGCTTTGTCATCAAAGGTTGGCAGCTGCTTATCTATCTGGTCCATGAAGATTAACCAGGCTTCGTCATGGGAGCCACCTTTGAGCGCCATGCCGTAACCACCCTGCTGAGCGATAGATTCTTTGGTTATGTATTCAGAAATCTCCATTCCTTTGACTTCCATCCCGATATCATGGAGAAAACCAGGATCTGCTCCGAATTCCTCAACAAAGTAGGTTTTCATATAGCGGATTCCCTGTCCGACAATCACGCCAAACCCTTCTCCCCGGGCCATCTGGTGAAGAAGTTCGAGTGCACTTTCAGCCTTGCCCCATGAAAGATCAACTCCGCCTGTTTGATCAATGTTCAAGATTCCCTCCTGGAAACATTCCATGCAGAAAGCGACTGAATTTGCGAATGAGATTGTATCAACGCCATACGTGTCGCAGTAAAAGTTCATTTCCAGGATCTCGTCAGGATCAAATACACCGATGTTGGATCCCAGTCCAGCAGCATTTTCATATTCAGGACCATCAACTAAAACCTTTTCTCCAGCGTGAGGTCCGGTTTTCAAGGGGAATCCATCCACGGCATGAGAGCAGGCCAGGGTACAACCCAGCCAGCAGCTATCCATTCTTTTGTCCTGAGTGAAGGCATTCTGCCAGGTAGTAGAATCAATCCCGGCATGACCTGGGTGGGTTCCAAACTGGAAATTGTGTACAGGCAGGAGGTCAAAGTGATCCATAATTTCCACCAGATGGGCGGTCCCAATCTCGCGCATGTTATTCTGCTGGGCATCATATTTGGTGATTTCCTGGTTGATTCGTTTTCCTGCTTTCCGGACAAGATCCGGTTTTGCAGGATTGTTGCTGGATCCGCTAATCCCACTAAATCGAACTACTATACCCTTGAGGTGTTTATCACGAAAAACCCGACCTGATCCTCCCCGGGCAGCCTGTTTAACCCTCACTTCCCCCCGGCGGGGATCATAGAAACTGATGTTTAATCCGGCATAACGTATATGATTAGCTGCTTCACCAGAAGTAATAACGGAGACATTCTTTTTATCCCGCTCATCCTTGGCGTACATCTCGGTGAGAATACCCGCCAGGGGATATGTATTAACAACTTCTTCTGGAGCTTTTTCAATCCGGATTTCCTGATTATCTCCATCAATGACAATGATGGTATCCTCTTTGGCTTTTCCTGTTATCTCAAGTGCGTCAAAACCTGAAAACTTCAGGAAGGGTGCAAAAAAGCCGCCTCCGTTACTGTCAATTACCGAATTTGTCAACGGAGAGAGGGTAACCACAGTGCTTTTTCCCATCCCGGGATAGGCGGTAGTTCCGCAAAGAGGTCCATTGGCAATTATGAGGGCATTTTCAGGATCATTCCAGGAGGTTGTTTCAGTCACCGCGTTCCACAACAGCCAGAGTGCAAAACCTCTACCACCAGTAAACAAATCCTTCATTTGCTGGGTAACGGGTTTTTCCTTGATTGTATTCTTACTAAGATTAATATGGAGAGTTCGGTTTGCATATCCCTGTTCAACCGGCTGTTTTTTGTAATTATACTTTTTTGCGATTTGGTGACTTTTCAGGTAGTCCATTATCTCTGTCATAACCGCTTTCCTCCGCTAACTTTATTTGAATCATAATATGGATTATTGCCAAGTCATCAGCCATTATACACTTAAACAAAATGATAACCATCCTTCTCGGACAGTGGTTCGGGATGAGATATCAGGCAAATTGAAAAAATCCTATAAATAATTTAAAATTATTTATAGATTGTTCGAATTAACTAATACTCTGATGAAGATTATTGATGTTTTGTCCTGATTGGTCGGGGAGCAGAAGAAATAAACTATTGCGTATATCAATGTTTTCGTTTAGAATTAGGGGACTGACTCAGGAGATAATTCTCCAAGATCTATTACTTTTCAGGTTCGGATTTCGCATGCCAACCAAATATTTTCGTTTGGTTTTAATCATATTGATTGTGGGGGTACTGTCAGCCTGCTCCGGGACTGTAAGAAATCAATCTGCATACTATCTTATTGATCCCCGGTTCAGTGAGCTCTATGAACGTCTCCAGGGGGAAGAAGTTCTCGGTCCTCCAATTTCCAATAAAAAATATGTTGCCGGATCAAATCAGGAAAAACAATACTTTGAAGGGGCAGTGCTGGTGTACGATCCGGATAATTCTCCCCGATATTATTTAGATCCAGTTGGGATCGATGCGGGATTCTCAGATCTGCCGAACAATGATCCTGAAAATCCAGCAGTGAGGTATATTAACGGATTCATCATACCGCTTGAATTTTCCCGGTTCTACGAAGAACTGGGAGGTGAAAGATGGGTTGGACTGCCATTGACGCGGGCGAGATTAAATCCTGAGAAGAATACTATTGAGCAATACTTTGAAAATCTTGGTTTCTTCCGATTTGAGGATGATCCACCTGGTATCGTACACTTGATGCCTTATGGGCTCTGGAAATGTGCCGGAGAGTGCTCGAGGTATCCAGGTTTAGAAAACGCTGGCGTTAGCCACTCGACTGGAGAATCTATACCATCCCCCTTTGGAGAGGCAATAGCCCGGCTTGGCACCCAGTTTACCGGAGATGCAATTTCCGCTGCTTTCCGGTCCAAGGATGGCAGAATTGAACAGATCTTCCAGAATGTGATCCTGGTTGAGGATTCCTCAAGTCCCCTGGGGGCTTCCCTGCGCCCAGCTTCCTCATTACTGGCAATAGACCAGGATGTTTATCAATCAAAACAAGAAAATTCTCCGGATTACTTCCGGGAAATCGAATCCGGTTCTGGATTTTATATTCCAACATATTTTTTGGATTTCATCAACCGGTATTTTGGTTTCGAGGTTTCGGGAGAACCAATTTCAAGTCAAAAAGAGATCCGAGAAGGAGTTCATCAGCAGTGTTTTGAAAATTATTGTCTCCTATATGATGCTCTGGCAGATCCTGGAGGGCAAGTGAGGGTTCTCCCCTTAGGACAAAAGTACAAGGATTCCTACTATCAAAAGGCACACCAGCCTGAAATTGAAACTCAGAGGAAAAGGAATATCCAGCTGGATATCTGGGAACAGTTTCCCCAGATATCGTCACTGGAGAATCAGCAGATCGGAGCTTGCATTCATGATTCCGGTTCCCCACTGGAAAATGCCCAGGCTGTGTTAACTTTGACAACGCTGAATGAACGCATGTTAACTTATACATTTGCTCCCACAGATACGGGAGGATGTTCATTTCTAGAGTTGGAACCAATTCAAGCTCAGAACGGCACCCCGGTTGACTACCAAGTCTGTTTTCAGGGTATCGGTGGTCAGGATTACTGTAAGAAAGACAGTTATTTGATCTGGGGGAATACAGATAAGGTCCTCACCGCTGTTCCAACTCAGGATGAGCCAGTTGATACATCTAACACTGAAGAATATCTTGTTGATACCTGGGAGTTGTCTCCCCAGATATCATCCTCCGAGATCCAGGAGATTGGTGCCTGTATACACAGGGATAATATTCCCCAGGAAAATATGGTTTCGAAATTATTCGTCGAAACTCCCAATTCAGGCGTGATAACCTATCAAGGCTCTTCGACAGATGGGGGAGGGTGCTCCTTCTTTATGATAGAACCGGTTGATGCTAAGAATGGAGAAACAATTCCCTATCAAGTTTGTTTTACAAATCTCTACGGGGAAAATACCTGTAAAAGAGATAGTTTCCTAATTTGGGGCAATCCCTGATAATGGATTTATACACGGGTTTATTTAATGGAGTTCACTGAACAGCTGAATCTCATCAATCGGGGGACCAAAACTGTATAGGATCATCTCAAATAACGTTTCTTCGCCTGGCTTATAGTTCTGATTACTGACCCATTTTCTAATCCCGACCGGATCTCCCTTTGAATAAGCCGCAGCTGCCACCCAAATTTGACCCTCATCTGGTGTTGATTCTAAGATCCTGATTGCGCCACTAATTTGGGCAATTGTCTGATTTTCACTGTATTGGATTTCATGATTTAATATCTCGGTCAAGGGAGAATCCCGCTCACCAGGAAATGACGTTATCAAAATAGCAGTTGCTTGAAATATCTCTGGCAGGGGCTGGTTTATATAGACTGATACGGGGATCTTTTGATCTGGAAAGACATAATCCAGAGGAGGGATAGCGATGTGACTCTGAACCAAGGTGTTATCACTGTCGTATAGGTTGATAGCTACCCCAATATTTTCCAGGCTTAGATTCTTGTTATTATGAATGACTGAAAAACACCACATTCCACCGTCATTGGCTGCTTGACAGACTGGATCGCCAATAGAGATGGGATAAGGTGTTGGTGTAGGGACCGATAGGTCTTCAGCGCCTTCAAAAGGGATATTTATTTCAATACCAATTGTGAGAATACTGGTATCAACTTCGGGATTAGCTGAAACCAATTTGTCCAGAGAAATATTATATTTCAGGGCAATCCCATAAAGCGTATCACCAGGTTGGATAACATGCTTGAATGGTGTTGGACTCGGTAATAACGGTAGGTCTGTGGGGAAACTTGTGGCAGTTGGTTTGATAGTGGGTGTTATTGTGTTCACCTGATATGGTGTCAGGGGCGGAACGAAATTCTGTGTTGCAGTGGGAGAGACTGAAGTTGCAGCTGCACATCCTGATGAAAATACAAAGGTAATCATCCAGAGCAGGTACAAACCTTCTTTTTTCATGATCAGCATTATACCCTCTCTTGTCCACCAGAGAGGCCTGTGCTACACTCTGATTATGCCGGCAACAATCACCAGGACCAACAATGGCAGAAGATAAACGACTTCTTCTGGCAAAACTTGCCATTGAGCAAGGGGATCGCTTTCAGGCTAAAGATCTTTTATCGGAACTCCTGAAAGAAGATCAAAACAACGTTGAATACTGGCTTTTACTGAGTACCGTTGTTGACTCAGATAAAGAACGAGTATTCTGCTTAAAGAAAGTGATCGATCTCGATTATCGAAACCAGGATGCCAGACTGGGATTGATCCTTTTTGGAGGGCTTGACCCGGGGGAAATCCAACCTGTTGAGATAAAAAAAAGGGATTGGTCAAAAGAGCTTACAGATATCCGGAAGAAGAGCAAACCCAAAAAAACAAGCAGAAAAAGGCGCTATAACTACAAACGGCTCATTCCCCTCCTTGGTGGCGGCTTGGTCATTATTCTAGTGCTGTTTTTTAGTGGGTTCTTTTTTCCTGGAAGGGGCTCCATCTTTTCACCCAGATTGACCATTACTCCGATTACCTGGACGCCCTCAGTTGATCCTGGACTGAGTTTGGAATTGTCCGGTACGCCGAATCCTATCTTTGAAACACCAATTGGTCGTGTACTGGAGAAACCCTATACGCCAACCCCCGTTTACGTAATAACCCCCCATTCAGGATATGGAACATACAAAACTGCTCTGGAAGCCTATCAGCAAGGTGATTATGAGACCATGCTGACCTATATGCGGTCAACAGCAAATCAATTGGAAACAGCGGATATTGTCTACTTAGTGGGTGAAGCCCTTCGAAATTTGGGACGGTATAAAGAAGCGCAAGAACAATATGAGCGGGCGTTGTTTTTAGATCCTGCATTTGCCCCGGCATACTACGGAAGGGCAATAATTTCCCAAATTGTTAATCCCGAAGCTGACATCATACAGGATTTAGACCAGGTTTTACTGTTAGATCCGGAATTTGGTCAGGTATACATTGACCGTGCGAAATATTATCTCGACCGGGGAGAGTATCAACTAGCATATCAGGATGCAAATCAAGCAGTACTCTATTTGCCCAGATCACCGCTCGCCCATCTCTATCGGGCTTGGTCCTTGTTGGAGTTGAAAGATTATCTGGAAGCTGAGAAGGCAATCAACACTGCGTTACAGCTGGATATTAATTATGTTCCATCCTACCTGATAGCTGGCCGGGTAAACCTGGAAAGAGGGAAAGCAGAAACAGCTCTGGAAATGCTGACCAAGTATGATGCCTATGTCCCTGAAAAATCCTGGCAGTTTTATTATTCCCTGGGCAAAGCTTATTATTTAATCGGCGATGATTTGGAACAAGCTGAACAAATGCTCAATCAAGCCGAATCTCTTGGTGGCAATATCAGCGAATTATTCCAAACCAGGGCTATGGTTTACCTTGGACAAGGGAATTTGGAAGAAGCTGTAGCGGATGCTTTTAATGCTCGCAGCATGGACCGGGATGATTTTGAGCTTAATCTCTTTTTAGGAAAGATGCTTTTTGACAGCAAGAAGTTTTCTCTCGCTTTAGTTTACCTGAACATATCTGAACAAGTGGCTGAAAATGAAAAAGATTTAGCGGGAGTCTATTACTGGCGGGCGTTGATTTTGGAAAGCCTGGATAAAATGGAGGAAGCAAAACTCGATTGGCAGAATCTGCTAAATTTACCCCGTGCGTATGTGCCTGATGATTGGGAATTTGAAGCCGAAGAAAAACTACTGCCGACAGCAACGCCCACATTAACTACCTCTCCTACCCCAACAGCGACATCAACTATAACATCAACCGCAACACCTACATTCACAACGACACTTACTCCAACTGAAACGCAGACCCCAGATGTAACAGCTAGCGTTACACCTAGCAGTACTCCATAGTGAAACACAAATCCCCCCTAGATTAGACATGAATAGTTGATACTTGAGGGAGATTCTCATTATCCCTTGCTATTCCTGGGCCGAAGGACTATAATGCTCGGTGATTAATTAGTCGTGTGTGGTGGACATACACTTCAGGGTCTATTATGCCTATTTACACATACCGGTGTGAGAATTGTGGAATTCAGTTCGACCGGAGACAAAATTTCAGTGATGAACCCTTAAAAATCTGTCCGGAATGCCAGACAGAGACTTTACGCAAGGTGTATTTACCAGTTGGAATTGTATTTAAGGGATCAGGTTTTTATGCCACGGATAACCGCTCGTCTTCCGGACAGGAATCCAGACCTGCTGAGGACCGGGCAGGCGGAGATTCTGAATCATCCCCAACAGATAAAGAGCCAAAGAAAAAAAGCAAAAAGCCAGATAAACCAAAAACGAAATCGAAAAAAGACTAAAGCTGCCCAGAAAAAAACTCCCCGGCCGGGGAGTTTTTGATTCTCTAATCCAGGATTTCTGGATAGATAACGTAATTATTAGACTGGATTACTGGTTTATATCAAGGGAAAAGCAGAGGTACTGGGGTAAAGACCAGGATCATAATGACTAATCCAAACATGGCCAGGATCTTCCTCCCTGGGTTGAGGTCTGTGATCTCATCAAGGGGTTGAGCTCGCATATGGCCAAGGATTAGAATCAGAACTGCCCACAACAACCAGCCCCTCCACATAAACCCCAGAAGCACCAGGATAATCAGGATTACCGGCCGAATTCGTTGAGATTTATCTCCAAACAGACTGTAAATAAGATGTCCACCATCAAGTTGACCAGCCGGGAGAAGATTTATGGATGTCACTAATAACCCAACCCAGCCCGCCCAGGCAATTGGATGTATCTCGACGTCTATCCCGCCCCTAGGAAGGG
>JAUWCZ010000105.1 GCA_030609055.1 Chloroflexota bacterium | reverse complement strand
GTCCCCGAACCCCTGCATCGCCGATACTTTTGTGATCGCCGCTGTTAAGGTCGTCTTCCCGTGGTCTATGTGCCCTATCGTTCCCACGTTCACATGCGGTTTCGTTCGTTCAAATTTCTTTTTCGCCATAAGTCCTCTCCTTAAAATACATTACGCAAAGGATTTTCAACCAGTACCAGAGCCCCCGATGGGAATTGAACCCATGACCTCATTCTTACCAAGAATGTGCTCTACCCCTGAGCTACGAGGGCTGGCTCTTTACATAACTACAAGCTGTCAAAGGCTCATCACCTCTGCAGCTGGTTGCCAGGTGGGCGGTGGGGGATTCGAACCTCCGTAGGCGTATGCCAGCTGATTTACAGTCAGCCCCGTTTGGCCACTTCGGTAACCGCCCAATTTTTAACCAAAATCCATTGCCATTATAGCAATGATCAGGAGCCGACGACGGGACTCGAACCCGTGACCGGTCGCTTACAAAGCGACTGCTCTTCCGATTGAGCTACGTCGGCCCGGGGGGCTTTCTATTTGTACTACCCAAGCCAAGGCATTATATCAGAAGGGGATTAGGGGGGCAAGGTGTCCTAATCCGGCGCCATCGACAGAGCAAAATCTTATCAGGTTTCCCATCGAGCGTCAATACTTCCAGTCAGCTCTGGGGTCCCTGATAGCCCCTGGCCTGCCAGATCAAGTACAAGGCAACAGACCCAGCAACCGCCGCATTCAGAGAGTCTACTTTTCCCCGCATCGGCAGGGCGAGCAGAAAATCACAAGAGGATCTGACCAGTTTCCTCATACCTTCCGCTTCACTACCAACGACCACCGCCAGGGGACCGGTCAAGTCAACCTGATCAGGCCGTTTGGAACCCTCTCCTTCCTCAAGCCCGACAACCCAGGCGCCTTCTTCTTTCAACGTAGAAAGAGTTTGCGCCAGGTTGGCCTGCGTAATCAGAATATGTTCACTCGATCCTGAGGAAGCGTTCACCACAGCCGGTGTGATTGTGGCTGTTCTCCGATAAGGGAGCACAATTCCATGCACTCCAACTGCTTCCGCGGTTCGGATTAACGTACCTAAATTCTGGGGATCTTTTAGTAAATCAAGCAGTAGAACCAACAGCGGTTCATTAGCTTGGTTAGCTTTTTCGATGATTTGATGCAGATCAACATAAGGATAAGAGTCTACCTGTAACGCTGTTCCCTGGTGATTGCCACCTAACCCTTCCAGGGATTCCCGCGGCACCCGGGATATCGGAAGGGATGATTTTTCGGCCAGGCGGAGGATTTCGACAACTCGTCCTTCCTCCTGAACTCCCTGAGCAACCCGCAGTTCGAAAATCCGTCTTCGCCCTGCCCGGATAGTTTCCAGGACCGGATTTCTGCCCCAAATCCACTCTTTCATTTATTAAATTCCCCCAGGTTCATGCTTATGAAAACCGCCATTCCAGCTCCGGCAAGTTATTTCCAATGCCAGGTTGTTCCCTGGGAGGTATCCTCGAGGACAACATCCAGTGAATCTAACTTATCGCGAATCACATCGGATAAGTCCCAAAGTTTATTATCCCGGAGTTTCTCTCTGATTTCTACCAGCAGATCAATATATTGACTTGCCTCCCCTCCTTGTGCTTCCGGAAGTTCCAACTCAAGGCCGAATACACCGGTCAACTCCTTCAGAATATTCTGTGCTTCCTGTAGTGATTCCTCATCCGCTCCCTGATCCCTGGCCTGATTGATTTCCTTCACAAAATCAAATATATGCCCCAAAGCACTTGCGGTATTAAAATCATCCTCCATTGCTTCCTGAAATAGCGCCTTCACCTGGTTGGTTTTTTCCTGCAGCTTTTCATTTTTCCAATCTTCTTTAGGCAGCGCAGGGCGCAGCGTGGATCGGAGCCGTTTGAGAGCATTTTTAGCATGCTCAACTGTTTCTTTGTTAAAAGTCAAGGGGCTGCGGTAGCTTGAATTAAGGATCATCATTCGAAGCACGTTACCTTCATACTGCTCCAGGAAACTATCCACAGTAACCAGAATTCCATCAGATTTGGACATTTTTGCACCGGAGAGCTGCATCATGCCGTTATGCATCCAGTAGGTCGCCAAAGGTTTGCCATGCATCGCTTCACTCTGGGCAATCTCATTTTCATGGTGGGGAAAGATCAAATCATTGCCGCCACCATGAATGTCAATCTGTTCACCCAGGCAGGAATGACTCATAACCGAGCACTCAATATGCCACCCTGGCCGGCCATTCCCCCACGGGCTGGGCCAACTCGGTTCATCGGGCTTTGCAGTTTTCCACAAGGCAAAATCCATGGGATGATCCTTGCGCTCATCTACATCAATCCGGAACCCTGCTTCCATATCCTCAATTTTCCGCCGGGATAGTTTTCCGTACTCTGGAAATTTTTCAACCCGGTAATAAACATCCCCGTTTATTGGATAGGCATAGCCCTTGTCAATCAAATCAGCCACTGCCTCGATGATGCGGTTCATTTCCTCGGTTGCCCGGGGGTACTCAGAGGCGGGCAAAATATTCAGGTCCTTTAAGTGCTGATCAAACTCGTCGATATAGCGCTGGGCAATCTCCAAAGCATCAACACCTTCTACAGCTGCCCGCTGGATGATCTTATCATCGACATCGGTGTAATTGGTTACATGCCGGACGTCGTATCCCTGATATTCAAGGTAACGGCGCACAATATCAAAAACCAGGGCTGACATGGCATGACCTACGTGGGCTTTGTCATAGACTGTTGGCCCGCAGACATACATACTAACCTTCCCGGGTTGGAGGGTTTTGAAGGGCTCTTTTTTCCTGGTTAAGGTATTGTAAATCTGAATGCTCATTGTTCATTCCCGATTAATTATTTGACTTCATCCGGTCTGGCAAAGATCATTCTGCCAGCTGCTGTCTGCAGCACCTTGGTAACAGTGGAACTGATATCTTCGTTCATGTATTCCTTGCCATCCTCAATCACAACCATGGTTCCATCCGAGAGGTATCCCACGCCCTGCCCCCGTTCTTTGCCTTCCTGAATAATTTTCACTTCCACAGATTCTCCAGGCAGCAGAACGGCTTTAACTGAATTCGCCAATTCATTAATATTTAGGACCGGTACACCCTGGATTTCCGCTACGCGATTGAGATTATAATCATTGGTCAGAATGGGACAGCTCAGCTGCCTGGCCAGGATCACCAGTTTGCTGTCAACTTCCCGGGTTCCTTCCACATCGATATCGCTGATTCTGACCGGGATGGTCTTGGATTCCTGGAGGTCCGCCAGGATTTCCATACCCCGTCTCCCACGCTGCCGGCGTAATCCATCCGGAGAATCGGCAATATGCTGAAGTTCATCCAGGACAAACCTGGGAATAAGCAGCTCCCCGACCAGAAACCCTGTTTGAGCGATATCAGCAATTCTGCCGTCAATGATCACACTGGTGTCCACCAGAATGACCCGTTCCCTTTCGCCCCCTTTTCCTCCCCGTTCAGTCAAGGGAAATACTCTGCCCCCAAACATAGAAAAGATGTCATTCCGGCGGGAAATAAACACCGCCACTCCAATATAACCAAAGAGCAGAACCCCGATAAAGGGAAAAACTTCTCCCAGAAGTGCCGGGAGCCTGGATAGGGGGATCGCCAGTAAGGCAGCAATAACAAGACCCACAAATAGTCCTGCCAAGCCAGACCCCAATGTCCTTGTATCCAATTGGTTTAACAAATTCCGTAGGGAGTTAAGTGGTCGATTGGTTAAGAGAGGTGTTAACACCAATCCAAACAAGGCCCCCACCAAACCAAAGATGACAGCACCCTCTTCCGTTGTGATTGTGGTTATTTTAGACAGGTCTACGCCAAAATATCCCCCCAATAAGCCAAACACAACCATGCCTATAATTCGTAAAATAAATTCAATACTCATCATACCCCTCCTAATAAAGAAAAATAGCGACCACCCGGTATCTGTGCCCGCCATAACCAATCCTATTCAAGAGGGATATTAATATGCCAAAAAACTAAAGTTATCCTGCCTGGTGTTTATCAAAAGATCATTTACTAAAAAATCAGAAGGGCAGATCACAAAATAATAATGGCAAAATAAGTCCCGGTGATTCGTTTGGCAGAGCCAGATAATAAATAATGAATAAATCCGCATTAATGATAGCATGACGGTTCACACAAGTCAACTCGGTTTGCAGGAGTCAACATATCTATAATACAACTCAAATAATCCTGCCCTAAGGATCCTAGAAGGTGAGTAAATCCATCACCAGGCAGGAGAAATCCCCATTCCCTGATCGATCTAGCGTATAATGATGTGATAAATGATTCCCAGACCTGAGGATCACATGGATGATAAGAAATATAAGAAAATAATCAATGCCTGGAGCATGTATGACTGGGCAAATTCTGCCTTTGTGACGACCGTCATGGCGGCGATATTACCAATCTATTATGCTAATATTGCTTCGCCATCATTAACGCCAAATCAATCTACTACGTATTGGGCATATACAACCGCGATTGGTTTATTATTGGTGGCATTAGTTAGTCCAATTCTGGGAGTTCTGGCAGACTTCCGGGGTCATAAGAAACGTTACCTGACATATTTTGTCGTAGTCGGAATTACTGCCACTTCCCTGATGTATTTCCTCACCTCCGACTCCGGAGATTGGTTATTCGCATCAATATTATTTATAGTGGGAAATATCGGATTTGCAGGTGCCAATGTATTTTATGATTCCCTGCTTCCCCACATCGCAAAAAAGGATGATATCGACCAGGTCTCAACCCGGGGTTATGCCCTGGGATATCTTGGCGGTGGGATATTGCTGGCAATTAATCTAGCAATGATCATGTTGGGACCTGACCATCTTGCAGAATTAATGACCAGAATCTCCCTGGCAAGTGTGGCAGTCTGGTGGTTGTTATTCTCCATCCCTCTCTGGAGAAATGTACCCGAACCTCCCCATAAAAAACCGGAAGGAGAAATAGATAGTAATCTGGTGAAGACAGGATTCAAACATCTGTTAGAGACCTTTAAAGAAATTAGAAAATATGGGGATTTATTTAAGTTTCTGGTCGCATTCTGGCTCTACAATGATGGTATTGGAACCATCATAAAAATGGCAACTAAATATGGGGATGAAATCGGCATTGGACGGAACGATCTAATCGGCGCTCTGCTTATGGTGCAATTTGTTGGCATACCTTTCTCGTTTGCTTTTGGATGGCTGGCAAAAAAAATCGGCACAAAAAAATCCATTTTCCTCAGCCTGAGTGTCTATACACTAATATCCATTGGCGGTTATTTTATGAATACGGCAATACACTTCTGGATCCTGGGTTTCGCTGTAGCGCTGGTGCAGGGAGGAAGCCAGGCATTAAGCCGCTCCTTATACGGTCGTATGGTGCCAAAAGCTCAATCAGCAGAGTTTTTCAGCTTCTTTAGTGTCAGCGGAAAATTCGCCGGCATAGCCGGCCCTGCGGTGTTTGGATTTGTCAACCAGATAATGGGAAACAGCCGGTTAGCTATTGTCTCACTGATCATTTTCTTTATCTCCGGCGCTCTGCTCCTCACCAGAGTGGATGAAGAAGAAGGCATCCGGGTTGCCCAAGAGGCTGATGCCCTGGCTATCCAGGAAGCGTAAGATTTATGCCCGATCAGCTAAGCCCGGATTTCTTAAAACAGCAGCAAGCGATGTTCACCCGCATCGCTCGCCGGTATGACCTGATGAATCATCTGATGTCTGGTTGGCAGGATAATACCTGGCGGCGATTTACTATCAAGCAGCTTTCTCTGCCTGACTCCGGGAGGCTGCTTGATCTTGGTAGTGGAACCGGAATGTTGGCTTTAGAAGTGTACAAACAATTCCCGGGCAGTCAAATCATCGCGGGGGATCTAACAATCCCCATGATGGAAACCGGCAGGGATAGAAATCCCCAGATCAGGCTGGATTGGATTGCCGTGGATGGATATGATCTGCCATTTCCATCCAACTCATTAGATGGTGTCGTTTCAAGTTTTCTGGTGAGAAATTTAAGCGATATTTATAAAGGACTTTCAGAGCAGTTCCGGGTCCTTATGCCGGGCGGAAAAATCGCTGTGCTGGATACAACCAGGAGACCAAAGAGTTTTTTTTCTCCGCTGATACGTTTCTATATGTATAGATTTATTCCAAAGTTAAGTGAATTAATAACAGGAGATCAAGAAGCATATACTTACCTCTATAAATCCACGGAGGGATTTCTACGCGCGGAAGAGTTGGCTGCTTATCTGGCAGCAGTTGGTTTTAAAAAGGTTCTCTTCACACGTTTTATGTTTGGGATGGTCGCTGTCCATTGGGGGGAAAAATGACTTCTTACCAACCTTCCCCACAAGCAGCTGAGAGAGGTGAACCCTCTTATG
>JAUWCZ010000091.1 GCA_030609055.1 Chloroflexota bacterium | reverse complement strand
ATGAATACAAAGAACGACAGGAACATGGTGCTTATATAGAGGCCACACTTTTTGTAGAACGGGATTCTCAAAAAGGGATCTTAATCGGTGAAGGTGGAAATATGATCAAGCGAATCGGGTCCACGGCCCGGAAAGATATTGAGTCAATGAGTGGACGAAAAGTGTTTTTAAAACTGCGGGTAAAAGTGAAAAAGAATTGGCGGAATGATATCAACGCTCTCCGTTTGTTTGGATTCAAAAAATAAAACCCCCCCAAGCAAAGCGAACCAATCCCCCTTGAGAAAGGCGCGGAGATAAACTCGATCTGAAATAAGTTGTTTTATTCCTGGATAACCTCGAAATTGATTACCAATTCCCCCCGATTATTTGCCTGATCCACTGCCACAATTCGCAATTTGAACTTCCCTGGAATCATCGTCCAGGAAAACACAAAGGGTGGTACCTCTCTAGATGATTGGTAATCAGAATTGAGATAGAAATATACCTTTTGGATTTCACTGCTGTTTTCAAAAATTGGCTGAAAAAGTAACTCTTTACCTTCCAGATATACGATTGCTTGTCCGTTTAGATCAGGACTTAAACTCATTTCTGGAGAGGTATTATCCACTGAAACCACAAGAGAAGTCTTTTTTACCTGCTGCTGCTCCCGCACCAATACCAGTTGCAGGGCATAAAGGCCATCCTCTAAATCTTCTGTATCCCAGAGTCCCAAGCGGATACTATCACCCGGTGCCAGGATATCAGAACCGACTTGTAGCCAAGAGGTTGGATTCATTCCTTTTCCGAATTGCAGCCGGGAGGAGACAAACTCATCTCCAGGGATCGATCCAAGAATACTTACCTGGCCATGCACAAATGAGAAATTATCAGGATAGGATATTGTGAAACCTTCCTGTTGTGAATCTAGGTATTCAAAATCATATACATCAGGCGGTGTTGATAAACCGGCTTGATACGCCCAATCGGCTGCTTCCGGGGGTATAGTAAGATAAACTCTCTCTTCAATCTGCTCAGATGGAGTGAAGACTGAGGCCAGTAAACCCGTCTCTCGATTTACATCCAAACCTTGGTAAAGTGAATCTATTTGCTGGGGTTCATTCCCCTGTATAAAAATCTCTCTTACTACCCTGGGACAATTTTCGGTGGGTAGCATACCTGAGGGATAACATACATCCAGTGTGATCATCCCTTCTGGAATATGCCAAGCCAAAACATCAAGGTCTCTTGCCGAATATTGAGTGATCGCACGCCACAGGCTTGAAGTGATCTGCGGATAATCCGGCGGGGACAAAAATTCTGATTCCTCCGGGCTCCCAGCCCAAACCGCCGTTACGATTTGCGGAGTATATCCTACAACCCAATTAGAGAATCCTTCCTCAACATTTCCCACCTTCACTCCGGCGGGGCGTCCAATTAGAAATATTTCCTTTTCTTTTCGGTTAGTGCGGGCTTGTTCATCACTCAGGACTTGATTAATCAGAGAAGCGAGTTGTTCACTAATGACTTTTTTCTCAATTTGAGAACTTGAATCCAGCCACTGTTTCCCAGAATTATCCTCAATCCTCAATACTGAAGTAGGTTGAATTTCAAGACCTGAGTTTCCAGCCGGCCTGCCGCGCAGCAAACCTTGATTCGCAAATACGCCATAACCCTGGGCTATATCAATCATCTCCAACCTGGAGCTGTCCGGGAAGTACCCACATTCCTGGCAAAGCTCCTCTGGAATGGTAAATCCGAACAAGGCTAAGGTGTTTTCTATTTTTGAATGTCCGAAGGAGTTCCATAAGGTAATCGCTGGAGTGAGGTAATCGTTTGCCAAAGCCGACCTCATACTTACCGGACCTTGATAATCACATTGTTGATCACAGCCCGGGTGCAGCTCTTCCATCGTGAAAAGGTCCTCCGGAAGCGGAATATCCCATACTAATGAAGCCGGTTCAAACCCTTGTGTAAATGAGTTCAGGTAAATAAATGGAGTAATTAGAGATCCAGGAAGTTTGGGCCCAAACACACCACTATATTCATCCTTATCTCTTAAATCCACTAAAGCCAGAAGGTGTCCTTCCTGCGGATCAAGGAGAACCAGATCGATTTCTAATCGATCCTCTTCATTCAATATCGGTCCAGAGTACTTCGGGAGCAATCTGGATGCCTGGCAGGCGTCATCCAACTGGGGATCTTCCCCGTAAACCCGGATCAACATAACCCCAGCTGTGCATTCTAATTCACTTTGAAGATCACTATCCAGAGAAGAAATGATCCTAAATCCCCCCCTAATGAGTCGGTCTGGAGGAATAATTTCACCAGCTTCTTCCAAAATATATTCTACATAAGCTGGTGCTGGGATATTGAGTTTATCTCCTGGATCTGAATAGATCAGAACTTTCTGGGCAGCCCGCATAGCCTCATCCGGGGAGATTATTTCTGCTGCGAGCATATCATTGAGGATATTTTCCTGGTTTTCTTTAGCCGCCGTTGGCGCATCATAAGGATTCAAGGATGGGTATTTTGCAACTGCAGCTAACAGTGCAGATTCGGACAGATCCAGTGTTTGTACCTGTTTCCCAAAATAGAATCTGGATGCTTGATCTACGCCATAAATCTGATTTCCATAATAGGCGCTGTTGAAATACCATTCCAATACTTTTGCCCGACCGTACTCTGCAACAATCTGATCTGCCAGCATATTTATCCGAATCTCCCGGTAGGGATGATTTGTCTCATCCCAAAGCAATAACTCACTGACCAGGGTTTCTGGAACAGGCTCAGGACTTGTATACCAGAGGTTTCCCAGGAGGTTATTTGGTTTCGAAAAATAGTCCGAATCAACAGCTGTCAGAGTCGCATTTACCAATTCTTCAGGGATATCTGTGTAAAAAAGGATCGTGCCATCAGTGAGCCTGATATTCTGTCGGTATTCTATGGTGGGATTTTCAAATCGCCACAAGACGGTTTGCCCGTTTTGATCATATATTTTTGTGGGTTCGAGCAGGGATCCCCTGGGTGGGTCCAATAAGGCTTCCATCATCGCAGGAGAAGGCAAAGACTTAGTAATGACAGAATATCGGTATACTAAGAGAATCGCCAGAATGGTTGCCGTTACACTACAGAAACCAGCAACAACTAAACCAACCTTACCTAATGGATTAGATCGATTTTGTTTCCGTTTATTATTCCTGAACCGCACGATATGCGATTGAATATCCATACCTAAAATAGATTTGCCATTTGGGAGTTATCTCAGAGGTTTTTTTTTAATCTTTCCTCTTCTTTCAGAAATCAGATCCAACACACAATAAAGTGGATGTTATTATGCCGGCAAATAGAATTGGTGACTATATGTATCAGGAGTAATCTTATCTTCAATTCTGTTGTATCACCTGGGAGACATATTCAAGCAGCTCCTGTGCTGATTCTAAATTTTTCTCACTAGGTCCACCCAGCATGGTCGCCAATTCCTCAATTCTATCTTTTCCGGATATTTCCCGGACTTGAATCTGTGAGCGACCGCCCTCAAGATCTTTTGAGACTTGATAATGCTGCTGCCCAAAGCCGGCTAATTGAGGGAGGTGTGTAATACAAATCACCTGGTGCTTATCAGTTAATCGATACAATTTTTCACCAACCACTGCCCCAATTCTTCCCCCTATTCCCTGATCAATTTCATCAAATACCAGCGTCGAGATATGGTCTGCCTGAGCAAGTACATTCTTAATTGCCAGCATCAGTCTGGCAGTCTCTCCCCCGGAAGCCGTCTTAACCAATGGCTTAAGCCCTTCACCGGGATTTGTCTCTATCAGAAACTCAATCTTTTCCAAGCCATCCGGATAATAAGCTATCCGCTGCCCGTCTTCAGTGGGTATTCCGGTCGGATCTAGACTGGTTCTAAAGTCCACTTCAAACCGGGAGCCAGTCATTTTTAAATCATTAAGCTGCTCTTCCAGATTGGAAGCCAGAACCTGACCACCTTCTTTCCTGCTCTTGGTAAGCTCCCTACCATGATGGCCCAGTTTCTCAAGCAAACGATTTTCCAGCTGCTCTAATTCTTCAATCTTCGTACTTCGACCAGTAATTTCCGCCAACTCCTCCCGGGATTGATTCATGTAAGCAATAATTTCTGGAATTGTTTCTCCGTACTTACGCTTAAATCCACGGATTAACTCCAACCGCTCCTGAACTCTTTCGAGTTCATCGGGATCAAACTCAAGATTATCAAGATAGGTTCGTAGATCTTTTCCAATCTCAAACAATCCATCACTTAATTCACGAGTTTTTTCATCCAGTGCAGACAAGCCCGGATCTGTATTTGATAAAACCTCCACTGCAGTACTAATTTGACCGAGCAGATCCGTAACAGTGGGTTGATGCGCAGGAGCGTCATCAAGAAGGATTAGAATGCTTTGACTGAGCTCTGCTAATTTTTCAGCATTGGCAAGTCTGGTTCTACGCTCAAGTAAATTTAGATCTTCACCATCTTCCAAAGCAGCTTTCTCAATTTCATCCATCTGGAAAGCCAGCAATTCTTTTCTTTTTTCAGCGTCCAAATCTGACTGTCGCAATCGGTCCAGATCAGTCTGGATCCGCTTCAATTCTGTATACACTTCCTGGTATTTTGAGAGCAGATCAGTTGTTCCGGAAAAACGATCCAGCAAACCCAGGTGTTGATTTACTCTCATCAATGACAGGTGTTCCGATTGCCCATGAATATCGACCAGGTATTCTCCTAATTCAACCACGATTCTTACATTGGTTATGTGTCCGTTAACCCGGGCAATATTTCGTTTGTCCTTTCGTAATTCCCGGGTTATTGTAAGATAGTCTTGATCCTCCAACAACTCCTCTTTTTCCAGCAGCTGAAGGACTGGTTCTTTCACACTTTCCGGGATCTTAAACACAGCTTCCACACTGGCAAATTCACTTCCTTTCCGCAAAGTTGACATATCAACCCGCTGCCCCAGAAGCATATCCAGCGCTCCCATGATAATCGATTTCCCTGCGCCAGTTTCGCCGGTTAAAATGATCAATCCCGGAATAAATTCCAGGTTTAACGCTTCGATAATAGCGAAGTTTTTTACACGAAGTTCATGAAGCATCTTATTTTTTTAATTGATAGTACACATTCGAAGTAATAACTATTGAGTAGGCAAGAGACCAGATTAATGAATATAATCCCCAGCTGGCTGCCAAACCATACTCACGGATGAAAGGAAGGGTTGTTAATATCCAGGCTATGATCCGAGGAAGACTGGCAAGAAAGGCAGTGATACTCATTACTATTTTCAACAGGGGAGACCGTCGATTTTTTATGGCTTTTTTTACCGCCCAAACAGCAAAAAACCCGGCTCCCATGGCAATAAATAATGTGTAGAATCCCAGGAAATTAAATAAACTGCCGAGAAAGGAGATCAAACCTGTGATAACAAGAGCGATGACCTGGTCAAACCATTTGGTTGTGATAAATACCTTCTGTTGTGACCGAATGCATTCTGGACAACGGTAGCCTGTTGGGGTATGGGTTGCACATTTGATGCAGATCGGCTTGTCGCACCGGTTGCAGCGTAATTGAGTTTCCCTTTTGGGGTGAAAAGCACAAGTAAGGGTTTCGGAGTATTCAGACATTATTTTTCTTTATTGAGGGGTTTTGATCCATATAGGGGATTAAGTTGCGGTAGAAATATCCCGGGTCCTGAAAACGGATGAACTGCACGGCATAATCACTTGCCTGGATTTCTACTCGATCTCCGGTTTTCATGTCAACAGGAGGTTGGCCATCAATGCTTATCACTGCCTGATGGGATGTATGTACTGTGACTGACACCAACACATCTTCCGATAGTACAAGCGATTGCTCTATGGATAGATGGGGAGCAACCGGGACCAGAATGATATTCCTCAACTCAGGTGAAAGAATTGGACCACCGGCGGCCATGGCATAAGCTGTTGATCCCGTGGCCGTTGAGGTAATAACTGCATCTGCGACAATTGTGCTGAGTTGCCTGGTATTGATGAAAATCTCAAACTGGACCGGGCGAATGGTTTCACCCCGACTGATTACAGCATCATTCAGAGCATTCCATTGACCAATCTTTTCATCCCCTCGATACATGCTCGTCAGCAGCATCATTCGTTTTTCCAACCAATAATCCCCCCGCAAAACTCGCTTCAGAGCATTTTTCCATTCATCTTTTTGGATTTCGGTTAAAAAGCCAAACCGGCCTAGATTGATACCCAGAATCGGCGTATTTGTAGGAGCACAGATATGACCTGCGCGCAACATAGTCCCATCCCCTCCCAGGGCAATCAACAGATCTTGGCAGTCATTGCAGATACCATCCCGGAGACTTTTTTCATCCATTCTTCCCAATAGGATCTGCTTACCATCCTTCGTTAAGGACGCAGCAATTTTTTCAGCGAGTTTATACGCTTGATCATTTTTAGGATGGACAGCAATTGCTATCTTTTGGAAGTCAACCAGATTGTTTTTCATTGCTCTGTATTATATCTATCCGCCATATGAAGACAAGGTTTCCAGAACCTTTTCCTTCATCAGGATGATTATTCAGCAGGTGGTTGAAATAAGGTATTTGCTAGAGATGAGGATCTGGGCAGGGTGATTTCACCGAAATTCGCTTCATACTTGGAAAGGTTATCTCCCAGTGCTTTATATATCAACTTTGCACTAACGGGACTTAAAATCACCCTAGATTTTAACTCCGGTCCCGTTAATCCGGGTAACATTTGGGCGAAATCAAAAATAAACTCTGAGGGCGAGTGTGTAATCCTGACTAGATTTGCGTACACCACTTCTAAATCTGCCGGTATGGAAATATTTAGCACTTTCTTTTCAGATTCTTTATTTGTCATCAGTTCAACCTCTTGCCAGTCCTGAATTCATCGGTTCTTGCCGGTCAGAATGGAATATCATCTTCATCCACAGGTTCCGATATTCCGGTCGGTTCGCTGCCCTGGAAAGCCTGATCTTCAGACCTGGATGATAAAAAGAGAACGTTTTGCGCGGTAATCTCGAAATTTGCTCCTGGGCTGCCGTCATTCCGGGTCCAAATTCTGGGTCCTCCACTCTCTGGATCAGGGCGCAATCGCCCTTCAACTAACACTTTGCTGCCTTGCTGCAGATACTGGTTAACCGTTTCTGCCTGGGCTCCCCACACAGATACCCTGAACCAGGTAGTCTCATCAACCCTCTGACCATCAGATCCTGTATATCTTCGGTTTGTAGCTACTGACATATTTGTCACAGCCTGACCACTCGGCAAATACCGCATTTCAGGATCCCGACCTAAGTTTCCTACGATGGTTATCTTTTGGTACACGTTATTCCCTCCTTGGATAAATAAAATGAATCTATCCCGGCAAGCGGGAGTGAAGGTTCCCCTATCGCGTATTATACATTGTCTCCAAAATAAGATAGCAATCCCGGGTCAAGGAATACCAGTCTGCCAGTTAAAAAATGAAGCGATTGGACAACTAGCTAAACCTTACTTCCCTTCCAACTTGGCTTATTTTGGGATTACCTCCCGGACAATTAAATCAGAAAAACTAACTGTTACTGCTGTCTCCCCCGCTGAATGTGCAAATATACCAAAAGCACCCAATCGTAATTCTGAATCAAACACTGTGAATTGGGGATCCCCATTAATG
>JAUWCZ010000030.1 GCA_030609055.1 Chloroflexota bacterium | reverse complement strand
GGCTTCACCAAGTGCAAATCCAACCGTGACCACAATATCGAAATCATTCTTGGTGAAGAGTTCGATATTGGCCATGTAGTCTTTAGCATCCTTGGTCTCGACGTAGTCAACTTCAGCGCCAAATTCCTCTCCAGCCAGCTGAACGCCTTCCCAGGCGGACTGGTTGAATGACTTGTCGTCAATTTCACCAACATCGGTGACCAATCCTATCTTCAGAGGGACCTCTTCGGGAACGACAACTGGAGTTTCCGGTTCTGCGCCACCGCAGGCGCTAAGCACGAGAGAACCTACGATTAAGAGGGCCATCAACACCCAAAAGACACGTTTCGTTTTCATTCTTCTAACTCCTTACAGTTTGATTGGATAAATTTAGACTTACGGTGGGGGGATCTTATCAGATTCCTTATGTTTCACCTCCTAGCAGACTTTTTAACTATACCATAATATCTAGTGGGTTTTGGATTGAATAGTTGAAACTGAAACCTTATCAGCGGTTTTTTTGAATTCTTCCATGGTCAAAAATTGTTTCACTGGTCCAAGAATTCCAATTTTGAACTCTGCGATTGCCTGTCCTAGACGAGCAGCCCCCACAGGTGACATTCCCTCCAGTAAGCCAGTTAGGAGTCCGGACCAGAACGCATCTCCCGCGCCGGTGACATCGACCACAGGAATTAAATTGGCGTGGATATGTACCCGATCACCGGTTGATGTCCCCAATAGCACGCCGCGACTGCCCATCGTGAGCACAACAATCTCTGGTCCCAGGCTTAAAAATCTTTCCAGATATTCTATAGGTTCCTGCTTTGGACCAAAGAATCGAATACTATCGTCCAGGGAGGGTTTGGTGATGGTGACATGTTGATAGAAATCTTTCAGGAATGATTTATAGTCTGGTAGATCAGGCCAGATTCCAGGATGGTAATTTGGATCAAATGAAACTACCATATCGGTCTTTAGGGTTGATTCTATAATCGATAAGATGGTAGATCTGCAAGGATCCTGGGATAACGCAAATGCTGAGGTGTGGATTGCTTTACAATTTTCCACACCTGTTAGAAGCCCATCAGTAATCTTCAGATAACGATCTGCGCCACGGTATACCATGAAATCTGGTGTATCCGTCTGTCTGGCAACCGGAATGATGGTAGTAGGAGCTTCTTCTGTGATTTGGAGGTAATCAAGGATTACCCCGGCTTCAGCATATTGGTCCTGCAAAAATGATCCGAAACTGTCCTGCCCAACACAAGCTCCCAACACGGCAGGAAACCCCAGCCGGGAGAGGTTCATCGCCAGGTTTGCGACCTCGCCACCGGCAAACTTTTGGAAGCAGCTGGCTTCCTCAAGGTTGTTTACAATCTCGGTGGATATTAAATCAACGACCGCCTCTCCAAGTAAAAAGAATGAGTTTTGGTTATCAGCTTTCATAGGATATGAGAGAGCATTCCAGATTATGCAAGTATTTTCCCATTCGAATTAGATTTCCTGTGTTGAAATCTGGTTTTCTTGTGAAAGCAGGATTGCTCCAAGTTTATCCGTTTGGCTTGGTCTTGTCAAACTGGTTCATGAGAAATGGAACCTCTGATTCCTGGGATCAAATAAAACTACCCAAAAGGGGTTTACATCCTGACAGGGAAAAGTTTTTCTATACCTGGAGGTTTTTGGTATATAGTACAATTGGCAGACAGTTTAGGTAGGAATCCCGCGTGGTTAAAGTATTATCTATCAGCGATCAAGTCGATCCCCTGGTTTACAGCAATACACTAAAGGAACGATATGGTGATGTTGAGTTTGTAATCTCCTGTGGTGATTTATCGTACTTGTATTTGGAATATATCATTTCAGTGTTAAATCGTCCCTTATATTTTGTCCATGGAAATCACGATCCGCTGCTGGAATTGAATCTTGGCGAACCGCGTCCTTATCCCTTTGGAGCGCAGAATCTACACCGGGGAATTGTCCGTAAACATGGTTTGCTAATGGCAGGTGTTGAGGGGAGTATTCTCTATAATCGCAGGACTCCTTACCAGTATACCCAGGGGATGATGTGGAACCATGTGTTCAGGTTGGTCCCGGGTTTATTGTTTAACAAAATTATTCATGACCGATTTTTGGATATATTTATCACCCACGCCCCACCAAAAGGCATCCATGAGGGATCTGATTGGACTCATCAGGGGATCAACGCCTTCCGATGGCTGATAAATACTTTTCAACCAGCATATCATTTCCATGGTCATATCCACAATTACCATCCAGATGCAGTTTATGAAACCAGTGTGGGTAAAACACAAGTGATAAATACCTACTGTTCACGAATAACTGAGCTGACCTTAACATAAAGATCTCTAAGGTCATTCTGATTAATCTTCAATTTATCTACAGATTAGGATGGGAATCTGGATTTCCCGTAGAACTTGATCGACAACACTCCCCAGAACAAAATCAATAATTGACGCACCTCGATAACCACCAATAAGAATGAGATCAATCTGATCATGCTGGATTAGTTGTTCAATTTCCTGGGGGATGGTGGAATCAGTAATTATATATTCTGCTTTGATTGGGTAGAGGGAGAGATAGGCTTTCGCTTCATTTTGCGATTTACTTGGATCCTCAATACCCACAGAGCTGGTTAGTATCTTCAGGGATACCTGCCTTTGACTACCAAAATACGCCGCGATGTACATAGCTTCTTTTGCTTTTAGACTCCCATCATAAGCCAGGAGGATCTTATTCAGCCGGGTTGGTCCTGCAGGGACAGTTAAGATTGGTATGGGACAGCTGCGAATTAGAGTGCTTAATCCTGATCCCAATCGACTGATCGGCTTTTCACCAGGTGGATGATTTAGGGGTAGGATAATAAGATCGGCGAATCGGGCATGTTCACATAATACTTTGCCTATCTCACCCTCACTAATCAGAAAGTTGTATCCAGAAGTACCTGCATCACGACACCGATTTTCAAATTCCCGTTTTGTCTGCTCATGTTCCTCCGGGATGGTTTCTGTAACTTGAGGATGAACATGGATCCCATGGATCCGGCTTTTTTCCATTTTTGCAATCAGGATCGCCTGATCAAGAGCGTTCCAGGCATTCTGACTGTCATCCAGGGCAACAATCAAATCAGAAAAAAGGTGTTCTAATACGGTCATTTTAAAAAGTCTCTTGCGCCAGGTACCCGGCGGAGGACCACCTTCGAAAATATCTGGGATGAGTACCTTTGTCAGCTTGGAAAGTAAAACCGTGATCGATCTTCTTTTTATTGGGCTGTGCTTTTCGGATAAATCCACTAACGCAGCTTCTGGACCGATATCCCAGCCAACTTCCTTTTCAAGTGCAGCTCGGTGGTCAGCAACCCATAAATACAAGTCTGTTGCTGTTCGATCTGGAAAATCACGCAGCATTCCTCTATTTCGGATGATATTGACCACTGGCAAGTATATATCCCTATACCACTTTCCAGATGCTTCCGAAAAAGGTATTTCCTGCTGTTGTTCAATTCCCATGTAATAGCGATGGACCTCAATATGTTGTAGCAGAGTGGGATAGGCACCCGGTCTGGTAACACTGAGGTTAATCTCCGGTTTAATTTGATCCAGTCTGGTCTTTTCAAGAAATAATACGTATTCGGCTTTGATAATCAAATCATCCGGTTTTATGTCCTGCGAAAGGTTTACCCTGGTTTTAACTTCAGTAATATATGCTTGGATGAATGGATTTCCCATTTGTCGGGCGACGGATACTCGATGATTTCCGTCTTTTACGAAATAAACGTCACCGATTTTATATACCTCGATCGGTGGTAAACCAGATAATCCTTTGGTATCTGCCATGACACGTGCCCAACGATTTTGACTAATTGACTCTTTTGGAAGAAAACTACGCGTGAAATCATGGTACCGACCAACACTTCCAATAATTGCGTCCAGGGGGATTTCAGCCAAGTGTTCTGTACTCTTTTCAATCGCTTGGAGTTGGTGCCGGACTTCTTCATAGGAGAGCAATTCCAAATCCCTTGGATTACCTGTAAGTCTTGCTAATAGCTCCTGTATTTCTGCCCTGCGTCGGGCTTTTTTATAATCGTCCAATGCTCGGATGTAATCACTCTTAAACATCATCTGACCCTTGTTGAAATCCACCCCAAGTATATCCGATAACGGGATTAATAAGCTACTGATTGCATTATTGGTTAATACACACGAAAAAAGAAGAAGCGATTTGGAAAAGACACTAAATGGTGGTAAAAACAGGCAGGATTATTGTCTGGTACACTAAAGTTATCGGGAAAGACTATTTCAACAGAGGAAATTGATGAAATATGTAAGCGTTGAAGAAATGATATCAATTGAAAAAGCAGCCGATGCTCAGGGACACACTTATCAGGCTATGATGGAGATCGCAGGAAAAGGATTGGCAGAAGTTATTCAGGAGAAATACAATCATCTACCAGGAAAAAGAGTCACAGCCCTGGTAGGCTCTGGTAATAATGGGGGTGATGCACTGGTTGCCCTGGATTACTTGCTTTCCTGGGGGTGGCAGACTTCCGCGTTGCTTTTCAGAAATCGACCTCCCCAGGATGAGTTGATCAAACGGGTTGAAGAGAGAGGGATTCGTATTTTGAATTGTAGCGAGTATCCCCAGAGCAAAGGTACCATCCAATCGGAAATTTCTGCAGCAGAAATTCTATTGGATGGTGTACTGGGTACAGGAGTTAAACTACCCATCCGCGAGCCTTTAAGTTCCTTATTGAACACTGTTCAAGCACAGATTACAGACTCTGGGATTAAACCGGTTGTCATTGCAGTGGATTGTCCATCTGGGATGGACTGTGATACAGGTGAGGTGGATCAGACATGTTTACCGGCAAATCTCACAGTCACGATGGCTGCCGTAAAACAAGGCTTGCTGCGGTTTCCTGCGGTGAATTATGTGGGAGATCTTAGGATGGTTGAGATAGGATTACCTCCAGGTTTGTCTGAGGTGGAAAATATATCGCGAGAAGTAATTGAATCTGATTGGGTGATGGATATCCTGCCGGAAAGATCATTAGATGCCCACAAAGGGAGTTTTGGCACAGTCCTTGTTATTGCAGGATCTGAGAACTATCCTGGGGCAGCTATTCTAGCGGCACAGTCTGCCTATAGAATTGGCGCAGGTTTAGTGACACTGGCTGTCCCGGAAACAATTTACCACGGAGTAATCGGTGCCATCCCGGAAGCGACCTGGTTGGTTTTGCATGATCAGGATGGGGCGATAGCAAGCTCTGCTGCAGAGCAGATCAACAAATCACTTAAGCGCCCGACAGCTTGTTTAATTGGACCCGGGTTAGGAATCCATAAAAGCACCGGGGAATTTTTGGGAAAGGTTCTACAGTTTAAGGCCTTACCACCGCTTGTGCTTGATGCAGATGGATTAAGGTTGATTGCAGATATGAAGAATTGGTCCAAAAACATACCATCTGGAAGTGTCCTCACACCTCATCCAGGAGAAATGTCCTTCTTAACTGGATTATCGGTGGATGAAATTGAGGTAGACAGAATTGGTATAGCTGAAACATATGCCCGAAAATGGAATCAAATCTTGGTGTTAAAAGGAGCGCATACAGTGATTGCCGATCCTGGAGGACCGTCAAAAATCCTGGCTTCTGCTAACCCTGCCTTGGCTAGAGCAGGGACAGGGGATGTGCTAGCTGGTATTATCACTGGCTTAATTGCTCAGGGCGTAGCACCATTTGAGGCTGCAGCAGGGGGTGCCTGGATTCATGCCAAAGCAGGATCTATTGCCGAAATGAAAATAGGCAATCCCGCAGCTGTGCTGGCAGGTGACGTCTCTATGGCTATCGGGTATGCTTTGTCTGGTTGATAATTGCTTTATGAATAGAAAAACCCCGATCTGAGCATCGGGGTTTTTTCAGTCAGAATAAATACCGCAGCTGGTTTTCTACTCCGCGCCTTTATCAGCAGCTTTTTTACCACCTTTGGTGACTTTTTCTATTCTCTGTTTCTGTTCTTCCAGGATTACTCGACCCTGTTCCTGGAGTTTCTTAGCCTGTTCCTGCGCTTTCTGGGAGTACTCCTGGGCCGCTCGTCTGGCTTCTTCGGCCGCTTTTTCAGCCCGTTGACGAGCGTCTTCCACAGTTTCAATTGCTTTATCCTTGAACTCCAGGCTCTTATCGATAATAACCTTTCTGGTTTCTTCTCCAGATTGTGGTGCTAATAATAGGGCAGTTATCGCTCCAGCAATCCCTCCAATCAATAAACCAGACATGAAAGCCCCAAATTCATTGCTGTTATCAGACATAGTTCACACTCCTCTAATATTAATTGCTCAGTTAATCATTCTTGGATTTGAATAGACCAAAAAGGCTACTTAATCCAGCCAAATACTGGTTCATCTTAAGTACCGGCTCAACAAGGTGTTCACTAAGGAATGCAGTTGTGCCTCGCAAAGTATTGGCTGTTTCGCTGGTCGATTCCAAAATTGGTTTGATCTCATTTTGCAAAAGTAGTGTCAATCGGGCTAGTTGAATGATGAGAATGATCATCACTCCACCGATAAGAAGGAATTCCAGAGCCATAAAGATGATAAAAATATCCCTGACGCGCCCTGTATCTGTTCCCGGCTGTAATAACAACACCAGGCCGGCAATCACGAGGGCAAGAATCAGCAATCCGCCGATGATAAATAGAATTTTTTTCCCGGTCGATTGGGGTTCTTTCTCGGTTAAATCTTCCTCAGCGGGCGAGGGTTCAAGCGGGATAGCATCGCGAATTGGTTGATGGGGCTCTGTCATAATAGTCAGATTATAACATATTCTCTTCTTCCTCTAATTTTCGAATTCCAGGTCCTAATTTAACACCATTTTCCAATCTTATCCCTCAAAACAGGGTTATCCTGTTGATTTTCAGTTACTTCTTCTGATAGGGAGTAGATAAGGAAAAATAGAAGAGGCTTTTCTTTTTTCCGAAAAGCCTCTTTGAGATCAGGTGGAGATGGCGGGAATCGAACCCGCGTCCGAAAGATTCAACCACTCGGACTTCTACGAGCGTAGGCAATTGTTCATTTTCATCAGATGGACTACAACTGCCCAAAGTATCATCTGAATAGCCGCTGGGACCCGAAAGCCCCTCTTAGGCTGGATCAGCGGCGTCATCCGGCCGCACTCCTGCTTTCTGACGTCCATTCTCCTCCAGCAGGAGATTGAAGAAGGTGGACGAGGTTACTTTTGACGGTAACCGTCTGCTTTCACACTCGCTTAAGCAGCGAGGGGGAGAGCAGCATATTCAGTGCGGTTGGCACTTAAGGTTTTGCGCTGATTTAACGAGAACGGCGCCTCTCGGCTCGCAATCCGGGGTCAATCTCTTCCGTCGATACCTTTCATCCCCGTGTACTCATTATATCACAGCCGCTTGGAGGTTCTTAAGGGGCATGATAGAACGCTATTAGAATCAAGCTGAATGAAAATTTCCTTTCAGTTCTGAACACCTGGTTGTTATGAGGGTTTCCAGGTCAAACAAACAGTTGGTTATTTCCCCTTGGTTATTGGCTCAACGCAGTCATCATGAAGACCGCAGTTCATCCTCCAGCGCTGTCCATCTCGGAGTAGAAGATTTTCTGCTTCTTCAGGTCCCCAAGATCCGGGATCATAGACAGAAAGATCTTCTGTAGAATGATCTTCCCAGGACTGGATTAAAGGATCAATGATCTGCCAGGCTGTTTCAATACCATCGCTTCTTGTAAAGAGGGAAGGGTCACCAGCTATTGCTTCACTTAAAAGCCTTTCATATGCGCCAGGAAGTTTTACGCCATCAAAAAACCGCTGGTAGTGAAATTCCATGTCAACGGCGCGCATATTCTGCTCAGAGTCGGGTTCTTTTGCTTGGAATTTAAGATGGATCCCTTCGTCAGGTTGTATACATATCGATAAAATATTTGGCGTCAACTCATCTGGATTTGATAAACCAAACATCAGGTGAGGAGGTTTTTGAAATTCGATGGTAATTTCTGTTGCTTTTCGTTGAAGTGATTTTCCAGAGCGTAAATAAAATGGAACACCTTTCCAACGCCAATTATCGATATAGAGCTTAATAGCAGCATAGGTAGGAGTGCGGGAATTTTTCGCGACTCCATCCGCATCACAGTATCCCAGATATTGCCCGGCAACAGAATTCTCCCTGCGTAATGTGCGGATCGACTGAAGCAGTTTAACCCGTTCATTTCGGATTGCATCAGCATCAAAAGAAGCTGGTGCTTCCATCGCGACCAGGGAGAGTAATTGGAAAAGATGATTTTGAAACATATCCCTCAAGATACCAGCTTTATCATAATATCCTGCTCTATGCCCGACATCAACACTTTCTGCAACGGTTATTTGGATGTTATCAACATAACGTCGATCCCACACAGGCTCGAAGATTGTGTTGGCAAATCGGAAGAAAAGGATATTCTGAGCGGTCTCTTTCCCTAAGTAGTGGTCAATCCTGTACACCTGGTCCTCTGAAAATACCTGGTGGATAGTTTCATTCAATTCTTGGGCGCTTTGAAGATCTTTTCCGTAGGGTTTTTCAACTACTACATGCCTCCAGGGAGCCGATTTTCCCAAATCTTGCCTGGCAAGCCCTGCTTTGCCAAGGTTTTGAATGGCTTCATGGTAAAAGTCGGGCGAGATTGCCAGATAATAAAGCCTGTTTGAGGGCTTTTCCTCAAGTTCTTTTAAGGTGTCTGCCAACTTTTTGTAATCTTCCGCTGAAGTGAGATTTCCCCGCCGATAGTAGATATTTTGTGCAAATTCATCCCAGTTTGATTGCTTAAGAGTATCCGGGCTGTATTCTTTGATTCCCTGCAATAGGTGTTTCCTGAATTGATCATGCGTGAATTCAGATCTGGATGTACCAATGATTACTGATTCGGGCAACCGATCTTTTTGGTAGAGATTGTATAAAGCAGGGATTAGTTTTCTTTGGGTGAGATCACCGGAAGCACCAAAAATCAGGATCGTAATTGGGTGACTATTCATGTCGATTTAAGCTCCATAAACCGGGATAGCTGCACCATGAATATCTTTGGCAGCTTCTGAGGATAAAAATGCGATTACTTCTGCCAAGGAATCCGGGGACACCCATTTGGAGGTATCAGCGTCTGGCATTGCTTTTCGATTACCCGGTGTATCGATGGTTCCTGGAAGAATGCAGTTGATATTAATACCTTGCGATTTTAATTCCGCAGACATGCTTTCTGTTAGACGCAGCACAGCTGTCTTGGCGACGCTGTAAGATCCCATCTTGGCTTTCCCTGAGAGTGCAGGCCTGGCGCCAATGGTGACGATTTTTCCCGCGTTTTTCGATATCATATGAGGTATAACGGCTTTAGAAATATTTAAGAGTGTACGCACGTTTAAATCCATCAACTGATCCCAGGCCTCCTCTGAAATCTCGTGGACTTTTTCTCCCATTCGGAATCCGCCAGCGGTATGGATCAGGATATCAATCCGGCCGAAATGGTCAATTGCCTGTGTGACAGCAGATTCAACTAATGAATAATCCGTCAAGTCGATAGCGGAAATCAGCAAGTGATCTGGGGAATTTCCAAGCTGGGGGAAGATATTATTTAAGCGGTCTTCCCGGTAATCTAGAAGGACAAGGGAGGAACTATTCTTATAAAACCTATCGACCACTGCAGATCCTAAATTACCAGCAGGACCAGTGATGAGGACAACTTTTCCATTTAACCCAATATTAGATTCCAATGATTCCTCCTACTCCATTACCTGGCAGACTTATTTTTTCTTTACTGCATGTCCACCAAATTGGTTCCGCATAGCGGCCAAAATCTTTGCCGCAAAATTTTCTTCTATCCGACTGGCAAATCGGGCCTGTAAAGCAGCTGTGATGACAGGAGCAGGGATGTCCAGGTCGATGGATTCAAATACTGTCCAACGACCTTCACCGCTGTCAGCCACCCAGCCCTTAATGCCGTCTAAATCCGGGTTTTCTTCCAGAGCCTGAGCGGTTAGATCAAGCAGCCAGGAACGGATTACACTGCCGAAGCGCCAGATTTCAGCAATCTGCTGCAGATCGAGCTGGAAATCACCCTTCGCTCTTAAGATATCAAACCCTTCCGCGTAAGCCTGCATCATGCCATATTCAATCCCATTGTGGATCATTTTCACGAAGTGTCCAGCGCCAATCGATCCAACATGTCCCCAGCCTTTTTCTTTATCTGGAGCAAGGGTTTCCAGCAGTGGAGTGATGAATTTAACCGCATCTTTTTCACCCCCCACCATCATACTGTAGCCTTCAGATAATCCCCAAATCCCGCCACTGGTTCCTACATCAATGAACTTGACCCCTTTTTTTGCCAGTTTTTCCCCCCGATGGATGCTGTCCTGGTAGTTGCTGTTTCCACCATCAATGATAATATCCCCATCCTCAAGCAAATGGCTGAGTGAATCAATTACTGTTTCCGTGGGGTTACCTGCAGGTATCATGATCCAGACTACTTTAGGCTGGGTTAGGTTCTCCAGAACCTCATCCAGGGAAAACGCTGCCTGCATGCCCTCGCTCTCAGCTAATTCTCGAGTAAGCTCCGGAGAACGGTTGTAACCAACTATTTGATGGCCATCTCGGATTAGGCGCCGGGCCATATTTCCACCCATCTTGCCTAAACCTATCATTGCTGCTTTCATAATCTTTCTCCAAATTTGATGTGATTCTAAATGTCTAAAATACCAACTGATATGTCTGCACACAGAATTTATTGCTTCTGAAGTATTTTTTACGCATGTATCTGAGTTGTGTAACTTTCTCTTCTTTGTATGGATGTACTACAATCGAGATTTCTTACCAGATGAACCTTCGCTTTGATTTCGTTCTACTCCCACTCTATGGTTCCTGGTGGTTTGCTAGTGATATCATAGACAACGCGATTTACACCTTGAACATCATTAACAATGCGGTTTGAAATCCTTGCCAGTAGTTCTAAAGGCAATCGTGACCAATCTGCAGTCATAAAATCATCTGTGGATACTGCTCTAAGGGCGATCACATTTTCATAGGTTCGTTGGTCACCCATGACGCCAACAGTTTTGATTGGTAAAAGTACCGTGAAATACTGTGATATTTCTTTCGCTTTTTTTACAAGTCCTGCCTGGTTCAACTCAGCAATAAAAATAGCATCAGCTGCCCGTACTAGTTCAACCCTTTCTGGAGTGACTTCACCAAGGCAGCGAATCGCTAGACCGGGTCCAGGAAATGGCTGCCTCCATACCAAGGAGTCAGGAAGTCCGAGGGCTATCCCTAATTTCCTAACCTCATCCTTAAATAAATATCTTAGAGGCTCTACCAGTTTGAAATTCATTTCCTCTGGCAGACCTCCCACATTGTGATGTGTTTTAATGGTTTCCGTCTGAGCCCTATCATGAGAATAGGATTCAACCACGTCAGGGTATATGGTTCCCTGAACTAAAAATTTTGGATGACCAAGAGCCCGGGCTTGGTTTTCAAAAATTCGGATGAATCTATTTCCAATCCGAGAACGCTTTTCCTCTGGATCAGTAATTCCTTTCAGATCAGAAAAAAATTGATCCTTTGCTGGGACTGAATGTAATTGAATACCAAGAATTTCCCTAAATGAGTGAATAACCTGCTCCGGTTCATCTTTTCTAAGCAAGCCGTTATCAACAAAAACAGCATCCAGTTGACTGCCGATGGCTCGATGAACCAGCGCTGTTGCAACGCTGGAGTCAATTCCACCGCTTACTGCCGAAAGCACCCGAGATGCACCAACTTGATCCCTGACCTGATTTATGCTTTCTTTGATAATTGATTCGGGAGTCCAAGTGGAAGAAACCTGACAGATTTCAAAAAGGAATCTTCGAATTATATCAACACCGATGGACGTATGTTTTACTTCAGGATGGAATTGAACCCCATAAAAGTGACGATCTGGGTCTCCCATAGCTGCTATAGGTGAATTATCTGTGCTGGCCAAGATCTCAAAACCAGGAGGGAGCTTATTAATACGATCTCCGTGGGACATCCAGACCGAGTGCATGCCTTCGGGAATGAGCGCATTTGCCTTTGAGACAATCAGATTAGCAGAGCCATATTCTCTTTCCATTGATGGGATTACCTGGCCATCCAGAGCATCAGCTAATAACTGCATTCCATAACATATACCTAGCAGAGGTATCTTTAAGTTTGGCAAGTAGGAGGGTAGTTTGGGTGCGTCAGGTGAATTGACTGATGCTGGACCTCCCGATAAGATTATCCCTTTTGGATTCAGCCTGGATAATACCTCGGGATCGGTATTCCAGGGAAGCTGCTGAGAAAACACAAATTGCTCTCGAACACAGCGGGTGATCAGTTGAGTATATTGTGATCCGAAATCAAGAATGATCAGTGTGTCTTGCCTATTCATGATTGGAAGAGAATCTTATCATTTTCCATCGATTTTATTCGGGCGAGAGAATGAACTGGAATATTCATTTTTTCAAGCAGCTGTCGGCCTTCTTCAAATGTTTTCTCAATCAAGGCGCCAACGCCTACAACTGTAGATCCGGCGGCTTCTGCTAAACGAATTAACCCTAAAATGGTCATGCCGGATGCTAAAAAATCATCGATTATCAACACCCGTTCATCTTTCCCCAAGTATTCGGGAGAAATAATTAATTCCACTGTTCTTCCTTTGGTATGGGAAGGGGTTAAAGTAAGTAGCACTTGATCAGGCATGGTTATTGGTTTATGTTTTCGGGCGAATACAACGGGAAGATTCATATGAAGCCCGGTTAATAAAGCTGGTGCTATGCCGGATATTTCCGCAGTAAGGATTTTTGTGGGAGTGTAATCCTTAAAAATCCTAGCAAACTCCTTTCCGGCTTCATTAATTAAGACAGGATCAACCTGATGATTAATAAATCCATCTACTTTGAGAATACCATTGCCGATATTTATGCCTTCAGCCAGGATCCGTTCTTTTAATTGTTCCATTCTCCCTCCCTTGAGCATAATAACGCTGAAGAATACAAATTGATTATAATGGATGATCTTATATCTTCGAACGGGGATATGTACCAAACAATATCCCACTCAAAAAATTATGGAGTGGGATTTTTTATGAGGATCTCTGCGGCATTATCAGCCTTTTGCCGGCATATAACGGGAAAGCTTCATTGCCAGGTTTGACAATGGCAGACTCTGCAACCAAACTTTTCCGGGTCCTTTCAGAGTAGCCAGAAATAAGCCTTCACCAGAGAACAGGACATTCTTTAATCCTTTTACCGCTGTAATATCGTATTCAACAGATGGCTCAAACATGGCAATATGCCCGGGGTCTACCTTAATCAGTTCCCCATCTCCCAATTCAAATTTCCGTACTTCGCCCGGGATTTCAACAAAAGCTGTGCCGGGACCAGAGATTTATTGCAGGATAAAACCCTCACCTCCAAATAGACCTGCTCCGAGTCTCTTCCGAAAATGCATTTCCAGCTTAACTGATTCCTCTGCGCACATAAAAGCATCTTTTTGGCAGATCATGCTTTGACCTGCTTCCAACTTAAGGTCGATAACCTTGCCGGGAACTTCCGGCGTGAAGGTAATCAACCCATCTGGACTTTTGCAGATATAGGTAGTTAGAAAAAGGGATTCACCTGCCAGTACTCTACCAATACCTGCTCCTAAACCGCCCCGGGTATTTGTGTTCATATCGAATGATCCCCTCATCCAGGCCATTCCCCCGGACTCAGTATATACAGATTCCCCTTGTTTTAAATGGATATCAACTGATTCCATAAACGAGCCGATTATTTTGTATTGCATCGGGTCCTCCTAATTAAATATTGAGATTATTGAGGTAGATTTGGTGAATCCAGTATAACATGATGGTATTTTAGATTACTTAAGTTTCCGGTACAATAAGAACTCATTATTAATATTCGGAAAGATGAGGAAAATGTTGTATATAGGAGAAGCTGCGGCAATTATTACTTCAATTACTTTTGCAATTAACTCTGGCCTGTTTACTATTGCAGGCAGGGAGGTAGGCTCAATCGTTGTAAACCGCCTGAGATTGGTCGTTGCGTCAATATTTTTGATGGTTGCTCACTGGATAATTCTTGGGGCGCCCTGGCCGGTAGGAGCTGATTGGGATAACTGGATCTGGTTAGGATTATCCGGTATTGTAGGTTTGGTGCTGGGTGATGCCTTCCTGTTTCAAGCATTTGTCTGGGTTGGCCCGCGGATTCCAATGCTAATGATGAGTCTGGCGCCGATCTTGGCGGCCTTTACGGCCTGGATTTTCCTGGGGGAGGAATTATCTTCCTGGCAAGTGGGGGGAATCGTCTTAACACTAATCGGTGTAGTCTGGGTGGTTGTTGAAAAGGATCATGAACAAGGACCCCGAAAACCACACTACATCCGCGGTGTCCTGTTTGGTTTAGCCGGCGCATCCGGGCAAGCACTGGGTTTGGTGCTGGCAAAAAATGGTTTAAGTAAGGGATTTTCTCCCATTTCTGGAAATTTTATCCGTATGTTCACAGCCATGATGGTTATTTGGATAATTACTGTCATTCAAAAGAAGTCTCGGATTACGATACAACAGGCGATTGATCATCCCAAGGCATTACTAAGGATCATCGGAGGAGCATTTTCAGGACCATTCCTGGGTGTTTCCCTATCCCTGTTTGCACTGCAATATGCAAGTATTGGCGTGGTCAGCACGTTAATGGCACTTCCCCCAATTTTTTTACTCCCCATAGAATACTATTTCTTTAATGAAAGATTCGGATGGGGAGCAATTGCAGGTACAATTGTTGCTATTCTGGGAGTTGCTATTCTCTTTCTGATTTGATTCCTATCACAATCCAGAAGATGAGCGGCGTGCTATAATGCAGGGAAAATAATAGGATAATAGCATTTTTGGAGTAAGTTTGTTGGAGGATTGATGTATAAAACACATACCTGTGGTGAGGTAGGGGTTAAAGATATTGGTAAGGAAGTAACCTTAGCTGGCTGGGTCGATCGGTTGCGGGATCTGGGGGGAGTAACCTTTGTGGATTTGCGGGATCGTTTTGGCATTATTCAACTAGTCTCTAATCCTGTTTCATCACCAGAAGTTCATCAAGCTATGATTCCTGTTCGTATGGAATGGGTTATTCAAGCGGTCGGAATTGTCAGGAAACGACCAGAAGGAATGGAGAATCCCGATTTAGCAACAGGGGAAATTGAAGTAGAGCTTACCCGGGTGGAAATTCTGAATCCTGCCAAAACACCACCTTTTTTGATCAATCAGGAAGAAGATGTAGATGAACAAACCCGTTTAAAGTACAGGTATCTGGACCTTCGCCGTCCACGAATGCGGGACAATATCATATTTCGTCATCGTCTGATTACCTTTATCAGGAACTACCTGGATAAAAAAGAATTTCTGGAAATTGAAACACCAATATTATTCAAGACCACACCAGAGGGGGCTCGGGACTATATCGTACCATCTAGGATTCATCCCGGTCAGTTTTACGCTCTCCCACAATCCCCACAGCAGTTAAAGCAGATGCTGATGGTGGCTGGAGTAGAGAGGTATTTCCAAATAGCACGTTGTTTCCGGGATGAGGATCAACGGGGAGACCGCCAGCCGGAATTTACCCAGTTAGACATAGAAATGTCCTTCGTTGAGCGGGAAGATGTGATGAATCTAATGGAAGATTTATACACTTCCCTGGTAAAAGAAGTTGTTCCACAGAAAAAGGTTTTGGAAACACCCTGGCCCGAATTAACCTATCAACAAGCTCTGGATAGATTCGGGAAGGATAATCCGGATATCCGCTTTGGTTTGGAGTTGAAAGACATTTCCGAGATCGCCCTGGAATCAGGATTTCGCGTATTTTCAGAAACGGTTGAAAAGGGTGGTACGGTTCGCGGTATAAATGTCAAAGGGCTGGGAGATTATAGTAGAAAACAGATCGATGAGCTGACCGATTATGTCAAAGGACATGGTGCCGGCGGTTTGGCATATCTAGCATTATCAGAGGAAGGGGAAGAACGATCCTCGTTTGTTAAATTCATTACTGATGATGCGAAAGCACAGATCTTGACAATAATGGGAGCAGAGCCAGGAGACTTGCTGCTGTTTGTCGCTGATCTCCCCGAGGTGGTTTTTGATAGCTTGGGTAGATTGCGGGAAGAATTACGCGATCGCCTGAACCTTGTGAACGACGATATCATGGGATTTTGTTGGGTAGTTGATTTTCCGCTGGTAAAATGGAATAAGGATGAGAAGCGTTGGGATCCGAGTCATCATCTATTTACTTCACCTATGATGGTAGATGTTGAGTTTTTGGATGATGACCCCTCCAAAGTCAGGGGGCAGCAGTATGATCTTGTCCTAAACGGTTTAGAAATTGCGGGAGGATCAATCAGAATCCATAAGGCAGATTTGCAGGAAAAGATATTCGATTTGATTGGATTGGATCTAGAAGTTGCCCGAGAACGGTTTGGACACATGCTGCGGGCGTTTTCTTATGGGACTCCCCCACATGGCGGGATTGCATCTGGTATTGACCGCTTATGTATGTTGTTAGCAAATGAGCCCAATATCAGGGAAGTGATTGCTTTCCCGAAGAATCAATCTGCTAGGGATTTAATGGGGAATGCTCCCTCCGCTGTCGAATCCGAACAGCTCGAAGAACTGCACATCAAGCTATCACTAGATTAAATTTCATCAAAGCCACATTTCCCCTATTCATCCGGGAAGGTGTATGGTAAAGTGTATGGCACCCTACTGTGTGCGCGATGTGACCTACGTGTTTTGAGCCAACACCAACTTTAAGGGGTCCTATATCTCGGAAGGTACGCGATAGGCCTGAGCCAAGGCGGAGCTTTCGATGCGGAAACCCAATCTGCGCAAGCAGGTTCAAGACTAAGTCACACACGGCATGGTGGGGTGTCCTTATTTAAGGGGGGAAGATAATAAAATTACTCCATTTTTATAATCCTGTTGTGCGAGTGGAACGATTTCGTATTTTTATCAAATATATATCCAAATTTCCAGAAATTAGATTTTCTCATTTGACCTTCAGATGTATTTTTTATATACTGAGTTTATACCCGTCACGTAAGCCGTTTCTTAATCGGATAAATCTAGTACGAACAATGGTGGGAGGAGGAATTATGAGAAACCAAATATCCCTTCTATCTAAAGAACAAGAGAGGATCCTATATTCAGTTATGACTGTGGTTATTTTAGCCGCTGCTGTTCTGGCATGTAATGTTCCTGTACAATCATTAAGCGTGACAGATCCTGATCAAAATCAACAGTCTACTGATTTAGTGAAGACAGCAATAGTAAAAACGCTGACCGCGAGAGCCTTGGGAGAAAATGAAGGGAATGGATCTGAGGATACGGAATCTGGTCAAGGAGTAGCTGATGATTTTAAAGCGACCAAAACCCCAAGTTCAACCCCATCACCGACATTCACTCAGACCTCAACCCCACTACCTCGGGTTCATATTTCTGAAAACACTAATTGCCGTTATGGCCCCGCGGAAGTCTATGATTTGATTTTCACTTTTCTGGCAGGTGATTTTGCAGACCTGATTGCGAAGGACCACGAAGAGGTTTACTGGTACGTTCAGCATCAGGATCAGGAGGATATCAACTGCTGGCTGTGGGGAAAATATGCGACACCGGAAGGCAAAACAACAGGTTTACCGGTATTTACCCCTCCACCAACACCAACACCCGTGGTTGATTTTACGATTACATATAAGGAAACTGGGTGCGGTTCTGTCGTTGTAAATATAAAAAATACCGGGGATTTAACCCTAGAGTCATGGACAGCTACTTTTAAGGATAAACTGACAGCTGAATCGGTTACAAACTCCAGCAACCAGTTTGGTTCATCCGCAAAGATTCCAGTCGGCAAGACTAATATTGTTACCAGTGCTGCTTTCAGTGCTAACCCGGTGGGTCACAAGATTAAGGCAACTATCAAAATTTGCACTGATGACAGTCAGCATGGAATCTGTGTAACGAAATCCGCTGAATTTAAAGCTCAATAAGATTCATTTTTTCGACTGAAAATTTGATTACTACATCATGATCAAACGCGAGAGGTGGGAGATTTGAGAGGTTAAACCAGCCCAATTCCGCTGCATCACTGCCCGCTTGGGGATTTCCTTCACATTTATCCTCAATAATTCCCCCAAATGCAGTAGATATCACTCTGCCTCTTGGATCTCTGTCTGGATCACTGAAAGTATGGATTTGTGTTAGGTTGATATTCTGAAGTCCTGTTTCTTCCCATAATTCGCGTTGAGCGGCTTGTTCCAGGGTTTCTTCTTGGTTAACAAATCCCCCGGGCAAGGCGAAACTGCCCTGAAAAGGTGGTTTGGCCCGTTTAATCAGCAGGACCTGGAAATCGTCATCTTTCTTTTGCACTAATACAATATCAACTGAAACAGCCGGTCGAGGGTATGAGTAAGTATACAAAGCCGTAAGCTCCCGCAACATACAGAATTTATCACTTAAATTCGATTATAATCCTAATATTCATTGCTTAATGGAAGAAAAAACCTCACTTAGGAGGGGAATCATCATGGATAAAATCAAATTTCGCCATTTTATCGTGGCAATAACGATACTTTTTGTCCTTACAGCCTGCACTTTACCGGGATTTTCAACTCCCACGCCGTTTTCATTTCCTACCCCGGATAAAACAATGACAGCGTTATTTGAGCCAACCCAGGTTGCTCCTGCGACATCTGCCGCAGATGGATCGACAGATGAATCATCAGATGAATCATCAGATGCAGCACAGAAAACAGCTGCTGCGTTGGCTCCTTCCGATACGCCAACCCCCACGGGGGAACTTCCTACTGCAACAGAGGAACCCACCGAAACTGTTGACCCGGATGAAGCCTATAAGGGACCAGCGGTACGGAGCGGACCATCCATAACTGCGGATTATATGGATAAAAAACCCGGCATAGATGGAGACTTATACGAATGGCATCCACCTATCCAGAAAGTAATTAATTATGTAGTCTTTGGAGCAGACAAACACTCCGGTGAACTGGATGCTTCCGGTACAGTTGTGGCCGGCTGGGATGAGGATTATTTATACCTTGGTGTCCGGGTTAAAGATGATAAATATGTCCAGAAAGGAGTAAGAGAACAGATTTATCTTGGAGATAGCATAGAAATCCTTTTTGACCGCTATGTGAGCGCGGATTATTACCTTCAGGCGATGAATGATGATGATTATCAGATCGGTATCTCTCCGGGGAAAGACGGTATCCTCGCGTACTCTATCAACAGCGGAAAGGTCGCTTCGATGAGTTTATTTACTCATACAGCAACTCCAAAACCTGGCAATCCACCACAAGCCTATATGTGGTTCCCCAAAGCAAAGGCGGGAAAAAAGACCGAAATAAAAATTGGTGCCCTGGAAGGCGGCAAAGGTTATCAAGTTGAGTTTAAGATTCCTTGGAGTCTGCTAGGTGTGACCAACCCCTCCTCAGGAGACCATTATGGATTTGCAATTTCCATCAACGATAACGATAAAGCAGGTACCCTACTTCAACAGACAATGGTCAGTAACGTTCCTACACGATATTATTCTGATCCCACCACCTGGGGTGACCTGTATCTGAAGTAGGTTTTTACCAGTATATGAAAAAAGCGGAACATCATAGTGTTCCGCTTTTTATTTTCTGATAGAAGTTTGTGATTAATCCAGATAGGCTTGTAATTTCTCCTGGATACGGGGATTTCGCAGTCGTCGTAATGCCTGGGCTTCAATTTGGCGGATACGTTCCCGGGTTACTCCCATCTTTTTTCCCACTTCATTTAAGGTCAAGGTTCTGCCATCGACCAAGCCATACCTCATTTCTAGAATCTTGGTTTCCCTGGGTGGTAACTCTGCTAAAGCTTCCTGGAGATGTTCTCGTAAGAGAATTCCGGTTGCTTCTTCATCCGGTGGGATTACATCCATATCCGCAATGAAATCGCCCAACTGTGCGTCATCCTCTTTGCCTGTGGGCATTTCCAGTGAGAGGGGACGCCGGGCGTGTTTCATCATATCCTGGACATCATCCGGTGATACATTGAGTGCTTCTGCCAACTCCGCCTGGTTCGGATCCCTGTTTAAATCCTGTTTTAGTTGGTGCTGCATGCGAATCATTTTGTTGATCTTGTCACCCATGTGCACCGGAACCCGGATGGTTCGACCCTGATCTGCGATGGCGCGGGTGATCGCTTGGCGAATCCACCAGGTTGCATAAGTGCTGAATTTGTAGCCTCTATCCCGCTCAAACTTCAGGGCAGCTCTCATCATCCCAATATTACCTTCCTGAATTAGATCCAGAAAGGAGACACCCCGACCCACATACTTCTTTGCGATGCTTATAACTAACCGGGAATTAGCTTGGATGAGGTGTTCAAATGCTTCCCAGCCCTCATCCACAATTTCGCTCAAGGATTCCCGCTCTTCCAGGGTGAGTTCTTCTTCTGCCAACTTTTTCTGAGCTTTTCTCCCCAGGTCAATTAGCATAGTCAGATTCTGCTCTTCATTACGGGTTAACAAGGGTACTTTTCCAGCTTGTTTGATGTACAAACCTACCGTATCGTTAGTGCTAATGTTCTCCAGTGGATCATCCTCATCGAAGAAAGATTCCACATCATCATCCAGTTCATCCTCATCTTCACCGTCAAATAATTCTTCCGCTTCATCTTCACTTTCAACATAGGGGATATCTGCGGTAAGCAGGGCGGAAAATGCTTCTTCCAGTTGATCCACATTGTTTTCAGCTTTGGGATAAACCTCAGAAATATCATCCAGTGTTACATAACCCTTATCTCTCCCGATTTGGAGCAGATGGGCAAGTGGATTTTCATATTCAAGCGTTTTTTCTTTAATTATCTCTTTACTCATTCTTTTTATTTATCAGCTATCCATTCCAACGGACTATTAAAACCCATCCACAATTTTCAATGGATGGGTTTTGTTTTTACTTGGGTTTTCATTATAGCATAGTGTTCAAGCTTGCAAGGGGTTTTTTATCATTCAAATACCATATTAATAATTCACAGAAAAGCCAATTATTCACTTTGGAGCGGATTGTAAGACGCAATGAGCGGTATTTCAGCGGGAAACCTCCTTTTGAATAGAAGGAGGTAGGCACCAATCAGTTGATGATGGTGGAAACTTATTACTCCCGGATTTCGGTTAACCAGTACATTAGGATATCTTCAGCTGGTTTTCCATGGATGGAGATTGATTGATCATGTAAGACGGCCGGGGCATAATATCCCCAGGATACGACACCGGAAATCCAACTTTTTTCATTCACAGCGGATAAGAGGGAAGATATAACCCTTGCTTGCTGGTCAAGATCAATAGTCAGATTAGAAATCTCTGGGGCTGGACTAGAGAATTCATACAACTCAATGCAGGTATTTTCTTCATTTTCTATACAATCTGAATCCCAGCCTGAAACGGATGGGTAGGCAATCCGCAGGATTAATAATTTGTTTTCAGGTTTTAACCAGGAAGACCAGAATTGGTTGACATTTCCATCGAGGGAGGCTAAGGCCTGAGCTTTAATATCCTCCATAGAAGCCTCGGCGTCCAGGGAAGGGGACCAATTCAGATGGATCTGATCAATGTGCTGGAAGTAAACTGGTTTATGACCGCTTGTTGGTAATGACATAGACCATGCAATTGTGCCTGAGAAACGGGAGTCGACCTCAGCCAGGATTTCTTCCCATCGAAGCTCCGAATCCGCAGGAACCCCTGAGGGATCACCGTTAGCAAGTTTGCCTCCGGGAAGAGCCGGGATAAGCCAATCTCCTCCCAAGACAAGCATCTCGACTCCCTGATTTTCTGCTGTCTCAGCAAAATGAATTGCGAAATTGTAATACTGATCAAACCAGCTGTTCCACCAACTGAAATCCAGGGGTGCCGACTCCCACCATTCTTCCGGGGAGGCAGGAAAATGAGGTTGGGGATGGAAGGCGACTTGGTTGCCTTGTGAGATTGCTTGCCCGGACATTAAAGAGAGATCATACCAGAGAGGGTCCTGATTCGGATCGGGCTCAATCACCGGTGGGACTTGATGTGTAAAAGTCCAGGTGGGCGTTAGTATGATCCATCCGGGGCCCAGATTGGAAACCGCGGGTATTGATGAGGCTATTTGGGCAGTACTTGCTGCTTTACTACCAGCCATGAATTCAATAGCGGTGATAAACTGGTCATCTCTAGTTTGAACATCAGGCATTAAATCGTTTCCCGTTTGTGGATCTTCTTCTAACCAGGCCCAAGTTTCGACAGTATCCGCGATATATTGCGTTTCGAAACTGGGGCTTACTGTCCGACCCTGGGGTGTATCTCCTCTGGTCAAGTCATCATCAGCAATTCCGCATTCTCCTTCGCGGCAGTATCGATAGGTGAGGTCAGAAATAATCTCAAATGGAGAGAACAATATAAATACCCAGTGATTCGGAGCAAGATTGGTCATGGGCAGCGGAGTAGTCCAACCATAAGGGTTAAATTGGATTGAAACATCTTCAGCGGCAGGTGTATTATCAGGTGTCCACAAATCAAATGTTATTGAATCTTTGTTGCCATCCTTCCAGGTGAATACCTCATCGGTGATTTGGATTGGGTGGTCAGGTATGATAATACGCCGGAGATTAAACCCGCCGTTTTCAGTATGTTCAGCATTCCAGAATCCATCTCCCAGGGTGTATTTGTATCTTATTTCCGCACCCACAGGGAGGGAGATTATGATGCCATATCGATTATCATCAACAGAAGTGAGTCTTGGCATTCTTGAAGGGGTTGTGTTCATTCCCCCAGGCAGGTTTCCAAATGTATTCCCCAATTGATAAAGATTCCCGACAAGTCGAACACTATCTTCAGGTGTCCCAATAGGTACAGTAACCAAAAAAGTCATATCAACAAATTCGCGCGGACTAATGGAAAGGTTTGCTTCTGTATTTGCCTGGGAAGCGACTTCTGCTCCCTGTTGGATAACCATGTAACCGCCATCTGGGGCGTACACCACAAGGTTATGGATCCCTGGAGGTAAGCCAGGGAGCATATATGATCCTGAAGCAGTTGTAAAGGTTTGTACTCCTCCCCCGGTAATGAGCATACCGGGTACCGGAAGCCCGGTATTATCATCCCGGATTACACCGGAAATCCTTCCCGGTTCAGGCCAGTAATATGCAGTATCAGACCATTTACTAACAACATCGCGAATTTCCAAAGGATTATTCGCCTGAGCAATTCGGTATCGGACTTGCTCATCTGATTGTGTATGTTCAATTACAGCGTATTGGTTTTGGCGGGTATAGCGGTATTTAATGATGGAGTACTGAGGTACTGCCAGGGTAGTTTTATAGATCAATCCTTGATCTAGGTTGGCTTCGCCCAGAGCTGGATCCAATAGGTGAGCCTTTGCATTGACTCCCAAACCTGTCACTTCATCCAGTGTGCTCAGATAAATCCCTTCTCCTTCTGGTGTATTAAGTGGGATCTGAACATAAAAAGTGACTTCAACCAGCAATTGGGATTCTTCGTTGGAACCGAATATTGGCATCAAATTATCTAAAGTTACACCACTGCAGCTGTTAAGAGCAAAAGCTAGAAGTAAAACCAGGCAGGAGATGGACCACTTATTCTTTTTAACGGACATATTAGATCTCCGTTTTGATGAGGTGAACGAGGATTTCAATGTTGTGGATTTTTCGAATCGGTACCTCTATTTTCTTTTGGTCAGATAACTTGATGTTGAATACACCTTTTTGAACTGAAATGCCGTTTATATACTCCCAAGGGATTTCCTGTTTTGGAAGATATAACTTTCGCTTCGAAACAGACACTTCACCGAACGGGATGAGCTCCCCCCTTTTAAACGCTTGATGAAGGATTGGTCTGAGCCGGGTAAAGACCTGTTTTTTAATGATTTTCTTGAGTCCTTCCCGATCATGGATCTCCGGATGACATTGAAGAGAGGGGTACTTCCGTGAATGAATTGTCAGGTAATGGACGGTTCTATTTATAACACGGAAAAATGACTTATTTACTGAATAGCTGGTAATGCCACGGATATCTTTCCAATTCACATATCTTTTACGTCCAGGAGGAAATTGGAAGTAAAGCCCCCAGGGGTATACCTCTATCCAGGTATGAGCCCTTTTTAGCCTTCGATAGGCGTAAAGAAGCAGTAGAATGACCAGAAAGCCGCCGGCAAGAAACCAATTTCTGCCCCAGATGAAAGCAGCTGCAGGTCCAAAACTTGAATAGCCATAAAGTGTGCGCCATAAACCAACACCTACAGGCACCAGTACTCCAATTGTTAGTGGAACAAAGACAATAAAAAGATCCCGCCAGCGTAATTCCTGGAGGTGATATCTAGTTATCGGAGATCCGAGATCAGAGCGTCTTGGTTTAGCCACAAACTAACCCATCATATCAAAAACTGAGAAATGATTGCCTAGATTATAGACCAGTTTAGGTTAGTTTGCACGAATCGCATCAGAGAGAACCCGTAATCCAGATTGGATTACGGATCCTAATTCCAGCGTATATTTAATGTTTTTTTTCAAGCAGGCACAAAGTACATGTCTGTTGGTTTGAGTTTACTATTTCTAAGAAATTGCGGTTTTAACGTCATGCCAATCCACTCTAGACTTGCCTGATCAGGATCAACCCCCATTATTCTGCTAAGTAACAGGGTATTTACTCCCTCGAATTCAATCAAAGCCAATACATATGGTGTTTCATCTAAGAAAGCTTCTGAACCGAAGTGGCATACTGTAAATGCGTGGACTGTTGCTTTTCTATCCGTGATATCAATCCAATCGGTTTCATCACCGGTATACATATCATGACCCCGAGGTGTCGCGTAGGTATACCCCGTTTCCGGATCCCTGTTGGCAAGAATCTTTTTATTGGTTAATCCTGCAAACCAGGGGCTATCTTGGGCATAAGAGTGTAGGTAAACGATGTTATAGGGATACTCTATCTGGATTGGAGCCATTTGTTTCAGCCAGGCTAAAGCTTCTGGAGAAGTTTCCACGGGAAACGGCAGATTGTGTACTATTGTTCCACCCAATGACTCGGCCTGTTTGTTTGGTATTTTTGTCATGGTTTCTCCCTATTCCTTTTCCAGTACGCTGACTGTTACATAAGTTCCCGTACCGGCATGCGAATGAATTGCCCCTTTTTGAGCATCCTTTACCTGTAAGGTTTTATCCTCAAAGTGTTTGTGTATGGAGCCTTGCAGCTGCCAGATTGCAAATACGGCCTGCATTAACCCTGTAGCGCCGACGGGATGACCACAGGCTATTAATCCCCCTGAAGGATTTACAGGGCACACTGGCTTGTCCGCCAGATCCAATCCGTAATCGATATGGGGGAGAAAGGCTTTTCCCGACATGGCAAATGGTCCGCCCTCTCCGTATCGGCAGAGTCCAAGATCCTCGTAGGTCTGAATTTCACTGGAAGTATAGGCGTCATGGAGTTCAATAAAATCCAATTCGGTCAGGGGGTCATGAATGGCTGCGTGTTTATAGGCCATATTCCCTGCTGTTCGCCCAGCCCGGAATGAGTGTACCCCGGGATATCGGGTCCCATGTTCCCAGAGATTCTGGTAATATTTCATGGTTTCCTTTGAATCTTTTTCCTGCTGAGTTGCATAATGCTTAACAAAATAGTCGTAATCCACATGAGGACGATCTGCCATCCGCATGGCATCGGTTCCTCTGCCAATACCGGTTACTTTAACTAACGGACGGGGGATCTTAGCTCCCGCTTTTTC
>JAUWCZ010000043.1 GCA_030609055.1 Chloroflexota bacterium | reverse complement strand
GGCTTCACCAAGTGCAAATCCAACCGTGACCACAATATCGAAATCATTCTTGGTGAAGAGTTCGATATTGGCCATGTAGTCTTTAGCATCCTTGGTCTCGACGTAGTCAACTTCAGCGCCAAATTCCTCTCCAGCCAGCTGTACGCCTTCCCAGGCGGACTGGTTGAATGACTTGTCGTCAATTTCTCCTACGTCGGTAACGAGACCGATCTTTAGCGCCTCCTCTTTTGGCTCTTCCTTCGGCTCATCGACCGGGGGTGCTTCTCCCTGGCCGCCGCAAGCACCAAGCAGAAGCCCGGTAATTAGCAGAAGTGCCAATAGTAAATATAGTTTCTTCATGCTTATTCCTCCTTAGGGTAAATGGATGGGTCTGGTACTCTTTGTATTATATACCAAAAATTGTTGGGTTTATTGATATTGGCTCCTGGTTACCTCCTTTCAAAAATTGAGTAAAAAAAATCCCCAGATAAAGACCGGGGAGAAGTAAAACAAACTTGAGGATGTTCAAAGCAGCCTATGAACCACCTCCGGTCAGCGGAGAAATATTCCTGGCATCATATGGTGGTGTATCCGGTTCATCAGCATAATATATATCCTATCACTACAATTTTTGCCTGTCAATAAATTGTGAGAGGGAATTTTTAAAGTCATAAATCAGAGAATTTGTCCCTCAAATACTCTACCACCTTATTATCAATCATTTTATCTTCACCGTTCCAGCGTTCTTCCAGGTTTTCCTCACCAACCAGATTTCTCAGAGCAGTCCGGGTTTCATCATCAAATCCCCCACTCACTTCTCCCTGAAAATGCCCGGTTTTTTTCATAATTCCTTGTAATTCCTGGGCAACATTCACCAAAGGTACTAGATCATCCGGATCAACCTCACCAAAGTAGAGGTGATGATTCTCTACTAACTGCTTCAGTTTTAAAATAGGAAAAGGATGATCATCCACTCTCAAATCCAGATACCTGTCATTATCTCCCCCATAGCCCCCATTCTCTCGAACAACAAGGACACCAGCAGCCTGACGTCCCCGTTTATCACCCCCGGCTTCCTGGCCGGCTTCCAAGGTTTCAACCAGCCAATCTGCCAGCTCTCCGTCCCCTTGGCGAACTTCTTCGAAGCGGGCTGCCATGGCTTCTACCGTGCCTGGAATAAGGATATTTCCCTGACAGGTGTATCCGTCTCCAACCACATGGCCCGCCCAGGCATGACACTTTTTTCCCGTAAATGCAGCCGCTCTTCCTTCTTGATCTACAACTCCAACTTGCCTTAAATCCATTTGCTCATCATTCTCGATCAATCGAGCAATTGTATCCTCCGCAGATATCCCTTCTTCCATCATTGTTAATCCCCGGGATCCATAGGTGACGTTTGCGTATGACTGGGTGGCAACGGCACCAGCATTCGCTTTTGCCCAGGACACGACTGCTGCAGCAGCCAGAAATTTTGACTGAACAGCGACTCCCCATTCACTCTTGTGGGGATTATAGGCAGTTATTGAAAATGTGTGAATTAATCTTACGGGTAAATTGTTTTGGTCCATATTGAGTGATTTCAGGATTTAATTTGATAATAGGCTATACAAGTGGTTCCTTCTTTTTCAATTCCATTGGTTACCAGGTCGAGAATTTCCTTTCCGGCTATTTTATTGATTAGACTCTCGATAAAACTGGGAATAGGACACAAGGTCCCTTTAACCTCAGCGCCGCCAACCCCTTTAGGACATATCCTGCATTTATCCCCTGCAATTAATAATACAACCTGATCATCTCCCGCTTCCTGCAAATCATAGCCGCCCATCAGGTTTAAGATCTTATTTATATAAAGAATCAGGTTTTTAACTATTTCAGCGATTGTATCCCCGGGGACAGCGCTCATATCTGGCAGGATTTCCTTTGCTTCCAGATAGGTGTACAGGTATTCTGCAGCCCGTTTAGCTACAATATTAATCGACCCCTGATTGACGACACCCAGCTCCGCGAAACCGGCAAAAAATGAGGAGATGAATGAGTGGTATGGATTAAGATCCCTTTCCAGAATTGTGGCTTTAACATCTGGCATGATACCCTCCCGGTAGAATGGAATAAAACATTGAGGTTATATTACAGAATCTCACTCAGCTTTTCAACGCATAATCTACACTCAAAAAACAACATCCCCAGGCGGACTTTTTTATCAGCCAGCGCAACCAGGATTGCAATATCTCCGATAGCACGAATTAACAAAAATCCATTCGTTCCTTCAATTAATACCCTGAGCATTTCCCCTCTGTCAAGTTCATCCCCACTGCGGGAGCTGATAGACAGAATCGCTGCTCCCATCGCTCCTACCCGGTCCTCTTCAACCTGGTCAGGCAATCTGGAAGCGATCACTAATCCATCTAGACTAACGACAGCAGTCGCGTCGACATGGGGAACATTTCTTTCGAAATCACGGAGGATTTCATCGAGTTGATCTGAGATTGTTTGAGCCATGGAATTCCTCCAAAAGAACTGGGAAGACCTGTAACGTACGGGTAATCATAGAATTTTGACTGATAATCTGTGTACTATTATATACCCAAGTTTAGAATGATCATCTGAGTTTCAGGCTTTCTTTCAATAACCTGAAATCAGATTTTATTGGGCTGACTGATCTCCCGAGACATCCTTTAGTTCAATAAATCAAGCTGGGGAAGATTATAGCAAAATCAATCATTCTCTTCACTATCATTTTTGTTTTTTTAAGTACTATCAAAATGGCATTTTATAAACCACCATCACAGGAAAAAGTCGTTAGGATTCGATTACCTCATCCACCTCATCCAACTTTAAACTCAAGACCTGACTGGACGAATCCTCCGCCATAATGATGCCGTAAATTACATCTGCAACCTCGACGGTATTCCGATTGTGGGTAATCACAATAAATTGGGTCTCCGAGCTTAAATCCCGCAGCAGCTTCCTATACCGGGCAATATTTGATTCATCCAGCATGGCGTCAACCTCATCCAGGACACAGAATGGGGTTGGAGAGATCTTCAAGAGTGCAAAAATCAGAGCGGCTGCAATTAAACTCCTCTCCCCTCCTGATAAGAGGGATAATCCCTGAGTACGACGTCCAGGTAGCCGGACCTGGATATCTACTCCGGATCCAGTTAAATCCTCCGGTTCTGTTAGGACAAGCTGTCCTTTCCCTCCTCCAAATAATTCAGTGAAGATTTCTCTGAATTCTCCGGCAACAGCATTAAAGGTTTTCCGGAATTCCCTTTCCATCAGAACATCAAGTTCAGCAATGACTTCTTTAAGATCCTCCTCCGCTTTGCGTAGATCAGACAGCTGCTCAGATAAAAATTCATGTCGTTCATTGACTTCCCGGTATTCGTGCTGCGCCTCCGGGTTTATGGCACCCAATCGCCTAAGCTGTGCTCGTTGTTCTCGGATAGTGCCGCCTAAATCACTCGAAATCTCTTTTACAATAGGTAGCTTCTCAACATATCCTTCTAGCGGTAGCGGGGTTGGTCCAGAAATATCTTTGGTATACACCAATTCCACCAAGCCAATATCTTCTCTGATCCTTTCCTGAATTGACTCTAGTTTTTCCCGATTGCGGGTCAGGTTAATATCTGCTTGGGCATATGTGCGTTCCGCCTTATTCAGGATCTTCCGCGCCTTGGCTTCTTTATTCTGAATATCCTTCTGCTCTCCTTCATCCTGAATGAGTTCTGCTTCCGTTTTATCAATCAATTCCCGCAGTTCCGATATTTCTTGCTGAAGGGCTAATTCCTGCTCTTTATAACCGCTGCTTTGTTCAGTCAGGACAGTAGTTTGCTCCTGATACTGCGCAAAGAAATCGCGATTATGCTGGACCCTATTCTGGGCTTCTTGCCAAGTATTTTCTCGCTCCCCCAGTCGCTCCTCAACATCAGTTAATGCCCGCTCTGCTACTGCGGTCTGCGTCTCCCAGTAAGCCATCTGCTCTCGTTCCTCATCAAGAGATATCGCCCGCAAAGCGGATGATGATATCGAGACCATCTCCTGTGATTGAGATATTGTGTTTTGAATGTTTTCAAGTTCGGCGTTTATCCGGTTAATCTCTTCTTCCCCTTCTGATGTCTCATCAACCAGGGTCTGATATTGGGCAGTTTCCCATTCCAGCTGTCGTTCTGCAGTATTCCGATCCAAGGAAACCTCCTTGAAACGTTCATCAACTGAGTCCTCTGCCTGTTTTGCTTTAATAAGCTCACCGAGCAATTCCTGTTCATTTCTAGCAATAGCAACCAGCTTTTGATCCGACTGCTGGACTTTTTCTTCTAACTTCGATATTTGCACAGCTGAGGTAGAGATCTTCTCTTCCCAGGTTTTCCGCAGACGGGATCGACTGAGCGTGCTGGGCTGCCCCTCATTTCCAGCGATGATCTCACCCGTCGCGTGAAACACTTCACCTCTTAATGTGACTGCTTTTGTCCCTGGCGGTTGGTCGCGGAGCACCCTACCCAAATCTTTTTTATCTATCATGATAAATACACGACCTAATAATAAGTCGACAACCGGGCGGAATTTGGGAGGTGTGATGACAAAATCTGCCGCAATTCCAATCAAACCAGCGATATTTTTATCCAGTTTTGGTTTATCCAGTGTGATTAAGCGGTTCAACGGCAGTAAAACACCCTTGGTGGTCTCAGTGAGTAAAATTTCCAGAGCTCGATTTGATTCAGTTTCTTTTTCCAGAATCACTGCATCAAGATAATCCCCCAGGGCGGCAGTAATCGCTTTTTCGTACTCCTCCGGTACTTCCAGAAAATTGCTCAATGTTCCTAAAGCTCCGATCAATCTGCCTTCTCGTGATTGAGTGAGCAGCAACTTGGCGCCTTCCCCGTAACCAGCTAATTTTTGTTCTGCTTGTTGGAGCACAAGCAATTCTGCTGAAAGCCGGCTGCTTTCAGTCTGGAGGTGTAATAGTTTATCCCTCAGTTCCTGGCGGTTTTTTTCCCCTTTATTCCGTTTCTCTTGACGGTCGATAAGATCGTTATCAATCGCCTTCCGATCTGCGACTACCTTATCATAATTCTTCTTTATCTCTTCATAACTCCTGTGGAATTTTTGGAATTGATCCTCGGCCGCCTTGATTTGATCATTTGCTGATTTGAGTCGGGCCTGGTTCTTCTTATTTTGCTCTTTTCGATTTTCTAAACGGGATTTCAGCTCGATTTGCTGCTCAGAATTCTTTAAAAACTCATCTCTAGCATTTGTCGCTTTTCCCTCGAGGGTTGTTAATTGTGCCCGTTTATTTTCCAGGGCTGTTCTAGCCTGATCTGTGTTTTTTTGTGCTTCCTGGAAGCGGGTTGAATCTGCGGCTGCCTCTTCCTGAGACTGATTAAACCGTTCCCGGGTAAGGTTCACCTGCTCCTCCAGATGAACATTTTCGGTTTCAAGGTCTTGAGACCTCTTTTCAAGCGACCGGATCCTTTCGTCCGCCACCGCCCGATTCCGGCTTATTTCTTCTTTTCCAGTATGGTGTTCAGCTAATTCCCTGTGCCAGGTATTTAATCTGGATCTCTGGGATTGCACTCGGTTTTGATTTTCAGATAATTCGCGGTCAAACGCTGCCTGTGTTTCCCGGGCTTTCATAAGGTCAAGGCGCTGTTCATTTTCCACGGATTTTGCTTTTTGTAAATCAGACTGCACCCGAGCCCAATGATAACCGTACCATTCCCGCAGGAGGACTCTTAAATCCGCTTTGACCTGATCATACTGTTCTGCCCGACCTGCCTGGCGCTGCAGGCTTTTTAAACGCGGCTTTAGCTCCGAAAGGATATCTTCCACACGATCAAGATTACGATGGGTTTTTTCCAGTCGTCTTTCCGCTTCCGCTTTTCTGGATCTGTATAACCCGATACCGGCAGCTTCCTCGAAGAGGGAACGTCGTTCCTCAGCATTTAGTGATAGGGCAGAATCTACCAGACCTTGTCCAATGATCGTATAGGTGCGGTCTGCTAAACCTGATTGACCTAATAACTCATATATATCCCGGAGGCGAACCTGCTGGCCGTTAATCAGATATTCATTCTTGCCATCCCGGTAGGCCCGGCGCGTGATGGATACTTCCGAAAAATCTATCGGTAACCATCCTTCACTGTTGTCAAAAACAATCGTTGCTGCCGCCATCCCGGCTCTTGGCCGCTGCTCAGAACCGGAGAAAATCATATCTACAGTTCTTTTTCCACGCAGTAATTTATAAGACTGTTCTCCCAAAACCCAGCGAACAGCATCGGCGATATTTGACTTGCCCGATCCATTTGGTCCTACAACCACTGTGATTTCTTCTGCGAATTCGAAAATCGTTTTGGTTGCAAATGTTTTAAAACCATTCAACTCAATGGACTTTAACCGCATAAAACCTCAGAATTCTTCCGCCTGAAAATGGTTGGTTGTTGAAATCTGTTTTAATACTTCCTCGGCTGCCTTCTTTGAAGCTTCCCTCTTACTGTATCCCTTACCGCTCGCAGACACTTTTCCTTCTATACTGACGCGTACTTCAAAAACCTTTTCATGGTCTGGTCCACTTTCCTTAATAGTCTCATAAATTGGCGGGTTTAACCCCCTTGCCTGAGTCCATTCCTGTAAGACACTTTTTGGATCACGTGGTTGCCCATTAACCAATATTTCATTCACAGCTTGAACCAGAAAAGGTTCAAAAAAAACTTCTACAGCTTTGATACCTTGATCCAGGTAATAACTACCAACCAATGCCTCAAAACCAGCACATAGTAATGCATTTCTGGATCTTCCCCCAGATGCTATCTCACCTTGGCCCAAGCGCATAGCCTGACCTAGTCTGATCAGGCGGGCAAATTCCGCCAGCTGTTCAGTCCGTACTACTGCAGTCCTGACTAATGTTAATTCACCTTCCGTCATCTCAGGGTAATGATGATAGAGCCAGGCAGCAACAATAGTATCCAACACTGCATCACCGAGGAATTCCAACCGCTCGTTGTCCTCTATTGCATCTGGATTTTCGTTGATATATGATCGGTGAGTTAATGCCCGAGTGAGCAAAGCAAGATTCTTAAAACCCAATCCTACTCGTTGATTAAATTCAGAGGGGAGTTCAAGTTCGTTCCAGCCCTGAGGTTGACTCATGATTTACTCCGGGGAACTCAGGGTCAGCGAAATTCCTCACCATCCTTCCAAGAATCTCGCGGTCCATCAGTTCCGATTTCCCAGCTAAATTGCCTTGATAAGGTTTTATTATACCCAACCCTATGAGATATACAACTGTTCAGACACTCTTTAATCCATGACCAGATACTATACAGACTATGGGTTCTGGTGAAGCTGTCTGGATTTGCTCCAAACCATTCCAGATTAGTGCAGAAGTTAATTCTACATGAATACCTAATTCTGCCAGTTTCTTTTGGCCGGAAGAGATCTTATTTTCGTTAACCGCGAGAAATTGACCCCCGCTATCTCTCACTGCCCGCAGCACAGATCTTCCATGATAGGGATCTGAGATCTGGACTCCTCCCGCGATCGTTTTCCTTTCAGCTATTGGACCTGGTTCTATTAAACCATTTTGAAACGCAGAATAAAGGGGGGCACATGCTGCTGCTTGGATAGCGATTAACTCCGGTACCCGGGATATGATTCCGCATTGTTTTAAGGCCTGAAAACCCAGGGCAAGACCTAACAAGAGGGTGCCATGACCCACAGGGAGAAGAATAGTTCCGGGTATTTCAGGAATCTGCCGGGTCAGCTCATAAGCAATTGTAGCGATTCCCGCCGTTCCCTGCGGTAAATAAGCATGACTGGCATATATTAAACCTTTCTCGACCTCTTTGAGAACTGCCTTGGCAGCTTTTGATCTCGGGCCTGGAACCGGGATGACCTCTGCTCCATAACTTTCGATTTGAGCTCTTTTTGGTCCTGATGCATTGGAAGGTATATAAATCCTCGCCTGGATCCCCGCTCTGGCAGCATAGGCTGCAAAAGACGCACCTGCATTCCCGGAGGAATCCTCCACCGCTTCATTTATACCGGCAGCTACCAGCCAACTCAACAGAACGGCTGTCCCCCGATCCTTGAACGATCCAGTCGGGTTTAAACTTTCAAGTTTGAACCCGATCCTTTTTCCAAATACCTTGCTCCAGATCAGCGGTGTGTTTCCTTCTCCCAGAGTGATGATTGGAGAACCTTCTGGTAGAGAAAAACTATTTCGGTAACGCCAAATTCCTGGTAAGTCTGGCTCAACAATATCCGCGTCATAGATTAACTCATCCTCAAATCCAAACACACCACCACAAATCGGGCAGAGATGAGGCATCGACTCACTTGGATAAAGTTGTTGGCAATCCCGGCAGGTAATCAAGATCTGATTTTTACTCCAGGGAAACGATAATAGTGATACTTGATCGATTGATCGTTATTAGTTCATCTGACAAACATCTAGGTCTCATTTCCAGCAGGCCTATTTCCGGTTTCAACCTCCGGCGATATGGGGGAAAAACGCGATTTCTGCCTGGTCTGACAGGAGAGTGTCGTCATCTGAAAAAACCCGGTTCACTGAAGTGAGCATGTTTTTCATGGCTTGATCAGTATGAGGGTACAACTCAATGATCTTCTGTTTAAGATCGTGAACATTGGATCCTGGGGGAAGTTCAACTCCCAATTCCTTTTTACCAATAATCGATCTTATCGAGGCAAAGAACAATACCTGTACTTGTATCATCAAATTAATTCCTCATACAACCAGTAAAATCCTTAAACCTTATTTTGGATTATCTCCTGCATGGAGCCATTATACCGTACTCCGTTCTTTCGAATTTACCGCTCAAATTTTGCCCATAAAAATTATAAGATCCCATTTCCCAAACCGATTCTCAATTAATCCCGCGTGATATAATGCGGACAATGGAAAATAACCTCAACAAGTGGAAAAATGGCCTCTCACAAACCAGAAAATCAACCTTTGGAAAAATCGCAGCATTTTTTGGTGCCAGTGAAATATCCCCGGATACCTGGGAAGAATTGGAAGCTCTTTTTATTCAAGCAGATATCGGTGTAAAAACCAGCCTCGATCTCCTGGATGGATTACAGACCCAGGTTAAAGAGGAGGGTTTAATCAGGACAGAAGATCTCAGAAAGGCTGTAGAACAGGAATTACATTCCCGACTAATAGCACCTCCAAATCTTACCTGGGAAAACAATCCCTTTGTGATTCTGGTTGTAGGTGTAAATGGATCCGGAAAGACCACTACCCTGGCAAAACTGGGAACTAAGTTTCAAAAGCAAGGTAAAAGCGTGTTATTTACTGCGGCGGATACATACCGAGCTGCTGCTGTGGAACAAATCCAGGCTTGGGGAAAGAGATTGGAAATTCCCGTCATTGCGGGCCAGAAGGATGGTGATCCGGGGGCAGTGGTTTATGATGGGGTACAGGCCGCTGTCGCTCGAAAAAAAGATGTACTTTTAATCGATACAGCAGGCCGGCTGCATACCAGGTATAACCTGATGGAAGAATTAAAGAAAATCCACCGGGTTGCAGGGAAAGCCCTTAAAGGGGCACCGCATGCCTGTTGGTTGGTTATGGATGCGACAACCGGGCAAAACGCTCTGCTCCAAGCACAAGCATTCAAGGAAGCCATTCCTTTGGATGGCATTATCCTGGCTAAATTAGATTCCTCTGCTAAAGGTGGTATGGTATTTGCCATTCAAGAGAACCTCGGCTTACCAATTCTTTTCGCCGGATTAGGGGAAGGACCGGGAGACTTGATTCCCTTTAACCCGGAGGCATTTGTCGCCGGATTACTTAACCAAACATAATATGTCCTTAATCCCGAAACTAAAACGATATCAAAAAGAGTTTGACCATTCCTACTGTTTTGGAGTGTATCCAACCCTTGAGTTACTTTCCTATCGTCCGGAATTTGTCAGCGCTGTGCTGCTGCACTCAAAAGGTTTTGAAAATCAGGGGATTACAAAGATCCGTTCCTTGTGCATGGATCGGCAGATTGAAATAATCGAGAATGACAATCTGGTAAACAAACTAGCTTCCCGGGGAAATACCTATGCTATCGGTGTCTTTAAGAAATATCACGATAATCTTGACCCGAGCAAAAACCATGTCGTATTGGTTCAACCTTCAACAATGGGAAATCTCGGATCCATCATGCGATCAATGCTTGGATTCAGGAAACATGATCTAGCCATAGTGGAACCTGCGGCTGATCCGTTTGATCCGAAAGTTATCCGGGCATCAATGGGTGCTATCTTCCAAATAAGGGTCAAATCTTTCCGGAAATTTACCGACTACTGGGGATCACATGCAGAACATACACTTTACCCGCTGATGACCGCTGGAAAGCATTTACTACCCGAGGTTGAATTCCAATCCCCCTACGCTATCATCTTTGGTGATGAAGGCAGCGGTTTAGGAGAGGAATACTTGCAGTTTGGAACCAGTATCCGGATTCCTCAGCATGAAGCAGTTGATTCGTTGAATTTGGCCCTCGCGGCCGGAATTACACTTTATCACAGCTGGGTAGTTGAGAACCTCAGAGAATAATCTCCCCTTCCAAACTGGTTAGTAAAAAAGGGGAAATTTATGGTAAAACAAAAAGTAAAATCAGGATCATATCCTCAAGGAATTATTAGGGTAAGATAAAGAGTATTGGAGAAGAATCATGGAATCCTTACACGCCATCCTCAAAGAGAGCCAACAAAAAATCCAGAATCTACTGGAGCGTCTTTGACGTAGCTGATAAGGTAATAAAACTTGAAAAATTGAGGGAGGAGTCACAAGCCGCTGATTTATGGGAAAACCAGAATAGAGCCAGAAAGGTCATGAAAACCCTTGCCTCATTAGAAGAGGAAATCAAGGGCTGGACTGCCCTTGAGGGTCAACTAAAGGATGCGTTGGAGTTGGCGGAACTTGGGGATGATAATCTAAAGGAAGATCTAAAAAAAGAAGTAGAATCTATTCAAGCAGAAATTGAAAAAAGGGAATTTAATGCCATGCTTTCGGGTGTCTATGACAGGGGAGATGCCCTGCTGGCAATCCACGCCGGTGCCGGCGGAAATGATGCCCAGGATTGGGCTGAGATGGTGCAACGCATGTACCTCCGCTGGGCAGAAAAACGTGGCTATAAAACCGAAACGGTGGACATAACCCCCGGTGAAGAAGCGGGAATTAAGAGTACAACTATATCCATCAGTGGATTATTCGCCTATGGATACCTCAGGGCAGAAAAAGGCGTGCACCGGCTGGTGAGAATCTCTCCCTTTGATTCTTCAAGCAGAAGACATACATCTTTTGTGCAAGTAGAAGTCCTGCCACAAGTTGAGGATGATAACAGCATTAAAATCAACCCCAATGATCTCCGCATTGATACCTTCCGTGCTGCCGGCGCAGGAGGACAGAGTGTTCAAAAAAATGACACCGCAGTCCGCATCACGCACCTACCGACAGGCATTGTAGCTAGCTGTCAGAATGAACGCTCCCAGATCCAAAACCGCGAAATGGCTATGCGTGTATTACTAGCCCGGTTGTTGGAATTAAAACAGCAAAAGAGAAAAGAAAAGATTGAAGAACTCAGGGGGGAATACCAAAAAGCTGAGTGGGGAAGCCAGATCCGGTCTTACGTTCTCCACCCCTACCATCTGGTCAAAGATCACCGGACAAATTTTGAAAAAGGTAATACAGAAGGTGTCCTTGATGGTGATCTTGATCCATTTATAGAATCTTACCTGAGGATGACCCTGGGGGAACAAGGAAAATCATAACCGATCTATACTGAGGGGTGTTAATACACTCAGTTAGTAATCACAAATACCACTCGCCCGCAGGGAATCAAACCCTGCGGGGTTTTTTAATCTCAAATCACAGGTTACCCCTTGTCAGGACAGAGATCCTTGTGTATAATATAGAACAAACGTTCTATTACCTACAGGCAGCCATGTTCCCGACCCGTGTTTTAGATTCTTTCAAGTATCTTTTTTACCCGGCCCAGTTTGTCAAATTAGACCAGCCGCTGAGCCTGGCCTTAGTCCGCCTGGCTGAAGAGGAAGAACAGTCCCTGAATGAGGTGGGGGTAAAGATGTTAAGTTTTGCCCTGCAGCACCGCCAGGAAGCCGCTGAAAATTTGAAAACCTGGCAATCTCTCACCCCGCGTGAAAAAGAAATCACTGCCCTGGCCTGCTTGAGCTACACCAATAAAGAAATCGCAGACCAGTTGATTATCTCCCCGGCTACTGTCAAAACCCACCTGCGCAATGCTAAACGTAAATTCGGCCTGCGCAGCAAACTAGAACTGCGCAAAATCCTGGCAGATTGGGATTTCTCACAGTGGGCAGCCTGATCTGCTCTCCCCCTTTGGCGTAACCCTTTTTTCATCCCTGAATTCAGCCGAACGGCGATAGCCCTGTCCGCTCCAACCTGATAAGGTTGGAGTATGGAACTAATTACTGTACCCCATTCCCCTACTCTGCAGCTGCTGATCGCCCCTTCTGCCTTCCAGCGGCAAGCAGCCCTCACATTTATTGCAGAACTGGCCCAAACCGGCCCGATCCGTGTGTTGGATGGAGGTAATCGCTTTGACGTGCTGAGTTTAAACCGGGAGCTCAGGCGAAGAGATCTGCCTCTCTACACAGCACTGGAGCGCGTTCAGGTCGCGCGGGCTTTCACCTGCTATCAGATGACAACTATGCTGGAACAGCCCATCCCGGGCGGGATTCCAACGCTGGTGCTGAATCTGCTCACCACCTTCCAAGATGAGAACGCACCACTTCCTGAACGTCTCAGGTTATTGGAAACCTGTCTGTATTGTCTGCAAAAAACTGCCCAGCATACCCCGGTTTTGCTAATCCTTCATCCTCAACCTGCGGAAGAGCCTTTTCTGGCTCGCATTAGAGAAACTGCTGACCGGGTTTGGGTTTTTGAATCTCCGCACCCCTCCGTTCAACTCACCCTGCTTTGATAGGAGCCCCCATGGGACGAACTGTAACCTCAATCACCCAAACCTTCCTAAAAGAACGCGCAGCCTTCGCCCGCTTCCGCCGCGCCCTGCGGAGCAGCGACCAGCGTGTGCTGGATGATCTGTTTGCCTCAGCGCAAAAGCACCTCTCCGCTGCCTCATATGCTTCCCATGCGCTGCCTTTTGAAACCTTTCTGCTTTCCATGCTGTTGGAAGAACACAAAGAGATCATCCGTTTAAGGCGGGAAGTCGCAGAACTCCGTCATGTCATCCAGGAATGAATTTCACGGCTGGCTGCTGGATATTTACCCGGATCCTGCCCAGGGAGTGATTCTGTGGCTGCTGGATGAGGACGGTGTCAGGCGCCATCGGTTCCACCAGGCTTTCCCGACCGCTTTCTACATTCACGGCGATAATGACAACCTGCGGGCATTGTGGCGCCATTTAGAATCCTTATCTCTTCCTCTCCAGCTATCACGTGTTGAGCAGCAGGATCTATTCTTGGAGCAGCCTCTCCCTGTCCTGAAAGTGCTGACCGAGACGCCCAGCGCACAGGAGGGTCTTTTTAACCACCTGAAAAGGAGTTTTCCGGATTTGACGTATTACAACGCCGACATCCCGCTTGATCTCCGTTATGCGGCCCAGACCCATGTTTTCCCCCTGGCGCGCTGCCGGGTGTTGGCCACGGATGAGGGCGAGGTAGAGGAGTTGGAATCCCTGGATTCCCCCTGGGTGATCGATAGCCCTCCGGTTCCCTTGCTGGTGATGGCTCTAGCTCCTGACTGTAATCCAGATCACAGAGAACCCGTGAATCTTAAAGTCCATCTGGCGGGAAAACACTACCACTTCCCTTTCCGGGAAGAACGGGGATTGCTGATCAAACTCCGGGCTCTGCTGCGCCGCCACGATCCCGATCTACTGTTGACTGTATGGGGTGATAATTGGTTGATTACAAAACTTCACCAGTTGATGGAAAAACACCGCATCACGCTCCCCCTGAGTCGGGAAGATGGGCGGGGTGTCGAGCGCCGAGAAGAGCGCTTCTACCATTCCTACGGCGGGGTGATCTACCGCGGTCCCCAAGCGCGCCTGTTTGGTCGGATCCACATTTCCACGGAAAATACAGTAATGTATCACGATTATGGGCTGGAAGGTGTCTTTGAGATGGCCCGGGTTACCAGCCTGCGGATTCAAACTGCAGCTCGGGTCTCTCCGGGCACCGGGATTTCTTCGATGCAGATCCTGACCGCCCTGCGTCAGGGTGTGCTGGTCCCCTGGCATAAACAGCAGGTGGAATACCCCAAAACGGCCTACAACCTGCTCCAAGCTGACCGCGGTGGCATGGTCTACCAACCGACGATTGGCCTGCATTCCCATGTAGCGGAAATCGACTTTATTTCCATGTATCCCAGCATCATGGAACACTTTAATATCTCCCCAGAAACCGTAGGTAAAGGCAGCGAAAACGGCACTTTTGTACCAGAACTGGAAATGACTATTGATCAGAACCAGCGTGGTCTGGTTCCCGACACGCTGCAGCCGCTGCTCGAAAAAAGGATCAAGCTCAAACAGGAATTGGCCGGCATGAACCCAAAAGATGCCCGCTATCTACCCTACCAGTCCCGATCGTCAGCCCACAAATGGTTACTGGTGACCTGTTTTGGATACCTGGGATATAAAAATGCCCGGTTTGGGCGGATTGAAGCCCATGAAGCGGTTACAGCATACGGTCGGGAAGCACTGCTGCGAGCAAAGGAGGCCGCTGAAGACCTGGGGTATCGGGTCCTCCATATGTACGTGGATGGTCTTTGGGTACAGAAGGGAGGGGCTTCCCAGATAGCGGATTTTCAACCTCTGCTGGAAGAGATTCTGGACCGTACCGGGTTGCCGACCAGTCTGGAAGGCGTATACCGCTGGATTGCTTTTTTAAGTTCGCGTCCAGACCCCCGCGTTCCTGTGTCTAACCGCTATTTCGGTCTGTTTCAAAACGGTACCTATAAGGTGCGGGGCATTGAGGTGCGGCGGGATGATACCTCCCGGTGGGTGAAAAACATCCAGCTGGAAATGCTCAATTTGCTTGCAAAGGCTCCAGATGCCGGAAAGCTGACTGAACAACTGCCGCAGATTCACGCCTTGCTGCAGGACCGGTTGGTAACCTTGAGGGAGAGAAAAGTTCCCCTGGAGGATCTGCTGGTATCCCAGAAAATAAGTAGAACTCTGGAAGAATACAAAGTGCCGTCCCCCGCAGCTCGGGCTGCTGCCCAACTGAAGGAAATCGACAAACACCTGATACCGGGTCAACGGGTACGATTTCTCTACACCCGGGGAAAGCCTGGCGTGTATGCCTGGGATCTCCCACAACGCCCGGATCCTGGAGTGCTAGATACAGATCGATATGCAGAACTGCTCTGCCGGGCAGCATTTACCATTCTCCATCCGCTTGGAGTGCAGGAACAAACCCTGCGTTGGTGGATGTTCACCAGGGCTGGATACGGTGCTCCTCCGGGGTTTTTGCCTGCCTCCTGCTCCCAGGAAACTCCCCTACTGGGAGACCTTTTCCCCCTGGCATCCCAGCTGGAAAAGGTAATTCTGCAGCCTGGATCAGTCTAATAATGCTGTCGTGCAGGAGATTGGCTGGTTACGTTCTTGTCAACCACCTTGACACTTAGCGCCCCACTCCGTATAATCTACCTGCTGTAGTAAACAGGAATTATCACGATAATCGTGCTGAGTAGTTATGCAGGAGTGAATGATATGACACCTCTACCAAAACAACGTATTTCCCGGGGTCGAAGGAACCGCCGTCGTGCGCATGATGCGTTAAAGCCAAAGCAATTGGTACAGTGCAGCAATTGTGGTGAAAAACGCCTGCCACACCGCGTTTGTCCCCACTGCGGTTTCTACCGGGGCCGTGAAGTTGTCGCGAAGTAATACAAAAACTTTTTCTACAGGAAGATATCAGGCTGGCCGTGACCCACACGGCCGTCTGTGTTTTAATCACCAATAGGTTATAATAGGAAAGGTCTGAAATATGAGTCGGTCAACAAAAAACTTGGGAGAAATTATGGCAACAACTGAACGCCCCCCGGGAAAAACGACCATTGCGCCAGGTGTTTTGGCAACAATCATTAAATTAACTGCGCTGCAGGTGGAAGGTGTCAGCCGGCTGGTGCAGACCCCCAGCAGTGTAAATACACTCTTCAGCCGTACCCGAGAGGATGGTGTACAGATCACAGTTGAAGAGGATGGTCGCGTATATGCGGACTTGCACCTGGCTCTCACCGATAAGGTCAATATCCGCGAAACAAGTAAACAAGTACAGGGAGAGGTTTCCGAAGCAATTTCCAAAATGGTTGGCATGGAAGTTGGAACGATTAATGTTCATATTGAGGATATTGATTATCAGAACAATCAACTCCCTGAGGCTTAATTAATATGAAGGACCGCACCAAGGCGCGCGGGGTTGCCCTCCAAGCTTTGTATGAATTGGACATCACTAATCACCCGGTTGGTACTGTACTAAAGGAACGAATTGCAGATGCCGCTTTGGATGAGGAACTGACGCAGTTTTTCCAATCCATCGTTCTCGGGGTATGGTCTATCCGACAGGATTTGGACCGTTTTATCGCCGAACATGCCCCAGATTGGCCGTTGGATCAGGTAGCGACTATTGACCGAAACATCCTCAGAATTGCCCTGTGGGAATTTGCTGTAGCTTCCGGCACGCCGTTAAAAGTAGCGATCAATGAAGCAGTAGAATTAGCTAAAATCTTTGGCTCGGACAGCGCACCCAGGTTTGTGAACGGAGTTCTGGGAAGCCTGGCAGACCGTCAGAATGAACTAACCCAATCATTTCAACAAATCCAATCTCAAGAAATTGATCCACCGGCATGAATATTTTCGGTATCGGTCCCCTTGAAATTATTTTTGTACTCATTATTGGAATCCTGGTTCTTGGACCGGAAGGAATGATCGAAGCCGGAAAAAAAATGGGGAGATTAATGCGGTCGATCATCAAATCCACCTGGTGGCAAAATATTCGCCAGGGCATGAATGAAATCCAACATCTGCCCCATCGGTTAATGCGTGAAGCTGAGCTTGAGGAACTAAATGAACTCAGGAAACTGACAAAAGACAGCTTGCCGAGTATTGGAGATCAAGATTTATTTAAGTCATCCTCCTGGGTTGGAAACTCCCCCCAGAATATGTCCCCCGAAAAAGGAAGTCAAAAAGATCCGGACAACCAATCGCAACCTGAGGATAAATCTGAATAAATTGGCTGTATTGTTCGTAAGGATTTTCTGCAGATTATGGGGTTAACCAATCCGGTGAACTCCTCTCACTAACTGGTTCCATACTTATTGGTTTGAATTAGATTAACACAACTCCGCACGAAGAAAAACGGTCTACTTTGCCGTAATATACTGCTCGTGTTCTTTGACATTCAAGTCATCGATCATGACAAAGGGAGTGTAAATTTATGAGACCTGTCTATGCAATTTCTGGAGGAGTATCCAAGTTTGCTAAAGCCCGGCCCGATAAGACCTATCAGGCTGTGGTTAAGGAAGCCTATGATTACGCCATCAATGATCTGGGAATAAGTTTCCCGGCATTTACAGAGAACGTGGATGGTTCCGTCGCTTCCTACTTCTCCGATCACTTCACACGCCAGCTAATGGCGGCAATAATGGCTCAAGATTACTTAGGTCTATGTCCAAAACCCAGCCACCGGGTCGAAGGAGGAGGAGCTACTGGTGGCTTATGTTTTCAGGAAGCCTGGAAGTCCATCGCCAGCGGTCATATGGACCTTGTTGTTGCCTATGGATTTGAAACCATGAGCCATGTCGAAACTTGGAAAGGCAATGAGTTTATCGCCCTTGCTTCGGATGTCTCCTTTGATTACCCGGTAGGTGGTTTTTACTCCGGGTATTACGCCATGATGGTCACCCGTCATATGAAGGAATTCGGTACCACTGTAGAGCAGATGGCTGCAGTCAGCGTAAAAAATCACCTCAATGCCTACCATAATCCTTATGCTCAAAAGCGGAACCGCTATACCATTCAGGATGTGCGGAATGCCCCCATGGTTGCCTGGCCGTTAACCCGGTTGGATATCTGTGTTATGTCTGATGGAGCAGCC
>JAUWCZ010000057.1 GCA_030609055.1 Chloroflexota bacterium | reverse complement strand
GGCATGAAAATCGCTGAAGGTACACCTAAAGAGATCCAGAGCAATAATAAAGTTATCGAAGCTTATTTGGGACGCGGAGCGACCGCAGATCTCTAACAAGGAAGGATATTTATGGCCATGTTAGAAGTTGAAAATATTCATGCATACTATGGAAATATTCATGCCTTGAGAGGGATCTCACTTAATGTTGAACAAGGCGAAATTGTGACATTGATTGGAGCCAATGGGGCAGGTAAATCGACTACATTAAAATCAATTAGTAAATTGATTCAACCCCAGAGTGGAAGAATAATCCTGGAGGGTGAGGATATCACCGATTCCCCGCCCCATGAATTGGTGTATAAAGGCATCACCATGGTGCCTGAAGGAAGAGGGGTTTTTGCGAAGCTTTCGGTAGAAGAGAATCTGGAAATGGGCGCTTTTTCCAGGAGTGATACTCAAGGTATTAAGCAATCTTTTGAACGTGTTTACACTCTTTTCCCTCGGCTGAAAGAACGGAGATCTCAGATTGCTGGGACTTTGTCAGGTGGAGAGCAGCAAATGCTGGCAACGGGTAGAGCCTTGATGACATCACCCCGCTTGATGTTGATGGATGAGCCTTCGATGGGGCTAGCACCCATTCTTGTAGAAAGCACTTTTGAGACCATCAAATCAATCAATGAAGAGGGAACAACTATTCTACTGGTGGAACAAAATGCTACTATGGCTTTTTCTGTAGCAAATCGAGGTTATGTCATGCAAACTGGAGAGATCGTACTGCATGATACAGCAGATGCTCTCCGGAAGAATGAAATGGTTCAAAAGGCATATCTCGGAATGGATTAATATCCACAAGCAAGTCCATTGAGAGCGCAGAGTTGGTAGCTTACTGACACCTTCTGCGCTCTTTTCATAGGAGAGAATCCATGCTTTTCTTAAATGCATCAGAGATTGAGAAGGTGTTACCCATGGTGGAAGTGATACCCGCCATGAAAGATGCTTATGCTGCTTTGAGCAGCGGGAAGGCACAAATCCCCATACGAACACAGCTCAGCCTGAAGGAATCTGATGCGGTTACGCTATTTATGCCGGCGTATCTCCATCATGGACAACAACAAGTATTAAGTCTGAAAGCAGTATCTGTTTTCCCGCATAATGCTGATCGAGATCTACCGATTATCCATGCCGCAGTACTGGTGCTGGATCCACAAAATGGAAAATTACAGGCCGTTCTGGAAGGAAGCCGGTTGACCGCGTTGCGTACTGGGGGGGCATCAGGTGCCGCCACGGATGTGCTCGCCAGAGCTGATTGCCAGGTTGGAGCTATCTTCGGTGCTGGTGTCCAGGGTCGAACTCAATTACAGGCGATTTGCACTGTCCGTTCATTGGAGCGGGTGTGGGTATTTGACCCCGATCGATCACGAGCTAATGAGCTTGTTGAGGAATTGGCTGGTCAGGGACCTATTCCTGATGATCTGAGAGTGGCGGATTCACCCTCCCAAGCCATCCGGAATGCGGATTTAATTTGTGCCGCTACCACATCCCAGCAGCCAGTGTTTGAAATTGTAGATCTTAAACCGGGCACACATATCAACGGGGTTGGGTCCTTTAAACCAGATATGATTGAAATTTCTCCCGATGTTATCAAAAAGGCTTCAGTATTTGTGGGGTCGAGGGAAGGAGTTTTGGCTGAGGCAGGAGAGATCCTGGCGGCTGTACAGTTGGGGTTGATAGATCGTGGTGATCTAGTGGAGCTAGGCGATGTAATACTTCAGAACACTACTGGGAGAGTCGCGTCTGATCAAATAACTTTCTTTAAATCTGTGGGTGTCGCTGTACAGGATGCAGCTGCAGCCCATCTAGCGTTAAAAAATGCTCGCAGGATGGGTCTGGGGCGAGAGATAAACTGGTAAGATACTAATCAGAATATCCGATCCACACCTCGGCTGGGAATAGCCAAAGATTGGAACAAATTCTGAGGAATAACCTAATGACATTACCAAAAACTGCAGATGCGATCATAATCGGCGGGGGAGTTATGGGGGCAAGTACAGCATACCACCTTGCTGAAAAAGGAGTTAAGGAGGTCCTTCTTCTTGAAAAAGAGGAATTATTTGGTCAGGGTGCAACTGGCAGATGTGCCGGGGGTGTTCGTTACCAATTTGCCACTGAAGTGAATATAAGGTTGTCGTTGGAAAGCCTTCCTATGCTGGAACGATTTCAGGAAGAGATTGGACAGGTTATTGATTATAAGAAAGTTGGATATCTCTTTTTGCTTACAGATGACGACTCTGTGGACAAATTTAGGGAAAATTATCAATTACAGCGGAGTCTGGGGGTGGATACGGAATGGTTATCTGGGAAAGATGTGCGAGAAAAATTTCCCATGATGAATTTGGATGACGTAATTGCAGCTACAAATCATGCCAAAGACGGTGTGGTTGATCCCAACAGTGTAGTGATAGGATATGTTAATGCCGCAAAACGATTGGGAATCCATGCGTTTAATGATGTTGAGGTGATAGATGTTAATGTCTCATCAGGAAGGGTGACGGGTGTGGAGACTAACCAGGGTGAGATTTCTTCGCCTATTATTATTAATGCTGCCGGACCATGGGCTGGTTTGATCGGGGAGATGGCAGAGATTTCGATACCAATCCAACCGCTGAGAAGACAGTGGTTTACAACAACTCCTTTACCTGAGTTGCCTGAAAACTTTCCGTTTTTGATTGATTTTTCACAGTCTTTATACTTTCACCCCGAGGGGAGGGGTGTGTTATCGGGAATGTCAAATCCTCATGAAAAACCAGGTTTTGACCAGAGTATTGATCCAGATTGGGAGCTCACTCATATCCAAGCATCGATAGATAGGTTACCCATGCTCTCTGAAGCGGGATTATCATCCCGCTTAGCGGGGCTTTATGAAAACACGCCTGATGCGCATCCAATTATTGGAGATTCACCTGTTGAGGGTTTCTTTATGGTTGCTGGATTTTCCGGTCATGGATTTATGCACGGCCCCATAGCCGGTAAATGCCTGAGCGAGATCATTCTTGAGGGAACGTCGAAAACTGTTGATGTTTCTATGTTAGACCTGGACCGCTTTGAAGAGGACCGCATGATCTATGAATACAACGTGGTCTAAGACCTTGTGATTAATAAGAGTCATAAGAAATGCTCAAAATTCTGTAGACTGGGTCTTATTTAGTCATTAAGTAGTAATGTGGAGCTCGAAGATTCAGATTGTTTCTGTTTTCCACCCTGATCGTTAGATCCTCTTCCGGTGATGCGATATGCCAAGTACTGAAATCATAACCATAGGTACGGAACTGCTTTTGGGGGAGATTGTGAATACCAATACACAGGTTATTGCTCTTGCTCTGCGAAAAATTGGCGTAGACGTGTATCGAACCGCAACCATTGGAGATAATCCAGACCGGATAGCACAGATCCTCCTAGAAAGCACCTCCAGAGCAGATATTGTTATCGTGACAGGTGGTCTCGGACCAACAGTAGATGATCCCACACGTCAAGCGATTGCCCAGGCGTTTGATCTTGAGTTGATCTTTCATCCCGAGCTGTGGGATGAAATTGTCAGACGTTTTTCCAAGTACGGGATCCAGCCACCGGAGAACAACAGGCAGCAAGCATTCCTTCCAGCTGGTGCAGAGGTCCTGCCGAATCCACGAGGAACAGCCCCGGGTATTTTTCTGGAATCAAACGATAATTTGGTGTTTGCGTTGCCTGGTGTCCCGGTGGAAATGGAGGGCATGCTGATAGAACAAGTGATCCCGAGAATCACTGCGCACTATTTGCTTACTGGGGTAATTCTTACCCGGAATATCCGGGTAGAGGGTATAGGCGAATCTCAGGTCGATGCATTAATTAGGGATTTAGAAACACTCTCCAATCCAACGGTGGGACTATCTGCAGAGAAGGGATTTGTTTTAGTTAGGATAACTGCTAAAGCAGATAGTGAAGATGTAGCTGAAGCGCTGCTCCGGGATCTTGAGGATGAAATTCGATCTCGATTAGCTGATTGGCTTGATCCTGATTGATATTTCAATATTTATCTAATATGAATTCAATCCTTAATCCTTCAAGGGTTACGGATTGTTTATTAAATCTATCTTTATACCTATCCCCACAAAAAATATGCTGCCGTACCGGCTAGAAGGGGGATTCCCAGACTGATACTCCATCGGATCACTGTAAATCGCCATCCCATAAAGGGAAGTTCAAAGCTGATAGTTAACAGTGATTGAGTGGACCAGCTTGTGATCAGAGTGATCACCGGTGCCAATCCCGCACCGGCTTCAAATATGATGGCAATCAATGGAAATACAACATAAGGTCCCCCCGGAAGCAGCATACCAATAAATTCTGCCAATAGTATTCCGCCCCATCCTGAGTTCGGGCCAATCCAGGCTTGGACAAGTTTTTCCGGAGAGAGGATATTTACGAATCCAACAATAATGAAAGCAAGCAAGATCAGAAATCCGTTTTGCCTGGTGGTTTTCCAGGTGAGTAAGCCACCGCGTTGGACTGTGGTTGTACCATCCTTCCAGCTATAGAGGATTAATGCTGAAGCAATGATCCAGAGAATGATGGTTGCTGAATTCATGCTTCAATATTCTCCCGGATGTTCTTGATCCTGCTTCCAAAGATTTTTTCAGTGAAGATACCCAGAAGGGGAGGAATGAGGAAAGTGATCATGTACCGGCGAATGGTTATGGTTGTCCCCAGGATGGCTATTTCAAAGGGAAGTCTGGAGACAGACCAAAGATTCTTTGCTGAAACAAATGCGATCAACACTCCTAATCCTGCGCCTGATTTTAAGAGGGCACTAGCAATAGGATAATAAGCATAGGGACCTCCGGGGATTAATCCACCACCTAAACAAGCTAGGAGAATGCCTTTTATTCCAGATTCTGTTCCCAACCAGCGGGTAATAAATTCTTTCTTTACCAGCGCCTGCAGAAAACCGGCTGTCAGGAAAGCAGCAGCCAGCAAGGGGAGTTCCCTCCAGAGGATTTGGATTCCTGCTAGAATTCCATCCAGGACAAGATCCCATCCTGACTGAAGGTATGCTAATAATGCCAGGATGACGATAACAATCGATAGTAAAAAATGAACCCAGTATTTTTTCATTGGGGATGGCATTGATGTTCTTCTCTATACTTCGTGAGGTAGGGTTACGGTGAATGTTGTACCTACATTGACCTCGCTGGTAAATGATATCTCTCCCCCGTGTCCTTGGATAATCTGTTTTACAACTGATAAGCCTAAACCAGTTCCGGGGACCTGGTCCCGGTGACTGGAGACTCGGTAAAACTTTTCGAATATCTTGGATTGCTCTTCTTCTGGAATGCCCATACCTGTATCTGAAATAACAATCGTAATCAGGTCTTTTCCTTGATGTGCCTTAAGGAGGATTTCACCTTCGTCTTTATTAAACTTTACCGCATTATTTAACAAGTTGATAAACGCCTGCTTTAGTTGTTTCCGATCACCACGGATTCTTGGAAGCGTGGCCGGAAGCTCCAGTTCAAATTGAAGGTTGAGCTTTTGAGTTTCATTGTTGATGATTTCGTGGCAATCGATTAATAAATCCCGTATATTGAACTCAATCACGTTATATTGTTTTCTACCGGATTCCAAGCGAGATAAATCCAAAAAGGAGCTCGACATGTTGGAAAGGGCTTGAATTTCAGACTCCAGGATATCGATCATTTTTTTCTTTTGATCTTCATGAACTCTATTGCTCTTTAACAAATGGGCGGCTGCGCTTAGGGCAGATAAAGGAGTGCGTATTTCATGGACAAATTCTCCAATTGAATCTGACTGAAGAAATAAACGAGAATTTTCTATGGCTACAGTTGCCTGACCACCTAACGCGAGCAGAACGTCCTGATCTTCTTTGGTAAAGGCACCGCCTTTTTTATTAATCACTTCCAGAACACCTATAACTTTTCCTTTTGAAAGTAAAGGAATGCCTAGGAGGGATTTGCACTCGATACTAGTAATTTTACCGATATCATTAAAATGTCTTTTATCTTTTTGGGGGTTATCAACAATAACTGCTTCTTGATTTGTAACAATCCATCCAGCAATGCTTTTTTCCAAGGGAACAACCAAGCCGCGCTTAAGTAGGGAGTCTAAATTGGTTGCCGCCTGAAAATATAAAGTATTTTTATGCGGATCATACAATAGTATGGAGGCTTCCTCAGCGTCAGAAACTTCGCACGCCGCATCAACAATCTTTGAAAGCAAAATATTCAGATCCAACTCTGAAGCGAGATCACAGGAGATATTGATTAATTGTTGGTATCTGTTTAATAGAGTGGAACGAGATTTATTCTTTTTCATTAAGTACCTTGTCTTTAATTAGCGGTAATATCTCTGCCAGATCGCCGTGAATTGAAACAGTTGCCATTTCATCCAGGTGGGTGGAAGTCTTATTAATTATAATCATGTTCGCACCAGATCCGAGTGCTATATGAGGAAGATCACAAACCGGGGTGACTGTAAGAGAAGACCCAAGGATCAGTAGAAGATCACATTTTGAGATTTCTTCTCTGGCTTGGCCCCATATATCCGCCGGGAGCTGTTCTTCATAGAGAATAATATCCGGCTTGAGAAATTGACCGCATTGAGGACAGATGGGAATCTCAGATTTCTCCAAGAATGAGGTCAGTATTTGTGGGCTTGTTTCCATATGCTGATAACATCCAAGGCAGGTGAGTGTTCTATACGTTCCATGCACTTCAATCACAATTTTTGAGCCAGCCCTTTGATGCAATGCGTCAATATTCTGGGTTATGATGGATCGAAGCAGATTATTTTCCTCAAGTTGGGCAAGTGATAGATGGGCAGGATTTGGATCAGCTTGGGTTAAATTCTTAATAAAAGGGCGAAACCAGTTAAAAAAGCGATCAGGGTGGGAGCGAAATGCGCTGAGAGATGCCACTTCCATGGGAGAATAACGCGTCCAGACTCCGCTACCCGGGGTGCGGAAATCCGGGATCCCGGAGGGTGTGCTGATGCCTGCTCCAGTCAGGGCAACACAATACTCTGCCTCAGTTATTATTTGTGAGGCTTGATCGATTTGTTTTGTCTCCTCTGAGGTGGGAAGCACCATGCGATTAATCTAGGATAGATTGGGCTAACTCTCGAAACTGGTCTGCTGTCAAACTGTCATCAGCACGTAATACCATAGGAGAGTTATTAGCAGCGGCTTGATAAGCTAGTTCCGGAACGGGCGTAAAGATTTGATCGATCTTCCGTTCAAGTTGATTCTCCGCTTGCTCCCAGCTGAGTTGAACGCCGGAACGTTGCCGGTTGATGAGTACGATTATGAAACGCCCTTCGCCAATTCCAGAGTTGATAAGATCTTGGATAAGCATTCTAGTTTGAGTAATATTGCCGGGAGATGGTTCCAGGCAGACCAGGATTTTGTCACATTCTGGAATAATCCTGGAAACTATAGGGGATAACGATGGTCCGAGATCTATTAATATATAATCTGCCTGAGAGTGCAATTGGACGGCGATCTGGTGGTACTGTTCTACATAGGTGATATATTTTGAATCTGCCGGATTGTGGGATGATAGTAGAGTCAGAATTCCAGTTTTGTGTTCCAGCAAGGAATCTTCTAATGATAATAACTCTATTCCAGGTTCTTCCTCAAGCAGTTTGATCATGCCACTGGTGTTCTGGACATCCAGATCCATAGCGATCGTACCTTGACCTGGTCTGAAATCTGACAGAATCGTGGGTTGGTCTGATTGGTTGTGGATCTCAATTGCTAAATTGGTTGCTAGGGTAGATATCCCTATTCCGCCTTTTGAAGAGATGATTCCGATTAATTTTCCCTTTTTTGCTGAAATCTGTTGAGCTCCAGCAGCCCTCTGGGGTGCTCTCTTCAGGATTGAATTTACCTGGGCGAACAATTCCCGGGGTCTGGCAGGTTTGGTAATGTAAGCATCCGCTCCTGCTTCCAGTCCTTCCACTTTATCATCGACCTGGCTCTTGGCGGTGAACATTATGATTGGGATTGACTCAGTTTCCGGTGTGGATCGAACTGATCGCGCAATTTCATAGCCGTTGAGATCCGGGATCATGATATCAAGCAAAATCAAATCCGGGAATTCGTTTTTCGCCAGTTGAAGACCTTTTTTACCGGTGGTTGAGGCCAGAATATTAAAACCCTTCCTCTCGAGCATGATACCAACCAGCTTTAAGGTATCTATATCATCATCGATGATTAAAATAGTCTGGGTCATACAGTTCCTCGGATTAACCCATCATTAAACCTGTTAATAAAATATACCATAGATTATAATGGGACAATGGTTTTCAAAGCAGTGGAAGAGACCTTCCGAAATATAACCCCACCCCTCCTAGTAGGCGTTTCCGGAGGACCAGACAGCTTGGCTCTCCTGCATGTAGCAGCTGGGTTAAACCTGTCTACTTTTGCAGTGTACTTCAACCACATGCTGCGTGAGGACACCCCACAAGAAGAGGTTTTTGTCCGGGATTTCGCCCAATCACTAGGCGTTCCCTTCCGCGGGGGCGCCGGAAATGTGCGTTTATATGCTGACGAGCAGGGGCTTTCTATTGAGGAGGCTGCCAGAATTCTCCGTTATAAGTTCTTATTTCAGACAGCCGCAGATATAAGCGCCGGTGCTGTTGTAGTTGCTCACCATGCGGATGATCAGGTTGAAACTATCCTGATGAACCTCCTGCGTGGGACAGGTATGAGAGGGATGCTGGGAATGCAAGTAGTGAGTTTGCCAAATCAGTGGAGTGATTCCATACCTTTGGTAAGGCCATTCCTGGGGATCGAAAAGAATCATATCCTGGACTATGTTAATGAACACAAATTAAATCCACTAATCGATCCTACAAATGCTGAGCTGATTTACCAAAGAAACAGGATCCGCCATGAATTGATCCCACTTCTTGAAAAACTAACTCCTGGATTTCGGCAAAGGCTACTTCAAACCGCCGAAATTTTGTCCAAAGATGAACAAGTCTTGGAAAAAATGACTGAGAGTACCTGGAAATCGTGTTTGGAAGATCAAAGCGATCACCAACTACAACTCAATCGGGAGGTATTGAGGGAGATTTCTCCCTCAATCCAACGACGATTGATTCGAAAAGCATTAAAAATCCTCCGCCCAGAATTTAGGGAACTCAGTTTTCAACAGGTAAAGAGAGCGCTTGATTTTATCCAGGATCCAATCCAAAAAAGAACTAACTGGGTAGCTAAAGTAAGTCTTAACCATATGCAAAACAAGGTTATTTTTTCCACCTGGGAAAGTGAAGCCGTGACGTCCCAGTTCCCCCAATTGCTTGGCCAAACGGAAATCACGTGTCCGGATGTAGGAGAGATGTCTCTGGACAAGGGATGGTATTTTTCAGTCCAGACTGATAGTATCTTACCCGGCCAATCTGGCCAGTTTCAATATCCAGTGGATGATTTTCAGGTTTGGGTTGATCAGGAATCGATGGGGAAGGATGCCGTCCTTAGGATTCGAAGGGAGGGGGATGTATTTTCTCCCCTGGGTATGGGGGGAAAAACAATGAAAGTATCTGATCTGATGATTAATGAAAAAATCCCGGCTCAATATCGTGCTAACTGGCCCATGCTTGTATCAAGAGAAACAATCCTCTGGGTGCCGGGTGCGCGTTTAAGTCATGCTGCTCGAATCACAGAGAGCACAAAATCCATATTAAAACTATCGTTTATAAAAAAGGATTCCTAGACCATACTAGAGTATTAGTCTTCTTTTGATGGTTTCTCTGCCGATTCCTCATCCCCCTCATCTCTACTTAAGATGTGCAACTTTCGGCTAACTTCCCGCCACTGGACTTCGGAGATTCCCAATTTCTGCCTGATTTTATTCTGGTCAATTCCTGCCTGCCAATCCTGAACAGCACAAGTCCAGCGGCACATGGAAAAAGAGACCCGTTTCTTGATTCCCGCGTCTTTCCCTAAATCTTCCAGGACATATTCCAGCATTCTGGCTGACCAGGGGAACAACCTATCATTTAGATCGTAAACTTTCCTGTATTCATGGTACGCTTCTATCCATTCCTGGGGAAGGGATATTTTTCGTTCTTTGTACCGATTCTGGGGGCTGGCATACCGAATAAAAACCAGCGGACCTTCGGGTGCGTCCTCCTGGATGTGATTTGGGCTTAATGAGAGACATTCACCTTTTTTTATTCCGGTATGTAGGAGCAGGGTAAACAACAGGTGGGAACGAATATCAGGATTTGGTCGATGGCGGTATGTATCAGCAGTCTCCAGGATCCGGGTAACTTCCTCTAGGTTGAGTACCTCAGGGAGGGGACTTCTAACAGATTTTTGGATTACTTTATCAGCCGGGTTAGCTGGGATTGCTCCACCCTCGTGAAGCCAGCGGAAAAAGGATTTCAGGGAAGTAATGCGGCGAGCTAAAGTTTTAGGACTGCAGGGTACACCTCTCTCGTACTCCATCCATCTCAGGAAGTTATTCAAATCTGCCAGACTGATCTCCCCCACCATTCGATCTGGTGGCAGGTAAGACGCCAGCAGCCGCAAATCTCCCAGGAAGGCAATGATTGTATGGGGAGAACGGCCCTGATCATTCAGGAAAATCTCCCAGGCTTGTAACGCAGGAGAAAGAGTAGTTTGGGAGCTGAGGTGGGCTGAAGCTACATTGATCATATCCGAAATCCTTTCGTATAGTCAATATAAGATAAGTGTACACGAGGGACAACGCCCTGTCAATAGAGCAGTCGCCTGCAACTGTTTCAGCGCCCCTTCTGTTTGGGAGGAATTCGAGTTGTCCTGATTAAGGATTCTGCAGAGTCACAGTTCCTGCTTTGGTCTCAATGGTAAAGGTTAATTTTGGCCCCTGTCCATTTAAAATATATTCATCTCCGGATTCCTGCCAATTACCTGAAGTCAGGACTTTTGAGAATGGACCTTCAAAATTTACTTCTGCCTGCACACCTTCTGGGACTGAGATAATCAACCGGCTTAATCCAGTTTCAATGAAAATTGAAGCATCTTGCTGTAGTATTCCTGAAAAGTCAAGTGTGTAATTTCCAGCTCCGCTCTGGAGGATCATAGTATGGAAATTAGCATTGGCAAGCTTTTCCATGTTGATGTTGGATGCTCCGGTTTCATAACGAAAGGCGTTCATGGAAGCTGAATTCGGTGTCGAAAACTTCAGTTTGACATTCGAAGCACCATCTGTGATATGAAGATCTGTCAGGGAAAGCCCTCCGAACTCAAACTCTCCAGTATAACCACCAGCTTTAATTGTTAGCTCGATAGGGTAATTCGCGATTGCGATATTCCACTCATTTTTGATTGAAGCATCAATAGTTGGCACAGCGTTCAATTTAAGATTGCCCTGTTTTAAAGTAATACCCGAATCATCAACGAGGATTTCCGGTTTAAAATCTGCCACATTATAGCTGACAGTGCCGGAGAGGAGATCAGGACCAGGGTTCGGTAACAGGGTCATTTTTCCGGCGCCAAAGGAAAGATTCACATCCAGCGGTAGTTTTATGTCTGGTGCTGGTACCTGGATGGATTCTGTCACAGTTGGACCAGTTTTTGTTTCTGTTTTAAAGGGCAAGTCAATATTTATCCCGCACCCGGTAAGGCAAAAAGTGAACAAGCTAGTGAAAATAACCATCAGAATTGATCGTTTCATAAGTTTTCTCCTCAGCGAATTAGGCTGAATTGTTCAGGATCTGATCTGTTAACAGTGCAGGATTCATTCCAAAGGAAAAATAGGTTCTATGTCCCCCAGGACTGGCTCTGGTTGGGTCAGGTGAACCTGGATAAAGGCAATCAGGCTGGCTGGAATTTCCCGGATACCCCAATAACCTGAATCTCGATAGGTTCTCCTATCCGCAGAAACCCCCACAGCATCTAATCCCAGGATATTGCAGGTGTACAATGCTCTGGTAAGATGAAATTGTTGGGTTACTAAGATCACTCCGGAAAGTTGAAAAATTTCTTTTGCCCTGTAACAGGTATCATATGTCCTTCGGCCAGCATAATCCAGGATAATATCCTCTTCTGGTATACCGAGCTGCATACCAAAGGCTTTCATTGCACCCGGTTCGTTGTAATTGAGAAATCGATTATCCCCGCTCATGAGTATTTTTTCAACTTTTCCAGAAGCATAAAGATTTGCAGCAGTTGCTACCCGGTCCTGAAGGACTGTAGTTGGTCCACCTTCTGCAGTTAATCCAGCACCAAAAACGATCGCTGCTCTTGAGGATGGAACCGTTTCTTCTGTATAGGCCCGTTTTGACGCAAATTGGAGCATGATAAGCCTTGGGACGCCAATCAGGATGATTAATACCAGTAGGATTAATAGAATCATATTTCTTCTTTTCTTAAACACGTGCGCATTGTACCATGACTAACGGGGAAGAGTAGGTTGATTGAAGATCTCAAATTGGAATAGGAAGGTCCAGGAGCGGTGGAAATAAATCTGAATACGAGATTACCTATTCAAGATTCCCTTTCCTCTTGATATTTCTGGATAGTTTCCTGATAGATTTTTGTGATGGGAACTTGGTGTTTTTGGGCTAACTTGCGGCAGTCTTCGTATTCCGGAGAGATTTTTAGGTTTCCCGGACTGGTTTCAGCTATTTTGACCCGGACTTTACCGTAAGATGTTTGAACTTTCTGGATCGTACGTGGGAGAGCGAACCGTTCCACCAGAGATTGTTTAATTCCAAGGGTGGAAGTTTCCTGGAATAAAATAGCCCTTAATCCATCTTTATCTGAGGGTTTGCAAAGAACCTCAATTTTTGTACCAGGACGGTTCTTTTTCATTTGAATGGATGTTAGTGTGACATCAAGGGCGCCAGCTGAGAAGAGGGAATCTATCACGTGCGGGTAGACTTCCGGGTTAAGATCATCGAGGTTTGTTTCTAATATCACCAGTTGATCCAGAGTTGCTGTCTCGTCAGGTGTGATTTCTCCTACTAGAACACGAAGTAGATTGGGTATTGGTAGGTCTCTTCCTCCGGCGCCATATCCAACAGCTGTAAGGGTCATGGGAGGGAGAGGTCCGAATTCATCCACCAATTCAACTAGCAGGGCAGCTCCTGTCGGTGTGACAAGTTCCGATTCAATATCTCTTCCGTAGATGGGTACCCCGTTGAGCAAGGCAGTTGTTGCTGGTGAAGGAAGCGGTATTTGACCATGAGCACCAGCGATGAACCCTTTCCCTAACGGTACTGGTGAGGAGTAAATTTTGGCTATCCCAAGCAAGTCCAATGCTAAGAGGGTGCCTGTGATATCAATGATTGTATCCGTGCCCCCTAATTCATGCAGATGGACTTGTTCAACGGGTACATTATGGATCCCAGCCTCGATCTCTACGATCCTCTGAAAAATTCGTAATGCTCTATTTTGGATTGATTCTGGCAGAGAGCTATTTTTGATAAGTTCTTTGATTTCTTTCAGGTGCCTTTCTGGGGGTTGATCAGTGACAAGAACATCCAACTTCTTGGCGGAGAAACCATCCTTGTTAACAGTCTGGACTTTCAAATCAAATTCTGTGATTTGTAATCCAGCCAGAAGTTCCTGGAGTTTTTTTACTGAAACTCCTGCATCAACCAGGGCACCTAATATCATGTCCCCACTCGCTCCCCCAATGAGATCAAAATACAGCGCTTTCATGATTGAATTCTCCTCAAGATCAGGTGAGCATAGACCGCAGCGCCGAAGCCATTATCGATATTTACCACTGCTATACCAGGAGCGCAGGAGTTTAACATGGCCAGTAAGGCGGTAATTCCCTGAAAATTCGCGCCGTATCCAACACTGGTAGGGACACCAACAACCGGGCAGGACACCAGTCCTCCGACAACGCTGGTTAATGCACCTTCCATTCCCGCCACGCTGATGATTACGTCGGCATCAGCCAGTAATGCATGCTGGTCAAGTAACCGGTGTACTCCGGAAACGCCAATATCATAAGCCCGCAATACTCGATTTCCAAGAAACTCCAGAGTCTGAGCTGCTTCTTCGGCGACCGGCTGGTCTGAAGTGCCCCCCGAGATGACCATGGCGTAGGGACTCTTTTCGTCTGGAGTAGGTATCTCCTCCCGGGTTAATTTCAGTAACCGGGAAATGGAATCATACCGAGCATCCGGCAGCTTCTCCTGGACAAACTTTGCTGTCTCAGATGAAACTCGTGTTCCTAAAACCCGGTCATGATGTTCCCAGAGCCGCTCCATGATAGTTTTTACTTGATCAGGGGTTTTATTCTCACAAAATACAACCTCTGGTAGTCCCTGTCGTAAATCCCGGTGCAGGTCAAGCCGGGCATAATCCAGATTTTCATAGGGAAGTGAACCGAGCCGTTTTAAAGCTTGCTCTATAGTAAGATCTCCTGCCTGAACAGCAGATAGTAGTTGTTCGAGTTTATTTCGATCCATAAGATTGAATTACCTCATTCATGCTCCCGGAGCGGAATCCTTTTAGATCAAGTGTAATGTAGGAAAAGCCAATCTCTCTTAATTTGTTATGTACTTCTTCATGGTGGGATATTAACTGGTCAAACGCTTCCAATGGGACTTCAATTCTGGCTATTTCGCCGTGATGGCGAACCCGAAACTGACGGAATCCTAATCCAGACAGGAATTCTTCCGCCTCTTCTACCTGTTTGAGCAAGGTAAGATTGATTTCTGTTCCATAAGGTATCCGGGAGGAAAGACAGGCCGAGGATGGTTTATCCCAGTTAGGTAAGCCCAGCTCTTTTGCTGCCGCATGGATTTCCTTTTTTGTTAATCCAGCTTCCTGGAGTGGACTGCGGATTCCCTGTTCCTGGGCAGCTTCTTGCCCCGGACGGTGGTCAGATAGATCATCAGCATTGCTGCCATCGATGATATAGTGAAAATTGTTTTCTAAGGCATACTTCTTTAATAGTTGAAATAGGTGATCTTTACAGAAATAACATCTCCGAGGTGTATTGGCAAGAAAACTCGGCAGATCCATTTCTTGGCTTTCCATTTCAATCAAAGATATCCCAAGCTGTGATGCAATCTCTCTCGCCTGATGGAGTTCTCTCTTCGGCAGTGTCGGAGAGTTGACAATCACCGCTGTAACCTGATCACCTAAAAGGTCCTGAGCAGTTTTAATGAGAAATGTGCTGTCCACACCACCTGAGTAGGCTGCCAGTACACGATCCATGCTGGATAAAATCTGGCGCAGCTGATCAATTTTATTCTTCATGCAACATAGTCTACCATAAAGGTGTGGATACTTATTAAACAACGATCCGTAATCCTGGGAG
>JAUWCZ010000089.1 GCA_030609055.1 Chloroflexota bacterium | reverse complement strand
GAAATTCTATAATACCTACTTCTACAGGTCTAACTATCTTGATTCCTGAAATTAAAATGCCTAAAACAAAAAATCCAAATATTAATATATACATGTCAAATACTCCTTACTATTATTTTGATATTATTTTTACCTGAGATATATCCTCCTTTTAAGTTGCACAATATTTTTGCACACATAACGGATTTGAGCTGATGAAAAAAAACTGCCAATAAGTGATCGGCAGTTTTTTTGAATAGTGATTTCTAACTTTATATTTGTATCTCATTATTTATCTTCTAAAGTCCTCATGCTATAGTGAAAAGATAATAGCACAATAAATCTGAAACTTCAATACCCAGGGCAATTAATAAAAAGGTTCAATAATTCGAATCGAGTTGCCTTTCCTATTATTGTAGACTGATTTTTTGATGCAGTTCTGGTGCAAATTTGGGGACAGGACAGATTCTATAGACTTGCTGGGATGACTTTTCCCCCGATTGAGGACCCGATGGATTTTGTATTCCCCCATCTGCAGGAGATTGAAAAGTAATAAAAGGATAAAGGATCAGGTCCCTTTAAGGGACCTGATCCTTCTTATTAACTCAGCGGCCACAGCAGGGGGAGCAGCAGGACCGTGATGATCATCGAGATTAAAATCAGGGGGATGCCGACCTTTAAATAGTCGCTGAACCGGTAATTACCCGATCCCATCACTAGTGTGTTTACCGGGGAAGCTACCGGCGAAGCGTAGGCAGTGGATGCAGCCAGAGCCACCAGCATTAGGAATGCCTGCGGTTGATATCCCAGCCGGAGGGCTAACGAGAGTGCGATGGGAGCGATCAGCACTGTGGTGGCGGTGTTGGAAATCACCTGGGTAAAGATGGAAGTGATCAGGAATAGCGCCACCATGATTGGCAGCTCGCCCAGACCACCTAGGGTGGACGCCATCCAATCCGTGCCCAGCTGGACCAGTCCAACTTTACCCAAAGCAGTAGTCATTGGCAGCATTCCGGCAATCAAGATGATGCTTTTCCAGTCCACGCTGTTATAGGCTTCCTTCATATCCAGGCAGCCGGTGATGATCATCAAAAAAGCCGCAATTAAGGCGGTAGTGGAGAGCGGGAGCCAACTTGTCACCAGCAGGATCAGCATGCCTACTAGAATCAGGGAGGAGAGAATCATTTTTGACCGGGGAGGTGTGCCTTTCAGCGCTTCTGGTTGACCTATGACCACAAAATCCCGCCGTTTTTCTCCTAGGGCGCGAATGTTTTTCCAGGCTCCCTGGACAAATAATGTATCTCCAAACTGGAGGGATGTAACTTTAAGATCCAGACTTTTTTCTTTTCCCGGTTGGTTTATTCCCAGGACCGTGAGTTGGTACAGACTGCCGAAACGCGAGGATACCAGCGTTTTTCCAATCAGCCTCGATCGCGGTGGCAGCAAGACCTCGGCCACACCGACCTCATTATTGACCAACGCTTTCTGGTCCTCCGCTTCTGCTGGCTGGACACCAAGCTGCAAGGTTGCGGCGGCGTGACTGATATCATTGATTTTTCCCTGGCAGATCAGAATGTCATTGGCTTTAAGCGGGGTCTGCGGAGTAGGTTTAATACTGGTTGATCCTTCTTCCTGGTTGGGGAAAATTCTTTCACCAGCCCGGCTGGGAGATCGTGGATCTAGGGGGCGTAGAATTTCCAGCACAGTCACGTCAAATCTGCTCCCTAAACCAATTTCCTGGAGGGTTTTCTCAATCAGGGAGGATTGGGATCGAACCCGCAGCCGGTAAAGATCTTCGGGGAGTTTATACAGTTGGACAAGCTCTTCCGGGGAATCCACCCGCTGCAGTTCTGTGCTGGGTTTATGGTCAGGCAGGAGCCAGCGACTGGTAAGTGCCAGGAACAGGACACCGGAGATTAACAAAGCTATGCCAATGGGCGTAAAATCGAAGAACTGAAAGGGAATCAAACCATTTTCATGGAGAAGATCGCTGACGACGATATTGGGAGGGGTCCCGATTAATGTTGTTGCACCGCCAAGCAGCGATCCGAATGAGAGCGGTATAAGCAGTTTTGAGGGATTGATACCTTTATTCCGGCTGATGCTGATAATAGCCGGCGCCATAATCGCGACTGTCCCGGTATCACTGATAAATCCGGAAAGCAAAGCAACAGTCCCCATAATCAAGATCAGCAAACGAAACCTGCTTACCCCAGCAAATTGGATGATCTTTTGACTGATCGTATCCGCCAGTCCGGTCTCCATTACCGCACCTCCCACGATAAACAGGGCGGCTACTGTGATCACAATCGGACTGGAAAATCCTGTCAGGGCTTCCTCCGGAATAAGGATTCCCGTCAAAGATAAACTGATCACCACCCCCAGGGCAACCAGATCCACAGAAAGCCATTCAGTGATGAACAGCAGAATGGCACTGGATAATATTCCAATTGTGATCCACATTTCTAGAGTCATAGTCTTCAAACTTGAGGAGGAAACCTCCTCATTCTGCGTTTTAGTGTACCAAACCTTTATCTGAGCGGGAAAAAGACTCGCGAAGTTGGACTGGATAACTTTGGGGATAAGTCATGGAAAGCTGTGGATAACTGGTTAGAAATGCGGATAAGCTGGGGATTATTGGAGGATAAATAGCATCCCGATGTGGAAAAGGGTTGCGATAAGCAGGCTTCCTCCCCACAGGATATAGGCCAGGAACCGGTTTTCCGGATTCCGGAACAGGAACAAACCCAGGACAAGATTACCCAGGTAGGCTGTGGTGTTGATGATCGGGAACAGGATCAGACGTACACTTTCCAGGGGTTCGTGCGGTATCCCTGTGGGAGTAAATCCCAGTGAGATCGTCTCGCGTGAGGGGATGATCAACAGGGTCCAGATCAGGAGTGAGATGTTCAGGATCAACCCGATCCCTAGGATCCACAGAATCGGTCTTCTAGCGGAGATTTCAGTCAGGACAAGAGCCGGCCGGGAGGATTGGGTACTCATCAGGGAAAGAGAGCCCAACTCGGTGAGGTCATTATAGGTTTGAATAAAACTATCCACCTCTAGAGGGGAAATGGCGTAGTAACCCTCTCCGGCAGCGATGATCACCAATTCCTTCTCCCTGGCGGCCATGAATTCCACTACCGGACCCCGATGAAACCTTCTGAACCCGATCACCGCACCCGGCCAGCGCGTCCGGGGAGCCGAGGGAGCAGTTTCCAAATCTTCGGATCGGAGGACCCATTTCACCTGATCCATGGGGATATTCTCCATTCTCCAACCCCACTGCAGGTGAATGCCGCCCCGTTCCAGGGTGTATTCAGAGCGGTGAAGTGCATAAAGCCGGTAGATTAAGTAGGGAACAGTGATCAGAAAAAGGATGATCAGGGCCAGGAAAGGCAGCAGCTGGAGTGCTACTTGGGCATTTGATGTGCCCCAGATGCCCCAGGCACCACCGCTGGAAAAAAGGCTGATCAGCAGGAGGTGGAGGGCTGTTCCCCTCCGTTTGGGGGGATAATATGTTATTCTATCCTCCATGATACCTAGTTATACCATACCGCTCAGAGGGGGTTTCCCCTTGGTTTAGTTATAAGAAGAATTTCTTGCACAATTTTATTTTTAACGTATAATAAAATTTACGAGGGGGAAAAAAACTACAATGTCCTATCTCTTAATCGAATAAAGGAGGTTCAATAGATATAAACTCATCCTGATATTTAATATTTCTATTGTCAAAGGAGAAGAACATGTATCGAAAATATTTTCCAATTATTGCTATGTTCATGGTCTTAACAATTATTCTCACTGCTTGTGGCGGTACTGGAACTGTTGAGACAGTTATTGAGACTGTTATTGTTGAAGTTCCAGCTGAAGGACCTCCAGCAAAAGCCGAAATCCTCGACCGCGTCTTGGAACGCGGAAAAGTTGTCTGTGGAGGCCGCACTGACTTAGCCGGGTTTGGAATGTTAGATGAAGCCGGCAATAATACGGGCTTTGATATTGATTTTTGTCGAGCTGTAGCTGCCGCAGTCTTGGGTGACCCCACAGCCATTGAGGTTGTTCCTCTTACTGCAGCTGACCGAGGACCAGTCTTGCAGACTGCCGAAGTTGATATTTTATCCCGCAACGTCACCTGGACAGCAAGCCGTGATTCTCAGTGGGGTAACTTTACCACTGTCATGTTCTATGATGGCCAGGGATTCATGATTCGGAAGGATAGCGGTATTACATCAACCGCTGATTTTGATGGTGGTACAGTTTGTGTGACCAGCGGCACCACGACAGAGCAGAATTTATCAGACTTCTTCCGACAGAATGGTATGGAGTATGAAGCTGTGATCTTCGAAGAATCAGCTGCGGTTTATAGTGCCTATGAAGAAGGACGCTGCGACATTACCACAAGCGATAAATCTCAATTAGCTTCTGTCCGGAGCGGTTTCGCGGATCCGGATGCCCACTTCATACTTGATATCACAATTTCCAAAGAGCCGCTCACCCCCGCGGTTCCCCATGGTGATGATACCTGGTTCGACATCGTCAAACTAGTCTCATATGCCTTGATCAACGCAGAAGAATTAGGAATTACCTCGGCAAATGTTGAGGCGATGAAGAGCAGCGAAAATATCAATGTCCTTCGGCTCTTGGGCGAAGAGGGTGACTGGGGTTATACTGACTTAGGCCTTGAACCTGATGCCTTGGCAAATGCCATTGCTGCAGTTGGTAACTATGGCCAGATTTACGATCGCTACATGGGTCCCGTTGGAATTTCCTTCACACTTCCCCGTGGTCCAAATGAGCTTTGGAACAATGGCGGTTTGATTTACGCACCTCCAGTTAAATAAATCCACGCTCCGAATCTTTACCTAAAAGGATGCGGCGGCTTTAGCCGCATCCTTTTTATAAATGGAAACATGTAATGACTAATGATCACCCTGCTGTTCGAAGCAAAACTAATATCCCATTTTATCGTGATGAACGTATCCTTCAGATCTTCGCTCAGGTCGTTTCAACAGTGGTGATCATAGGAATTCTCATCTGGGCGATTATTAACTTCTTCAGGGCTGCTGAGGCGCGGAATATGACCCTGACATTTGGTTTTCTAAAAGATTCTGCCGGATTCCCAATCAGTAATCCTCCTATAGCTTATGAACCTGTGATGTCAACTGGCCGGGCTTTTTTAGTTGGGCTAGTTAACACTCTGATGGTGTCTGGTTTGGGTATCGTATTTGCGGTAATTCTTGGCACTTTGATCGCCTTAGCCCGTCTTTCTTCTAACTGGTTATTAAGCAGAATTGCCCTGATATATATTGAATTTCACCGCAATATCCCACTCCTGGTCTTGCTTTTTATCTGGTATTTTGTGGTCTTCGGAATGGTCCCTCCTGTGCAAGAGAGTATTATCTGGCCAGGACCGACTTTTGTTAATAAGAGAGGGGTTTATCTCAGCTGGCCGCGCTTAACGGAAACGGGGTCCATTTTTATGATTTCAATAGCAATTGGCTTACTACTTGCCACAATCGCTTATAGCATGCTTCGAAAGCGGAGAAAAATAACCGGAAAGGAAACATATTATATTCCTGCCAGTCTTGGCCTCTTGATCATTTCTTTCATCGTTGGCTGGCTGCTCTCAGGGGGAACCCCTTTCCAAATAGACAGTCCTTATTTAGATGGTTTTAATTACCAGGGAGGATTGAGGTTAACTCCTGAATTTGCTGGTATGTTCATCAGTTTGAGCATGTACACAGGGGCTTTTATCGCTGAAGTTATCCGGGGGGGGATCCAAGCTGTCGATCGGGGTCAAATTGAAGCCGCCCGCGCAGTTGGTCTTTCACCATTACAGGTACTCAGTCTGGTAATTATGCCTCAGGCCTTACGAATCATCATCCCACCCATGATCAGCCAATTTCTTAACCTAACCAAAAACTCCAGCCTTGCCCTGGCGATTGGTTTTCAAGAAGTCTTTTCTGTGGGAAAGATTGCCATTAACCAGGCTGGTCGGGCAGTACCTGTTTTTGCTATGATCATGATTACTTATCTGAGTTTAAGTTTGTTGACTTCATTTATCCTCAATATCTATAACCGCAGGATCCAGTTTGTGTTGAGGTAACCATGGCTACTTTAGAAAACAAACTAGAAATCATTCAACCGCCGTTACCTCCTGGACCTCTCAAGTGGGTTAAAGAAAATCTTTTCAGTGGTTTTTTTAATACCCTGATGACAATCGTATTATTTCCTGTTATCTCCATTACTCTGTTTTTGGTTCTTAAATGGGTGTTTTTGGGTGCGGATTGGCGGGCAGTCACCCAATTTCCAATGTTGTACACAGTTGGACAATATCCCCGGGATCAAATTTGGCGGGTAGGCATCGTTCTTTCAAGTATCTTGCTGTTCCTTGGTATCAGTTGGGGTAAATGGGGAGGTTTACTGCGAACGATTTCCTTTACTGCCGGCCTGGTTTTTATTATTATGGCTCTGCTCCCCGTCCAACATCCCCAACTTACGCTAGGAATGCGTTCTTACCTGGGATCAAATGCACTCATAATCCTGGTGGGATATTTCATCGGGCGCATAAAAGCTGTTAAGGATATTTATATTGTCATTGGTTGGCTCCTTATCCCTTTCTTCGGTATTGTCCTCTTGGCAGGAATTGGAAATAGTTCAATCCTCCCAAGTGTCCCAACGACTCTATGGGGTGGATTGCTGGTGACCTTCCTTCTTGCAGCGGGAGGTATATTTCTTTCCTTTCCCCTTGGTGTTGCCCTGGCCCTTGGACGACGTTCCTCTCTCCCCGTCGTGAGTGCCTTCTCAACCATTTTTATTGAGATGATCCGGGGAGTCCCACTGGTGACGATCCTGTTTATGTTTTCCATTATCCTGGCTTTATTCTTGCCTCCAGAATCCAGAATCGATCGTTTGGTCAGAGCCCTGATGGCTGTAACAGTTTTCAGCGCAGCTTACACAGCAGAAAATGTAAGGGGAGGATTACAAGCTGTCCCCCTGGGGCAAATCGAAGCAGCCAAGGCACTAGGGATGGGCAATTTAAAAACCAAGATCTTCATTGAATTACCCCAAGCATTAAGAGCGGTGCTTCCTTCCATCGTGGGGCAGTTTATCTCCTTGTTTAAAGATACAACTCTGGTGGTCATAATTGGTATTAATGATTTTCTGGGTATTGGCCGGTCGATTATTAATTCTGATCCTGAATTTGTCCAATTACGGATGGAAGTATATATTTTTATGGCTCTTGTCTATTGGGTTTTTAGCTATTTTATGTCCCTTGCCAGCCGGCGTTTAGAAGCTGCCATGGGGCTAAGTGATACTTTATAGGAGACCATTATGAGCGAGGAACCGATCATTATTGCTAAAGATGTCCACAAATGGTTCGATGATTTTCATGCCTTACGCGGTATTGATATGGAAGTGTACCTCGGAGAGGTGATTGTAATCTTTGGTCCATCTGGTTCTGGTAAATCAACCTTCATTCGTACCATCAATCGCCTGGAAGAACACCAACAAGGTCAAATTATCGTAGACGGGATCGAACTCACTCATGATGTTCGCAATATTGAGCGCGTCCGGATGGAAACAGGGATGGTATTTCAACAATTCAACTTATTCCCCCATCTCTCCGTGATGCAAAATGTCACTCTGGCACCAATCTGGGTCCGTAAATGGCCGAAAGATAAAGCAGAAAAGGTTGCTATGGAGTTATTAGAACTTGTCGGTATCCCTGAGCAGGCTTATAAATTTCCTGGTAATCTTTCCGGTGGACAGCAGCAGCGAACGGCCATCGCCCGTGCCTTAGCCATGCAACCTAAAATCATGCTCTTTGATGAACCAACCTCAGCTCTCGATCCAGAAATGATCAAGGA
>JAUWCZ010000096.1 GCA_030609055.1 Chloroflexota bacterium | reverse complement strand
CCGCTGACGAGGATACCTGGAGGGGAACAGATGTATTTGGTGTTATTTCCAGAAATCTAGCCCTGCCGCGGTTTTCTCTTTTCACCATGCCATCCATCGGCACGGAGGGCATGCTGGGAAATCTGATGGATAAAATCCTGGATAAAGTTTTTGATTGGGCTGCGAATTTCCAGGGGTTATCCCGGGTAGAATTCCCGGATCAACCCGGATTTGATGACCGGTTTGTGGTTTTTGGTCGGGATGAATATGCCGTTAGGACTCTGTTATCTGGGTTCGCTGCAAGCGGTCTGTACAATAATAAACTTCCCTTGCAGCTGGCAGGCTTGGGCGATTTCCTGACAGTTGAAACTGCCCTTACCACCCCGCCAAAAGACCAGTATCAGGATTTACGGGACCTTTACCAGGCTTGTCTTGACTCGGTTCGTCTGTTTGAGGAGAGAGAATGAACAAACAAAACGCGGTATTCTGGCTGCGGGTTTCATACTGGATCGGCGCGGTCATTGATGGATTCGCAACCATTCCGATGTTATTTCCAAGATTTGCCAGAATAGTATTTGGTTTCCCGGAATTTACACCAGGACCTGCCTACCGTTATGCAATGGGTATGGGTGCTGCTTTAATGTTGGGCTGGACTGTGTTGCTGCTGTGGGCGGACCAGGATCCGCTGGCTCGAAAAGGTGTGTTATTGATAACCGTGTTTCCAGCTATCATGGGCATTATTGGCACAGAGGTGTATGCGGTTACCACAGGATTCATTCCCCTGGGAAAAGTGATCGGCACCTGGGCTCTGCAGATCTTATTGATTGCCTTGTTTTCAGGCAGCTACTTTAACGCAGCCCGTTACGAGGGTAAATATCAACCACCTCATTAAATTAACAAGGGGATTTCAATGACTAAAAAGCTGGAATTAGTCGTCCAATTAACAAGCGCGGCTTACTCTCACCGGGCGGTAAGGAATCCATTATAGAAATCTAATAAAAATACCACTTGGGGATGATACAATCATTTCAGTAGGTTAACGCTAAACGAAAAAGGAGAAGCCATGGCAAAGAAAGGGTTATTTGGTTTATTCGGCTCCAAGGATAAAGATAAATCCAAAGGGGCGGAGGATAAATATCAGGAAATGAAATCGGCAGCACCTGATCAAGAAAAGGCCAGAGTGGATGCAATGAAGGAACAGGCCCAACGACGTCAAGAACTTAGCGAGAAGAAAGTTATCAAAAAACACGTTGTGGTCAGCGGAGATACATTAAGTGAGATCGCCAAAAAATACTACGACGATGCCGGCAAGTACATGGTTATCTACGAAGCCAACAAAGCGCTCATTGGAGATAACCCGGACCTGATCCAGGTCGGCATGGAATTGGTCATCCCCGACCTCTAAAGAGATTAAAAACCTTCTCCAAATCCGGGGAAGGTTTTTATTTAATACTTATCAGTCTGATTTACGTGGTGCATTGCGGAAGAAGGAGTTCAGGATGGCAAAATTAGAAAAAGTGGAAGGAATTGGCATAATATATGCCGGTCAGCTGCGAAAAGCGGGGATCCGGAGTAGCAGAAGTTTGTTGAATAAAGGCGCTACGGAAAGAGGTCGGAATGAGATCGCCCGGGCATCCGGGATCAGCAGTACCCTAATCCTGGAATGGGTTAACCATGTGGATCTATTCCGAATTAAAGGGGTGGGAGAAGAATATTCCGATCTGCTGGAAGAAGCCGGGGTAGACACGGTGGTGGAATTGTCCCAGCGCAACCCTGCTAACCTATATGAAACTATCCTGGAGACCAATAACCAAAAGAGGTTAGTCCGCCGTCCGCCATCCAAAAAGATGGTCAGGGATTGGGTGGAAAATGCTAAAAGACTGCCCCGGAAAGTATATTACTAAACTGGTATTGGATAAGATATGAGGCAGCGTCTTCCGCTGCCTTTTCTATCTAAGAAAAAGAACCCCGCACCTGGCGGGGTTTTTTAGTTGGTAATCTTCCAGAGTTTACTGGGAGGCACTAAGCAGGGTCTGGAGCAGCACATCCGCAACCAGTTTACTGGATTGAGCCCGGTGAGGTGTCTCACCCATTTTGCTGGCCGAGATGACCGCATCTACCGCGGCTTCCAGGTTGCTGTCCCCTTCTTCCTTAGACTGCAGGAAAGCTGCGCCAGCACTGAGGATATCACCCAGATCCAGGCCGTCCTCCCCTCCAATGCTTCCCACCAAAGAATCCAGCAATCCACCGGCTCCTTGCGAGATGGAGGCTTCTCCGCCGCCCAGCATAGTCTGCAGCAAGGGCAGCAGCTGGGTAGCATCCAGGTCCTGATCTTGGAAATATTCTGCAGCCTGGCCCAGACCTTTGGCATACATGGCCGCGGATCCACTTTCCTTGCCGCTCAGTAGTTCACTGGCTTTGGCAAGCCCGCTGGAGATATCATCACTGGAGATGTTCTTCATGGCACCGGTAACCAGCTCAAAAATTTCCACCATGTGGTCGCCATGATCCTGGTTGTATTGATCGGCTTTATTTAAAGAGGTTTGGTTTTCTACCATGGCCTCTGCGACAGCCGAAAACATTTTAACGAGATCAACATTACTGCTCATCTTCTCTCCTTCAGGAAAACGAATAAAATATATTGTTTATTTCTTGGGGGGTATTTTCAGGGTCATTCCCTCTTTAATCATGTCGGGGTCAGAACCGATGAGGTCTTTATTGGCCTCATAAATATCCATATAGGTGGATTTGGATCCCTCGCCGTAAATTTTTTCGGCAATGCTGATCAGGGTATCGCCGGCTTTGACCGTGTAGGATTCGGTGGTGCCAGATTTCTTGGGATCAATACTAATCATCGGATAATCTCCTTTGTTTAAGGGGTTTAGTGGGGGAAATTATAAACCTTCCAGGGAGGGCGGTCAATGAATGGTGTCTGAGATTGAGCTATCCCCGTAAATAAAAAGCGTGACCCCGGCGGATTAACACCCCGGGGTCACTATCCCCCTGCCCCCTTATAAGTAAGAGTGGATATCGTAGTATGCTGCTTATCTAACATAAAAAGGATGTCGGAGGGATGGGTGTCCCCCTGAATTCCCTCCGACAAGACGACCTCCGGATTGATCCCGGAAATCTCCGGTGCGGTGATCCGCCCTAACGGCTGCGGAGTAGGTGAAGCGAGAGGATACCCCTCCGCGTAAACTAGCGACGGACCAAGAACCGCTCCTTAGCAATAAAGAGTAACCGCCAGTAGACCCAGCCTTTTTAATCAAAATATCCCCCGGCGATTAATGGCGATGAAGCTGTGATGAGATTCAAACTCTAAATGCCCCCTAAACAAAATCATCCCGGTCTTTAGTTATCCCCCTCGAGATCGGGATGTATATCCAGTGTACAACAAACGGCGTTTCCTGTCAAGAGTGTAACTATATTATTATTTTTTTGTAATTATTTATGTTTGGGTTGTCATTGCGAGGTGACCAAAGGTTGACCCTTCGATTCTGCTCAGGACAGGCGCGACAATCTTCTCATATTAAACAAGAGATTGTTCGTGGAGTTAATCCTGAGTGAATTCGTAGGGCTCGCAATTACAGACAATTAATTGAATATCCACTTATCACTCCGGCAACGGCAACTTCACCGTAAACTTGGTCCCCTCCTCCTCCTGGCTCTCCACCTCAATCGTTCCCCCATGAACGGTCACCAATTGACGGGCGATAGCCAAACCTAATCCGCTGCCGCCGCTGGCTCGGGAGCGGGATTTATCCCCCTTCCAGAAACGATCAAATATATAAGGCAAATCCTCAGGCGGGATGCCTTCCCCTGTATCATGAATGGTAATTAGAACAGCATCCGTGGTTTTATCCGCGCCCAGGATGATTTCTCCCCCTTCCGGTGTATAGCGCAGGGCATTTATCACCAGGTTGCCAAGCACCTGGTCCAGGCGGTGCCAGTCGCCTTCCAGGGATAGATCATCCAAATCGTCCGGGAAATCCAGGTTAATCTTTATCTCTCCTTCTTCTGCCTGGCCGCTGAAGCTGGATACGACATCTTGAAGTAGCTCTTTTAGGTTCAGGGTTTGAAAATGGAAATCTAACGTGCCGGATTCCGCCATTGATAGAGTTTGCAAATCCTCCACCAACCGCTGCAGTAGTCGGGTTTCTTCCAGCATGGATTTGAAATGTTCTGGAGAAGCCTGGTAGACACCATCCAAGGCGCCTTCTAGGTTGCCCTGCAGGATGTGGAGAGGCGTACGCAGCTCATGGGCGAGATCGGCTGTCAGGTTCCGGCGGCCGATTTCAGATCGTTCCAATTCCTCCGCCATGTGGTTAAACGATTTTGCCAGTTTAATAAACTCCTGGTCTCCCCGCTCCTTGACCCGGACGCTGAAATTTCCGCCAGCCAGGGCTTCGGCGGCACTCATCACATCCGCCAGCGGATTGACCCATTTACGGACACCCAAACTGCCGATCAGCATACCCAGGATCGGCACCAGGAAAGGTAAACTGCAGAAGGTTAGCCGGCGCAGATCTCTGGATCCGAGTAGTTCCTGATTACCGCCAATCACCAAGCCCAGGATCACACCCAGGATCAGTAGAGGAATACCAAGGAACAACACCCCGCCAAAAAACCGCCAGGCCATCTTGCGCCGCTGGTGTATGTGTGGTCCTGAGAAATGCTCAAAGCCTGCCTCCCAGGGCGGACGAAAAGGACCTGATTTCCATTTTTTCTGAAATTTACCGGGGGGATGCAGGGGATGATGGGATTGATGTTTTTTCATAGTGGATCCCCCTGGAATTTATAACCAAAACCATAGACCGTCAGAATATAGACCGGGTCGGCCGGGTCAGATTCAATTTTCCGGCGCAGATTTTTGATATGACTGTCCACGCTGCGGTCTACCCCGTCAAATGCCACACCGTGCATATGCTCCAGAAGCTGCTCCCGGCTTAAAGGTTGACCGAGGTGTTTGGCCATTATTTCCAGCAGGGTGAATTCAGAGCGGGTTAAATGAACGGGGTCCCCGCCTACTGTAACCTGTTTTCGGCGTGTATCCAGCTCCAACTCCCCGAACCGCAGGGTTTCCTCTTGCAATAAATCCCCCTGAGTCCGGCGCAGTAAAGCCCGCACCCGGGCAACCAAAGCTCGCGGTGAAAAGGGTTTGGTGATGTAGTCATCGGCACCCAATTCCAGGCCAATCAGCTGGTCAGCTTCTTCGGCTCTGGCAGTGAGCATGATAATCGGCACATCAGACTCCCGCCGGATAGCCCGGCAGACATCCAGCCCATCCATACCGGGCAGCATCAGGTCCAGCACAATCAAATCTGGATGCTCCTGACGGGCGATGGCCAAGGCTTGTTTCCCGTTACTGCTGGTGAGCACTTTAAATCCGCTGCCCTTCAGATAATCGCGGGCAATCTGGACGATTTTTGGTTCGTCATCAACAACCAGGATGGTTTCATTCATAGCTTGTTTTTAGGTATAGATCAGCCGAGGATTTTGTCACTGGTAGGATAACACAGCTTTCAAATCCAGCGGGGAGTGTTTTTCCGATAAACCCGCCAGACTTCACCGAACTGGGATTCCAACTGACGCTCTTCCATCTGGATGTAAAGGCAGATCATCAGCGCGGCAAAGCCAGGTATGACAAGGTAGGCAATCCAGGATCCTACTAAAGAAGCGATCCCTAAAAGGATCAGGACCATTCCCAGGTACATCGGGTTTCGGGTGATCTTAAAAACACCATCAGTGACCAGACAGGAGGATTTTTCTCTTGGTTTAACAGTTGTCTGGACCTCTTTAAACTGGTGATCCGCTGCCAGGTTGAGGGTGATCCCTAGTCCGAGGGGCAGTAGTCCCGCCAGGTTCCAGGGAAAAGAAAGTCCATTCAGGGAAGGAATCATCCCTTTCAGGAGCAACATCACCATAATACTCAACAGTAGAAAAACAGGGGGGTGGATGGGTATTTCGGATTTTACGGTAGTCATATATCCTCTCGAGGCATCACCCCTTTTTGACTGCGGTGGCATAGAGTCACGCTATCTGTGAGGGCTTCCAAGGTCCATTCCGGCCGGGTTGAAAACCAACTAATCAGCTCCTGATCTTCAACGGTATCAAGCAAGATCGTACTGACACCCTCCCGATCCAGGTATTTACCAACTAATATTCGATTAGACGCAGGGGATGATTTATTCTGATTCTTCACAGATTAGGCTCCTTCGTAAACCGGAGCACGGGAGAGATTCGGCTCCCGTGCCATCGTATGCATAGAGTTATCCCTTAGCTGGCTTCTTCACCCTCAGCCGATTCGGCAGGGCTTTCGTCTTCTGCGGCTTTCGCCTGCGGGGGGTAGGGAGTTGGTCCCCAATGACCCCTGTAATACGGGCCGCAATGATGAGGGTGGGGGCGGAATTTGGAGTACTTCCAATCCTCCCACTCCGGTCCGCCTTCGGTTTTCCAACGCTTAAACATCACCAACCCAATAATGGATGTGATCAGCTTTATCAACAGGATGCCGCCAAAGAACAGAGCCACAACCGAAAAGAAAGATCCGCCCATCGGGTGAAAAATCATCCCCTTCTGGTGGGGGTAGAACATCGGGGTAGTAAACTCCCCGCCTTCCACCACTGTTCCTTGCAGGAAACCCGCTTGGAAAGACGAGCGGGCGACGAACGTACCGCCAGCGATCAAAAGGACAATCATCAAGATTTTGAATCCAATTCCCCATCCGGGGTGTCTATAAAAATACATTATTACCTCCTCTAGGTCTTTAATTGGTTTCTACAAGCCCAGTATCGCGTTAAATTGTGGAGAAATAATGGAAGATTTCAGTATATATATAGGAGGTTTGGGAGTTGGAATTCCGGTACCAGTAGGGGCGACCCGCTTGTCCTACCCGTCCTGAGCCCTTCGACTACAGTTTTACTAATGCTCGATCTCCACTCAGGGCACGGCAATATCCCCGTCTCTCGGTCTCCTAAACACCCCATCTCAAAACCATTTCTCCCGATCCCCATACCTCTAATTAGTGTAAAATCAATACAAATCGGACATCAAATGCGGAGGTCCTCCATGCCCGCCAAACAAAAAATAATCCTTGTCCTAGCCATTTTGCTCCTTGCTTCCTTAGGGTGCGAATACTTACCAACACCAACACCCGAGCAGCCTGGACCGCCACCTGTTGATATTGTTGCCACAGCAGTCTCAGCCACTCTCACTGCAGCCGCCGGGGAATCGCCAACGACCGAAACCCCGGAACCCATGCCCGAGGCTCCACCCCATCTGCGGATTGCGTTCGTTAAAGATGGGAACGTCTGGTTCTGGGAAGAAGGCGGAGCCCCGCTGGCTCTGACGTCTCTGGGGGATGTGCTGGATGTAGTCCTCTCCGATGATGGTCTGGTGGTTGCCTTTGTACGCCAGGTGGACCCCACTCATGAAGAGCTCCACGCTGTCAATACTGACGGCTCGGGCCTGCGGCCATTGGTTATTTCGGCCACTTTTGACACCATG
>JAUWCZ010000108.1 GCA_030609055.1 Chloroflexota bacterium | reverse complement strand
AAGTAGATAATCCCGCACCATGGCTTGATTAAAGTTGGAAGCAACTTCCGCGACAAATAAAGAATAATCCCCATAGATAAATGGCTGGTGTTCCCGGGTGAGATAAGAATGCATCGAATGTCCCAGCTCGTGAGCCAGGGTACTGAGGCTGAATACATCGTTAGCATAACTCATCATTATAAAGGGCTGTGTATCATAAGTGCCCCACGAAAATGCGCCCTGGCTTTTGCCTTTGTTGCGAGACCGGTCCACCCACCGGTCTTCCAGGCAACCATGCCTCAGGACTTCCACATATTCATCCCCCAGGGGAGCCATACCCTCACAAATCCAATCCACCGCTTGTTGGTAGGGAACATTGGGTTTCACAGCAGTTAACGGCGCCCAGAGGTCATAAAAATGGAGCTCTCCAAAGCCCAGGATTTGTTTACGGATCCGCCAGTAACGGTGCCAGGTGGGCAGGTTTTCCTTAAACACCTCAATCAGGTTATAGAAAACTTCCAGCGGGATATTGGCCGGATCCAAAGATGCCTCCAGGGAAGATTCATAGTGACGGGCTTTGGCAAAGTAAACGTCCCGTTTAAATCCACCGGTTTGGATTGCTGCGATCGTATTCTGGTTTTCTAGATAAGCATCGGTATAATTTCCCCAGGCTGTGCGTCGAATTTCCCGATTGGAATCAGTGATTAAATCATCGATGCTACTCTGACCAACTTCTCTTTCAGAACCATCCTCTCCCTGGGCAGGTTCAAACTGTAAATCAGCGTTAGTCAAACTTCCATAAGCGCTTGGAAAGAGAGTAAGGGGATTAGCGGACATAGCCAGTACTTCTTCTACCTCGGCAGATCGCAAATGTGTTTTTTGTCGCTCCAAGTCTGCGAAGAAATGCCGATATATCGCCAGCTCGGGCAGTTCATCCATCCAGGCATTGAGCTGCTGCACGCCCAGTGACATCAATTCCGGTTTAATGAAAGATACTGCGGCAACTGCTCGGGTATACAGACCTCTGCCCTGCCCTGAGCGGGCTAACGCATCTTGATCTGAGGCATCAACTGAGCTCTCTAAGCCGCTATACACAGCGACCTTTTCTACATCTCTCAAAATCTCTTCACTGAGTAATAGGCAATCAAGTAGTGTTTTTGGTTTTCCCCCCAATTTGCCTTTATATTCTTCCAGTTCTGCGAGGCGGTTTCCCGCACTTTGATAGGCTTTTTCCCAGGCTTCAACATTTGGAAAAATACTTTCTAGATCCCAGGTTTCCTCCCGGGGAACGTCACTGCGGACGGGTAAGGTTTTTATCGCCATAATTTAATTCTCCATTGGTAGTTTAGGATGTCCGTTAGTTTATGTAGATAACTTGCTGGGCTTTTTCGACTAGACTGCCAGGATTCGGGATCAACGAATCACTTCATAGGCAGGGCCGGACTCAACGGTAAGGTCCACTACAACTTCCTCACCACCAAACCCATCCACCAGATCGTGAGCCCGGACATGGACAACCGTGATCTCTTCCGGGATGAGGATTCCGCTCTGGCTGCGGATGAAGGGTTGTTCCGCCTCATGGGGGTGCAGCAGCAGACGGGTAAAGGGGGAATCCGGGTCGGGCTTTATTACCTCGCCGTCCGGGAGCACCACATCCCACCCATCAGCATAATCTTCCCAGCCGGTGTCGGGGTGCTGCACCGTGACATGGAAGGTCCAGCTGTTCGACTCTGGGTCTTTTACTGCTTTGACATAGATGACATCTGCATTCGCAAGGGACGGTGTCATATCTTCCTCCTGTGTTTCAAGCAGTGATGCCGTTGCTATTGGGTCCCCAATTTGAGTAGTTGGAGTCCAAACTATTACCTGCTCATCAAAACAACCGGACATCAGCACCAAACTCAGCAGCATTACAATATAAAAACGCCTTGGCATGGGATTTTCCTTCCGATTCACTATTCAGGATAGTTAATCTGAAAAAACCGGTAGCGCTTCCAGATTAACAAGGGGGTATTGACCAACCGATCCTGCCAATGACAAGGTGCTTTTGAACCTGTATTGTTTAACCCGGTTGATGATCCCGTTAACAAATTCTTTTGTAAAACCTTTCTTTACACAGTCTTCCGGGCTGAGTTGTTCTTCTATCAATGCAAACAACAAGCGGTCCATTTCATCGTAAGTATAGCCAAGTTCCCCTTCATCAGTCTGCCCCACCCATAAATCCGCTGATGGGGGTTTGTTGATAATCACCTGCGGGACTCCTAATTCAGCAGCCAGCTGCCTAACCTGGGCTTTATACAGATCAGCCAGCGGATTAAAATCAAATGCTCCATCTCCGTGTAAGGTGCTGTAGCCCAGCAGGGTTTCAGTTTTGTTTCCAGTCCCGACCACCAATCCCGGGAATGCGGCTGACTGATCATAAATATTGATCATCCGGATCCTGGCCATTACATTGCCCCGTCGAACATGTTCCGCATCCGGGATCCCCACTAGGACTGCATCCGCGGCGTTTGATATATCAATTGTCTTTGAAGGTACTCCTAGATTGTCAATGATCAGCTTTGAATGTTCTAAAGATTCCGATGAGGAAGTTTTATACGGCAACCTTAATGCCAGTACATTCTCGGGTCCCAAAGCTCGGACTGAAAGGTAGGCACTCAAAGAAGAATCCACTCCGCCGGAAACTCCCAGAACAACTTTGGAATAGTCCGCGTTATTTACAGTATTTTTGATAAATTTAACTAGCGCATTAATTGCTTTTTTAGCATCAAGAATTAGCTTGTCCATTGGTAGTTTTCCTATTGCGATAATATAACCCACCGATCAATCCCAATACCAGCAATGAAAACCAAGTCTCCCCTCTCAATCCTCCTAGAATTGGTGCGGGGTCAACACGGAAAAGGGAAACCACTCCGTTGATTAATACAATACCTGTGATTCCCAGAATTCCCCGACCCCCGGATTTTGGACTCCAGCGATTTTGTGGAATCAGAACCAATCCTGCGATCCATCCTCCGCTGAGGGCTGCCCCCAGGATAGGCAGCGGCCAACGGTTTTTAGTAATCCCAAATAAATCCTGGACAGGAATCCCAACCCAGGCGTCTGTTATGGGTCCATATCCGATCCCCGCTCCCCAACCAGTTAGCCAGATAGCGATGGTAACGACACCAAGCAGTGGTAGATAGCTGTCAGCCAGCTCTCCCAGTGGTTCCTTCCAGATCAAGTGAATTCCCACCAACGCGGCACCAGCCCCAATCAACGCTCCCGGCCAGCTAATTCCTCCCAGCCAGATTTGGGGGATTTGTGGGGCATGGTCTGTGAAATAAGCCAGGTTCCGGAAAACATATCCAAGCCTGGCTCCCAGCAGGCTTACAAATAGCAGCCCAATACCTACATTCAGATAGAATTTTTTTCGCTCGCCGGTCATCCAGACAGAGATACCCAATCCGACCACAGCACTGCTGGTAAGTAGAATGGAATAGGGGGACACCAGTCCAAGGAATAAGGGTTGGGTAATCACCCTAAAATCATACCATAGGGAATCCTATCTAGTATAATCAGGAGACACAGTGAAATTTCCCCGCTACCTAAAAAGATCTTATTTCATCATCAAAGGATAATCTTATGAAACCTCTTCACATTAAACCCGTTGAGACCCACGAGGATAGAAAAGCGTTCTTGAGTTTTCCTTGGACAGTTTATAAAGATGATCCCTATTGGGTGCCTCCCATCTTTTCTGAGCGAATGGAGTTTACAGATCCAACTAAAAATCCCTTCTTTGAGCATGCAGAGGTTGCATTCTTCATGGCCATGCGCGGTGACGAGATCGTGGGCACAATTGCAGTTTTCACCAATCATGCTCATAACGAATACCACAACGAGAATATTGCCTTCTTTGGTTTTTTTGAAGTTCTAGAGGATGCGGAAGCCTCTCAGAAGTTGTTTGAAACTGCGGAAGTTTGGGCAAAAAAACGCGGTCATACTGCCCTGAGGGGACCGGCGCAATTTTCCACCAATGATGAGTGTGGTCTGCTGGTGGACGGATTTAACGACCGCCCCCGCATCTTAATGACCTACAATCCGTCATATTATGTAGATTTAATAGAAAAATCTGGTTACACATATGCCCGTGACTTGTGGGCTTATAAATTGGGTGTGGATGAGTTTATGGAAAATATCGGGGATCGACTGGATAAACTAACAACCCGGATTATGGAGCGCAAAAACATCACCATCAGAAACTTAAATATGAAAGAGTATGATGAGGTGGTTAGAAAAGTTAAAGTCCTCTACAACAAAGCCTGGTCAAAGAACTGGGGCTTCATTCCTTTTAATGAAGCTGAGTTCAATAAACTGGCGAAAGATCTAAAGGATGTTATCGATCCCGAAATAGTATTTATTGCGGAAAAAGATGGTAATACTGTCGGTTTCAGCTTATCTCTTCCGGACTTAAACGAACCACTACGGCTCGCTTATCCAAAACCCAACACCCCAACCTGGTGGGTGTTGGCAAAGTTGTTCTGGCATTGGCAAGTCCGAAAACAAGTCAGCTGGATCCGGTCATATGCCATGGGCGTGATACCTGAATACCGCAAATTGGGAATTGATGCCCTGTTTTATTACAAGACTGCCTTGGTTGCCGCGAAAAAAGGTATAAAAATAGCTGAAATGAGCTGGATTCTGGATAACAATGATAAGATGAACAAACCCATCATTGCCATGGGTGGACAGGTCTATAAAACCTACCGTATTTACGAAAAATCACTCTAATTTGTGGTTTTAGTTTAGGAAGAAATTGATTCAAGCACCAATTGTGAAAGGGGTATAAATTCAATAGGATAAGATAAACCGGATCGCTTAATGAATGGATTCACAACAGGTCCAGGTAGCGGTTTCAAAATAATACCCGCTACCTGGCGTGACGTTAAAGAGCTATACCAGCTGGAAAGGATCTGCTTTCAGACGGATGCCTGGCCAATGCTGGATGTTCTGGGTGTGCTGACGCTACCTCAACTGATCCGCCTTAAAGCGGTGGATGAGGAGACCATGATTGGATTCATTGCGGCAGATTTGCGGCGCTTGCAGCGAACTGCCTGGATCGCCACCTTTGGGATTCTTCCTGAGTACAGGAAATCCGGCATCGGATCCACGCTTCTGGAAACCTGCGAATCGCAAATCAATCTGCCGCGGATCCGTTTAAGCGTCCGCCAATCAAACAATCCTGCCATTCAACTCTATAAAAAACATGGGTATGTGCAGGTCGATATCTGGCGCGCTTACTATAGGGGCGGGGATGACGCTTTTATCTTCGAGAAGACACTGGTCACCTAAACTTAAAAAAAACCTGTTGCCTTCACAATCACCAAGTCACCCTTCGATACGCCCTTGCTGGACTCGGGCTACACAGGATGCCTGTATCTCTTGGTTCCTCTTTTTACTTCCTTCTAGATGTTGATTAATGATCACCGAACTCTGATTATGTGGAACTTCTCTCCATCTCTCCCCGTCACTATATCTCCCCATCACAAACGACCCTGCTATAATAGAAACCTATGACGCCAAACGATATCAACCTGAAGCCGCCGCAATTCGTTAAGCAGCAAACGGTATTCGACAATCTGATTCTGGAACTAAAAGGGGAAAAGATTCTGGCAATAGACACCGAAGCCAACAGTCTGTATGCCTACCGGGAGCAGGTCTGTTTAATTCAGATTTCCACCTCGAAAATGGATTATATTCTTGATCCTCTCGCTCTGGAAAACATCACTCCTCTTGGAGATCTTTTTTTCGATCCTGGGATTGAAAAGGTTTTTCATGCCTCTGAATATGATATTTTAATCCTGGACGACGAGTATGGTTTTGGATTCCAGAATTTGTTTGATACCATGCT
>JAUWCZ010000010.1 GCA_030609055.1 Chloroflexota bacterium | reverse complement strand
TGATTTCCCGTCCCATAAGCCCAGTTCCCGGATATACGACATTCGGGCATGTTCCATGTACGTTAAAAATCCCGCGTTATTGACATGCCCCTGGGGATCCAGGTCGCCATAGCGGACCACGATGGGGTGGGTAAAACGGTAGTCAGTCATGTTTGCATTATACATGAAATAGATTGTTCACTGAAGCAGTGATTGGATAATTTGTTGACATGCCCCATTTCATTGTGTACACTACAAGAAATCAATTGTTCCAGTGCACTTGATCTCCTTATCCACCCTCATTATGCTCATGTATCTTCCATCATCATCCGGGCTATCAACAAGGATGATGTTTTCTATCCTTCAAGTATATGGAAAAAGAGATCATTCCTGAATATTCTGCAGTATTTCATAATTAGATATTCTCTTATCGGTATTCCAGTAAGCCATTAATTTACCTGTCATTGGCATACGCATTGATTCAAAAAATGGATTGGTTATTGTAAGCCAAAAGGAGAAAATAATGAACATAAAAAGATGGGCTGTTGTATCTTTAGTTGCTCTCCTGCTGTTTACCATGCTCTTAAGCGTTGGGTGTTCAAATGCCACCGATAAACAAAAAGATCAAGCACAACAAATGGCAGATGAGTTCTTAGAAGAGAAAGGAGAAGCGGATGAGTTCGCGGAATCAGCTGATACCTCAGATTCCGGAGATACTGGCGAAACCAAAACAGAGGATGAAAAAGTCGAGGAACCATCAACTTTTTCGGTCGCTGAAACCTTCAATAACACTTTGTATGAATCAACGGATGCTGCTCTCGACATCATTCTTCGCGGACCAATGCCTTTAGCTCGAGCGAAGGTTGTGTTTAAGGAAGAGAAGATTGGGGATAATATCTACGGTGATTCTAGTGTAACACCCCAAGGAGAAGACCCATCAGCGGATATCATCCTCTCAGGTCATTTTGTCCTAAATTTTCCTGAGGATGGATCCGTCGCGCCCATGGATTTCAGGGTTCCCTGTGGAATGGAAAGCACAACTGATGTTCCTTCAGTTTGGGTTTCCTGCGCCGGTGAGGGCAATACAGATGATATCAAATCTTGGTACGTGTTTATAATAACAATGCAGGATACAATTCCTCGTTATGATGATACCTACTTCAGAACAATCGCCGTAGTCCTTGATTCTGATAACTCTCAGGAAAATAACTTTGTGCCTTTACCACAATACGACTATGACTTTTACCAAGGTACAGATCTCTGGTATATGTGGATGTCTACTCCCCAGGAAGGTTGGAAACCAATAATAACTGGAGAAAACTTTCAAGAGGTAAAAAGTGAGGCAAGGGCTCTTTTTGTTGACAATACGGTTGCTTTGATAATTCCCAAGATAGACATCGCTAGTGAGGAACCGGGCTACCGATGTGCAACAGACTCGCATCTGGGCATGATGGATCCTATTAACTATACCGGGAATGTGTGTGGCGAAGTTCCTACAAAACCACCTATACTTGTTACAATTGCAGCTGAAGTAGACACAGAGCAATTCACGCATGATGAACAATATTTAGAGGATAGATATGAAAGATGCCAAGCGCGAGGGTGCCGTTTATTTAGTGATTGGTCATGGGAGAAGAAAGAACGCAGCTATAGTTGGTGTGAATGTATTGGCTGCACGTCAAATCCCGATTGCGAATGTGCTCTATTCAGAAGCCATATAATCTCGGGAGCGGTGACAATGGAAGGAAAATCTTTTAAGTGGGAATACGCTGCAAGTCAAGATGAAAAGATTCCTAATGATTGGAGTTACTTCTTGAACTGTTTTTGTGTGAAAATCACTGGGATGCAGTAAAACTCCCGAGAGGGTTCGGAATGAGCAGAACCGAACCCTCTTTTTTTTATTCTCAGAGTATTATTAGATATCCATTCTTAAGAAATTTATTCTGGGTTCACGGGTATAATTGCTGCGATTTGACATACCGTATCCAAGACTATTCTTCCCATAAGGGATTATTGTTCATGGAAGTCCTAACTAGTTTACTCACCATCCTGATCATCGTCCTGCTGGGCATACTGAGCAGGAAAATCGGGATCTTTAAAGCGGAGCACGCCAAAACGCTGTCCTCCTTTGTATATTATTTCGGCTTGCCGACCCTGTTCTTCGTTAAAATCTCCAACCTGGATATATATTCCCTCGACCTGCATTTGGTGCTGGGAACCTTGCTGCCGACCATTTTCTTACTGGTCCTTCTGCTGGTTTTAAAAGGGATCAAATTGATCAACAAGGATACCTATGTCCTGCTCAGTCTGTCGATCAGTTTTGGCAGTTATGCCTTTTTTGGAGTGGCTTTTTTTGAGACTTTCCAGGATGGAAAATGGTTGGAGATATCCATCCTGGCCGCTTCCCTGCTGGGAGTAATGGGCATCATCACCACCCTGCTGCTGCTGGAATACGCCAATAGACAGGAACAGGGCCGGAGTCTCATCCAAAAAATTTTCACTAATCCGTTGATTTTGTCCATCCTGATTGGGGCTGTTTCTTCCCTGATTGGCTTTCAATCCCAATTCTTAAACAACGCGTTCAGCCTGATTGGGCAGACCGCCAGCGCAATCGCCATCTTTGTCTTGGGAATGTTTATCTTTGATCGGTTTTCTCTGGAGATTGTCAAGGAAGCGCTGCTATATTCCGTCTTCAGGATGGTGGGGCTGCCGCTGGCAGCGTACCTGACTATTGTGTTATTCCTCCCTGGAAACGGAGGTCTTAATACATTCCTGTTGCTTGAAAACAGTATGCCGGCAGCTATTGCCCTGGTGGTTTTTGCTGAAAGATACAACTATAAAATCAACCAGACAGCTGGAATTGTCAGCCTGACTTCCATCTTCAGTTTTATTGGTTTAACTGTGATCTATTATTTATCTCAGTGGATTCTATAACTCAGACCTCATCCCAGGATGCGGTTTCCCAAGGATAATCTTCAACCTGTTTAGCTTTTTCCCGCACAGCCGGGACAGAGGAGAATTTCCCCCTTAGATGATCCGGGAGCAGGTCTGCAATTTCCCGCATTATTCGATCCCCCAACTCATCCAGCTGCTGGCGTCTTTCTCGCCCTCTCCCGGAAACAGACACCGGTCCGTAAGGTTTTCCGATCCGGATGGTAACTTTGCTCTGATTCCTGATGCGGAGTGGAAATACGTCTTTAAACCCGGTAAAAGCGACCGGCAGAATCATGGCATCCGTTCGGGCAGCCAGGTAAGCAGCTCCCGGACGGGCGGGACGGATCATCTCTGCCCAGGCTCCACCTTCTGGGAAAATACCAAAAAAACCATCTCTACTCAAGACATACTCGGCATCCCGGATCGCCTGCTTGGATCCAGTTCCCCTGTATACATACAGCACACCCCACAACCGGGGAAGCAGTTTAGCCCACCCGGGAGTAAATGCTGGATTCGCCCCGGAAAACATTTCAATCTCTGGCGGAGCCACATGCAGCATCGCCACCGAATCGGCAAAGCTGAAATGATTCCCGGTGATGATCAAAGGACCTTTGTCAGGAATGTTTTCCTCCCCGATGATCTCAAAATCGCTGAAAACATGAAATGCCAGGTTAATCAGCCCTTTGAGGATAGATCGGGGAATTTTTCTGCGAGGGTACTTAAAATCCGCTATGGAAACTCCTTGACCAGTTTAAGTGCAGGTCAGAAATAGAAGCTCACTTTGGGAGGCATTAATCAGTAGTTTTCAACTGGAGATAGGCTTTCCGCCATTTATCTTATTCTATCAATATCCTAAGACAGGATGGGTGTAGAGCTTTGCCGGTTCAACCTCGGGATAATAGTGGTAGATATTCCGGGCCTCGCTGTAATGATCCGCCAATGCTTGATCTGTCCGGGGACCGATGCTCCAGGCAAAAATAAAAGGGGAATCCAGGGCGGGTGATTCCAACTCCAGCAAGCTTCCGTAGGACATCCAGGGATCAGTGTGTACAATCACCAAGGCTGGCGTCAGCGCATGGGCTTCCGGTGAGGTGAAAACCAACAAATCAGATCTTTCTATGGTATACAATCCCTTTAATCCTTGCATTCGGGCAGGTATGTAAAAATATAGATTCACAAAAATCAGTACTGCGGTAAGACCAGCGATTAATCCCCTCCGGGTCCTACGCCAGCCGATCTGATTTATCCCTTGGAGACCATTTTCTATTGGCCATCCGGCTAGCCAGAAAACCCCAACAGCTGAGAGGATTGCCAAGCCCGGCAGGGCTTCAAAATAATATCGGGGTCCATACAGCCATGAACCAACCCAGTAGGCTGTATAGAGACCGACCAGAGAAATTAATATCCCCAAAAATAAGGGTGTACCCCGGGATTTACGGGCTGCAAACAGACCAAACGGAAGGAAAATCCACGACAGCTTTCCCCAGCCAAACATATCTCCAAACCCTGCTCTGAGGCTGTGTTTTGTATTCCGCCAACCCTGCAGCAGACTATGTCCCAGTTCAGTTACCCCATATCCAGGACCAAAACCAACTTTATCATACGGCCACCACAGAGTGTATGGATTGGTAGTGAAACTTCCTGTTAAAACCCGCTGCCACACAAAATGCAGGGGAAGGAGGCAAAGGATTATCCCACCCACCAGCATAATCTTCTCTCGTTGTCTTCTTGTACCTCTAATCATTGATCCGAGTCCATGGATACCAAAAGGAATCACAAACGCAATCATCGTCAGTGGTCGGGTTAATCCTAGTACCCCCAAACATAACCCGGCGGCGGCGGCTTTGAGCCACTCCCACTGTTCTTCATCCTTATCCAGGGTATCGATCCAAAATAGAGTAAAAGCAGTACCCAATACAAGACCCCACAGATGGGAAAGCAGTGAGCCTGCATGCATTAAAAATAATGGAGAAGAAACTAAGAGGGCTGACGCCAGCAAACCTATTTTTTCGTTAAACAGGCGTTTTCCTAAACGGTAGTTCAACCAGACCGCTATCCCTGCCAGGATTGGATTCACCCAATCTCTTAACCCGAAACGCTCACCCAGGGAGAGTGTAACTGGCCAGCCCAGGGGATATTTACCAAATCGCTGTCCCTGATAATCAACCACAAAGGGGACTAAAAAACTGCTCGAGAATTCCGGGGAAGGCAAGGTAAGATCCCCACCAGCAATGACCTTCGATTGCCAGATATAGGCGAACTCATCTTCCAGGTGAGCCATGTTTTCAAAGACCAGCCCTGCAATTAGGGCTGCACCCAGAACAGAAATCAGACTAAGAAGTACTGCAAAGCGGTCAATAGTGGTCATACTTTCAGGCGTTAATCACCCTCAGCGCTTCCAGCGCCTCAATGTGTAAGAGGCCGTTTGTAGCGCATATGCCCCGATTATTTTTCAACGTCCTGCCCTGAGAGAAATCCAGCGGGTTTCCATCCAGATCGGTTACTTTTCCACCGGCTTCTTCGACTATCACCGATCCCGCTACCTGATCCCAGATTTTTTCCCGGTACTCTTTTCTACTAGGCGATAATAGGCGCAGGTAGATCTCTCCTTTCCCCCCGGCAAGCAGAGCATATTTCACTTGACTATCCATCCGTACTGGATCCGCTTGCCCTCCCAACTCATTTTGAAATTGATCAACTTGAGAAATATTGGTATGGCCGGACTCAAATGAGCGCATCAGGCGCGCCTCTTCTGGATCTGACCGGGTTGATACTGAGAGCTGGATAAACCCATTAATCTTTGGGGTATCTCGGAGCTCCATTATCCAACTTCCTGCGCCTCTTTTGGCGACCAAAAGTGACCCTTTCCCCCAAATTTCTTCCCGGAGATCAGGTGTTAAATTAGGACATCCAAGGAGACCCAGCTGTACTCTGTCGCCCTCAACATAAGCCAGGGCGCAGGCATACTGGGCTCCCCGTAAAAATCCTTTTGTCCCGTCTATAGGATCCAGCGTCCAGTAACTATCTCCCGGATCATCAACTCCCCGGTCGATGTAATCACACACTTGATCCGGAGTGACTCCGGGAATCACACGACTCACGTAACCTGTCACCTGATCCAGGGTTTTTTTCTCTTCCTGTGAACGCAGGATATCGGCATTCTCTTCTCCAACCAGGATCGCTCCGGGAAACTTCTCCTCCAGAAGATAACCCACAATTGCCTGGGCGGTAAAATCTGCCACGGTTACGGGAGATCGATCGTCTTTTGTTAATGCTTCGGATACCAACTCCTGCTGGATATCCCCGGCCAAGGAAGCAGCCTGTCGTACCGCGGACAAAGCAAATTCAATGCGTGAATCATTGATATCTATCATATGGTTTAACTTAACATGGAATGCTTAACTATGCAAGGAATCCGGAAATAGGCTGACTATAGGAGAAGACCAGGGATATTATTTCAGGATTCTGGAGATGTTACTGGGACGCCTATCAGATCATAAGTCATGGCCCCTGTAATTCTCACCTGAGATAGTTCCCCTTCAGGAAGCTCCCCTTCTACAATCACCATGCCGTCTATTTCTGGCGCATCCCGATAGGTTCTACCTAGAGAGATCACTTCCGTCGAGCCAGCCACAGTTCCCTGCCCTTCAATTAATACATCCATCCTTTGCCCCACAAGTACCTGGTTTATCTCCAGAGAGATGCCCTGCTGGGCAAGCATCAAGTGTTCTTTCCGTTCCGATTTTACAGCCGCCGGGATCGGATCTCCAAGAGCTTCAGATGTCGTTCCCGGTTCAAAGGAAAATTCGAATACACCAACCCGGTCAAAACGCACCCCTTTAATAAAATCAAGCAGGGTAGCGAAAGCCTTTTCTGATTCTCCCGGATAGCCCACGATAAAGGTTGTGCGGAGCGCCAGTTCAGGCATAGCCCGTCTGAGTTTTTCTACCGTCTGATATACCCAATCCATATTTGCGGGACGGCGCATTTTCCTTAATATCTCCGGGGCTGCATGCTGGAGGGGGATATCTATATAGGGCAGGATTTGATCATGGGTAGCCATCACCTCAATCAATTGGTCGGTTATGTACCCAGGATAAGCATAGAGGATGCGGATCCAATCCACATCGGGGACCGCCTTGGTTAGTTCCGTCAATAAAGAAGCCAAACCGTCATTTAGACCCAAATCATGCCCATAATCAGTTGTATCCTGGGCGATCAAATTTATTTCCCGGATACCCTGGCTTTGCAGATAGTGAGCATCCTGCAGGATTTTTTCTATTGGCCGGCTGACTGCTGTACCTTTTATCATAGGAATTGCGCAAAACGCACAGGGGCGGCGGCAGCCATCCGCGATCTTCAGGTATGCACTACTTCCCTGGATGTGGGAGCCTACTATCCCCTGTGGGGATCGTCCGACGACTTCTGCATCCGGCAGATGATATAAAGGTTGAGGTGATTTTTCCTTCCTTAGCTGACTTACCACCTGACAAATATCCATCCAACGTCGGGTTCCGATGACACCATCGATTCCGGGAATCCTCTTAACAACATCCGCACCATATCGCTGAGTAAGGCAACCTGCCGCAATCAGCAACTGGTTTTTTCCTTTTTCCAAAGCCAGATCTCTTAAAACAGCATAAGATTCTTCCCGGGCTGGATCGATAAATCCACAGGTATTGACAATCAGGACTTCAGCTTTAGCGGGGTCCTCTTCTGTAGAATATCCATCCTGCTGGAGCAGTTGCGCCATGGAATTGGAGTCTACGGTGTTTTTAGCGCACCCAAGAGAGACCAGATGAAAGGTTTTATTATTCATGAAGAATGTTTACTTGTTGATGCCGTTACTCGGGTTCAGAAGTTGCTGTTAGAGTTGGCGTAACGGTTGCTTCAGGCGTATCCGTTGGGGTGGGTGTGAGTGTAATCGTCGGTGTGGGTGTTGCAATTCCTTCCGCGGTATATACCCGATCAATAACTTCACCAAAGAGCCCCATCACACCCAAATCCCGTTGATTAAAGATCACTTCTACTCCTCCAGCGTTCCCTGTTAAAATCTCAATGCTCTGCTCCCCTCCGAAGACTTTCACGCTTCCCGGCAACAACCTTCCTTCAAAGGCAGTGATACCATCGACAGTCACTCTTACCCAGGATCTTTGGAGGATGATCAGTTGAATTTGAACTTTTTCATTTCCGGTTATCTGCGGAGTCGTCGTTGGTTCTCCCCCAACAGGTTCGGTCTCTAAAGATCCCGGTGAGATAGCTATATCTACCTCAATCTCACCAGGAGTAGTCTGGGGCTGCTCAGGTGTTGGTGTGAATGTTAGGGATGGTAGTAATATATCTGCAACCCCGGGAATGGTTTCTGTAAGACCAGGAGTCCCTCCCCGATTCCCGAAGACTAGCATGCCAGACCAGATTGACACACTACCAATCAGCAGCATTACTCCAACCCATACAATTGTAGGACTGGCAAGGAAACGGCGAAACCAAACACGCAAGGAGTTAATGCCGCTATCAGGAGCGCGTTCTCTGACTGCAGTCAAACGATTTTGAAGGGCATCTGCATAGCCTAATAACAATGGTTCCGGATCCAATCCCAGGAATTGAGCGTAATTCTTAACCATACCTCTACCCTGAACTGTGGAAGGTAATTCTTCGAGACTGCCATTCTCAATTGCTATTAGATACCTTTGGGGAATAAAGATCTGATTTTCCACATTGGCCAACGAAAAACCCAGTCTTTCACGCTGTGTTTTTAATGTGGCACCAATCTCTCCCAAAGGCTGCGTTTCTGCCGCTGTGGAGGACTGGACTGAAACCTCGTCAGGATATTCGGATTCACCCGATTCCTCCTCGATAGTTAATCGCAGTTGAGCTATCAACGGGGAGGGGTCTAAATCCAGAGCTCTTGCATAAGAACGCACGAATCCTTTTTTCTGGACAGAGGAGGGTAGTACATCATAATTATCCGCTTCAATGGCGGATAAATACTTCACCCTAATACGTGTCATAACAGAAATCTCATCTAATGTGAGTTTCTGTTCTTCACGGGTTTGTTTTAGGATCTCCCCAACTGTACGTTTGGTTTCCATCATAAGTCAATACAAAGACCGGTCTGGCCAGCTGTTTGGCTGATCCCAGACCGGTTTATCATAATTATCAACAAGCTGAAGGACTCTTACTCTGCCTCGTCTGCCTCAGTTTCTACTTCCTCTTCAGCACTCTCATCAGCCTGATTATCTTCTGCGACCTGTTCACTTTCATCAGCGGAGTCTTCAGTTCCTGCATCCTGTTCACCATCCTCATCCAGGATTTGAGCCAGGGCTTCCTCCGCCATGATTGCTTCCTGTTCTTCTTCTAATGCGGATTCGGGTGTTTCACCTTCCCGGTGAACAATTATTTCAATTTCGGGGATCAGATCCACTGTCAGGCGAACGGCAACATCGTGTTTCCCAATCATGCGTAAAGGCTGGGATTCGATCTGTTTTGCTTCGACGGTCACACCGATTGCCTCACTGACTGCTTCAGCGATCATCTGCATATTTATGGAACCATACAAACGGCGGGTCTCACTGGCCTTGGCGGCAAAAGTGAATCGTTTTCCTTCCAGTTGTTCTGCAACTCCACCTAGCTCCTGATTAACCTTAGCCCGCTTAATTTCACCCTCTTTCTGTATGCGCGGTGCCTGTTTATACGCACCCGGGGTCGCCAAGACAGCCAATCCCTGGGGCATAAGGAAATTCCGGGCATATCCGGGAGCCACTTTCTTTATATCTCCGGCACGGCCCAATTTATACACATCTTCTAACAACAGTACTTTCATAGTATCTAGCCCTTTCTAAAAATTTTAATAGAGTTTGCCCAGTGCGAAGGGTACAACGCACAAGACGCGGAAAATTTTACCAGATGGCAATAACCCAGTCAATAACCCCATTCGGGGTTTACCGCAGGATCTAGATTTTGATTTTCATGATGAACTGATTACTCAGGGGGATAATTATCTCATAAAAATCATCATAATCTAGTCTGGATGATCAAGACCACCAGCCCAATCAGTACAATCATCTGCAGGACAAAGATGATACCAGTTGTTCTTTCCTTCCGCTCATCCTCTAAGTACAGCAGCGGTGGTGATCCCTGAACCAAAAATTGGGGGCCTGCGAACCAGGAAAAAGCACTACCTCCGATCAGGCCGCCAATATGCCCCCAGTTATCGATACTCGGAGACAATCCTATCAGGAGATTGATCACTGCAACCTGGATAATTTGTCGCAGAGCGACCTTAGACTGATCCCCAAAAAGGTATCTGTGCTGGTAGATAAAGACGGCCTCTGCTCCTAAGATACCAAAAATCGCTGTGGATGATCCCAATGAGGGCGATGGAGTAAAGAAGAAAGAGAACACATTCCCGGTAATACCTGCAATCACATACAATCCCAAGTAACGAAAAGATCCAAAAAAGCGCTCTACTCTCCTTCCCAGGATAAAGAGGGCATACATATTAAACCCAAGATGGAGTATCGACCCATGCAGAAACATTGGCGTAATCAGCCGCCATACTTGACCTGCTACGATTGATTCATTAATTTTTAATCCAAAAGCGGCGGGAAGATCAAATCCCATTAATAGTTGGGTAAGAAGCTGCAGTAAATAGAATGCTATAGTAATGCCCATCAGTGAGTAAGTAACTAATGGTTTCCGGTCTGGCAACTTAATTCGGAAGGGTAGTTGAGCCTTAACATGCCCCTCTCCTGATCCTTCCGATTCCAAGGTTTGCTGGTTCATATCCTCCCGGGTCACCACCCGAATCAAATGAATAGGACCAGAAGCATTGGCACTAATATAAGGAAGGTTTATCTCAGTCTGGTAGGCAGTATCCAGTTCCAGCCGGGCTTTTTCCACTGCTTCCCGTATGCGATCCATAGCAATTGGATCTTGAGATAAATCCAGGTTATAATCCCGTGAGAAATCCGAGAGAATTTTAGGAATTAACTGTTGAACCGGACCATTCTTTTCGTTAGAGACGGAGTATGAAACATGGGTCATAAATCTACTTCTCGCTGGTGAACACGGTGTTGTTCCGCTTTGATAATAGCCTCAATCATATCAACGGTCTCGCTCAACCGGTCATCCTTGTTGACGACAATATAATCAAAAAGATCTATCTTCTTGAACTCCTGGCGGGTGGTAGCAATTCTCAATTTTAAACTTTCTTTGGTTTCAGTGTTTCTCTTTTTCAATCTGTTGATCAATTCCTCTTCGTCCTGAGGTAATAAAAAAATCAACAGCGCGTCTTTAGCCAATTTCCGGACTGTTTCCGCTCCCTGAACATCGATACGCATGATGACATTTTTTCCACTTGCCAGAGCTTCCCTTACCTGGGATTTAGGGATGCCTTTATAATCCTGATACACAACAGCATACTCCAGGAGTTCTCCTTCATCAATCATTCTGGCGAATTCATCTTGGGACAGGAAAAAATAATCCGCGCCATTCACCTCCTCGGGACGAGGTTTACGGGTGGTGGCTGTAATCACAAAATGAAAAGGAAGACCGCGGATTTTCATCTCCTCCAACACGGAATCCTTACCAACACCGGAAGGACCGGATATGACAATTAACAAAGGATTTGGTGAAATCAGATTAAACGGAGTTACTGGTGAGTTATTATTCATAACATAATATCCTTATCCATTATAATTGGATCGCATGATTGTACAAACCTTTGGAGTCTGAAGGTATGCCAAATTACGAATACCAGTGCACTGATTGTAATCACAAATTCGAAATATTCCAGACTTACCAGGATTATGGAATCCGGCCATTAAGCTGCCCTAAGTGCAAGAGCTCAAAAATCAAACGAATAATTAAACCAGTCCGGGTTGCCCGGTCGGAGGAAGACCGATTCGAATCGCTGTCCGATCCAGAACAATTAGCTGGTCTAGAAGATGATCCCCAGGCGCTGGGAAAGATGATGCGCCGGATGAGCCGAGAACTTGGAGAGGATATGGGACCTGAATTTGATGAAGTTGTCGACCGCCTGGAAAAAGGTCAGCCACCAGAGGAAATCGAAAAAGATCTTCCCGATCTGGGATCCGAAGGGAGTGGGCTCGATCCCAGCCTTGATCTCTAAATCTTTTCCTGCTCACAGGATTTTTCTTTCCCTCAACCAATTCAACAAAACCGCTCAATACCCCCAAGATGTCAACCACTGCAAGAGTATTTCCCTGAGTTCTTTTTGTACCTGGTTAATAGGCCGGCCAGCATCCACGATTACCCAGCGTTCAGGGTTTTCCTGGACCAGATCCAGATACCCCGCTCTTACCCGCTGGTGAAAGTGTATGTCGTAGGAATCCAATCTATTAACTCCTCCTGCATCCAGCCGGCGTTGTAACCCTACTTCCGGATCCAGATCTAACAGGATCGTCAAATCCGGAATTAATCCTCCGGTTGCATAGTGAATAATTCCTTGTAGCGATTCCATGGTGTTCCGGTGACCGTAGCCCTGGTATGCCAGAGTAGAATCTGCATAACGATCGCATAACACGATCCCACCTTTTGCTAGGTGTGGTCGAATGATTTCTTCTACCAGTTGGGAGCGGGCAGCCTGGTACAGCAAAGCTTCTGTGCGATCAACCATGGCTGTATTCTTCAGGTCAAGCAAGGTTGCCCGAATCTGATCTCCGATGGCTGTCCCACCAGGTTCCCTGGTTTTCAGTATAGGGTACCCGTCCTGGATTAACTCATCAGCTAAGATATCCAGCTGGGCAGTTTTCCCGCTGCCATCAGGTCCCTCAAATGTGATAAACTTGCCCTGTTTTACCGGCATAGGCACTTGAAAATCCTATCTTGTTTTTTGAACAGCCTTGGCTAAAATCCAAGCCTGACCTATCTGACACGGATTAAGTGTCTTCGCGGAAGATCCTCACTCTTCGGTTGGGATCTTTTCCACAGGAATGAGAAACCAGGTTTGCTTGATTTACCATTTGGTGCTGGAGACGCCTAATATACGATGAAGCCGGCGGCAGTTCAACCCACCGTTCTCCAGTGAGTACTGCTTGGATGGCACCCTGGGTTTGCTGCAAAGCTTGTTCCTCACTCTTGGAAAGAGATCCGTTCTTGAGGTTAAAGACATCCTTTAATAGATGTTCCATTCTTTTGGTTGTATTGGACCGGAGGACAAAGATAGGCAAACCCAACTCTTCGGCTTCCATAATCGCTTTGGGATTATCCCGGTAGTGATGCTTCAATGTAACAGCTATCCGGGCGTCCCTGACATTTCTTTCAATCGCGATTGGAACATTAAGTATTTTGGCTGCTTTCAGCATGCGGTCTCGGGCTACACCATAGGTAAAGATATGTAGTGTTTCCAGTTCTCCTCGTTCTCGCTTCCAATGAGTTTCACCCCCCTTATAATCTCCCACAGGGATTGAATCCACTCCTATACTTTGTAAAACCGGTCGGGTGGGCGTCTTTATGATCTTAATCTCTCCATCTTCTGCCCGTGACCTTATTTCAGGAACCAGCAATTCGCCCCGCAGCAATGAATCTACTGCGGTTGCGACATCCTGATGAATAGCCAGACTATCTCTGGTTTGGATTTCTATCAGAACATGGAAAGTGGGATTTGACCGGCGTTCCAGGACAGTTTTTTGTGTCCCTCTCCGCTTGGCTTCCTCATCAGACAGGGTGACCGACTCAATTCCACCCACAAGATCTGCCAGGGTTGGGTTGATTAACAGGTTCTGGAGAGTATTACCATGAGCAGTCCCGATCAGCTGCACTCCCCGTTCCGCGATAGTGCGGGCTGCCAGCGCTTCCAATTCTCTCCCTATTTCATCGATGACGATTACTTCCGGATTGTGGTTTTCCACTGCCTCTATCATCACTTCGTGCTGATGGGAGGGCTGGGCAACTTGCATCCTGCGGGCTTTTCCAATTGCAGGATGGGGAACATCCCCATCCCCCGCAATTTCGTTGGAGGTGTCCACGATAATCACTCGTTTATTCTCAGCCAGAATCCTGGCTGCCTCTCGCAGCATGGTTGTTTTTCCAATTCCCGGTCGTCCTAGGATCAGGAGACTTTTTCCACTTTCAATCAGGTCTTTTACTATTTCCGTCGTCCCGTAAACTGCTCGTCCGACCCGGCAGGTTAATCCAACAATGTCACCCATTCGGTTCCTGATCGCTGCAATCCGGTGCAGGGTACGCGCTAGGCCAGCCCGGTTATCACCATCAAATTCACCGATGCGCTGCACAACATAATCAATCTCAATCCGGGTAACCTCTTCGCTGGTCAGGTAAAATTCTTCTCCTGCAAAACGCGCAGCTGGAATTCGCCCGAGATCGAGAATGATTTCAATCAGGTCAGCATTTTTTCCTATTTCCGTAATCGAACTGCTGATATCAGGGGGAAGGACTTCAAACAGGGAGTCTAAATTATCAGTTATGCGGTGGTTTGACATATTTAGTTCTTAATCTTTGTATTGGATATCGGCGTGGTGATATCCGGTTGTTTCTCAAAAGTTTGGTAAGTGAAGGTTTGCTTGGCATTATAGTGGACAGCCAATCTTTTCACCACTGCGTTTTGCTTAGGTCCAGGCTCAGCACCACTTCTTTCCAGGGCAGCTGCGATCCTTTCCTGGTAAGAACGAACCCTGACAAATATGTCCCTGGTATTCCTGTAAGGCAAATAGAAAAATAACCCAGCCAGATATTCATCCAGATCTGATATTTCTGGCGCTAGTATGAAATCCACCAGGATTCCTTTGGGACCAAACCTGGTTTCTGCAAAACCCGCTGCTTTTCCCTCCTGCCAGCATATCAAACCTTCTGCCATCGATAAAGTGGGGGGTGGTTCCACCCTCTGGACTGTACCGGGGATAATCCTTTGGTAAATTTCTGCTACTTGATTCTGATCCGCTCTTGAAAATGGGATCCAATTCTTACTCGCAGTACTGGATGAAATATGTGAGGGAAGTTTCCAGATTTGTTGTTCGGCATAGGTTCGAAAACCAGCCTGGTAGAGAGCGTCTTCCTCAGGAGTGTCCCGGGTAACTTCTGCTAGAACCTGCACAGCACCTCTTTCTCCTGCCCGAGCAGCGAGATGAGTAAGTAGCCTCACAAACCCGGTGTGGGAACTCATTTCTATCGGCGCCAGGAAACTTACCCGGGCTGATAAACTGGCTGGGGAATGATAGATCTGGCTAATTAGATAGGGATAAGGATCGCCATCAAGTGATTGTACTGCAGTACAATAACCGCTGGATGGAGCTGTGAGAGACAGCAGGGCACTTGAGAATAATCCCGGATTGAAGACCAAACTCAAGGTATTATCCAGATATTGCTGTTGTCTCTGGTAGCGCGGTAAGGGTAGTAAATCCTTCCACACAATTTTTCGTGCCATAATGTCTAGCTCTCAGCTTGCTCGCTTTTCTTGAATAAGATGTAAAAAATACCTGTGAACCCGATCGTCATCCGTTAATTCAGGATGGAAGGCAGTCGCCAACAAATGCCCCTGTCTGGCTGCGACAATCCGACCATCCGGCAAGTTCGCCAGGATTTCTGCCTCACCTTCTACCGCGGTGATCAATGGTGCCCGAATAAAAATTCCAGGAAAGGATGATGGAGCTGATGAAATGATATCCAGCGCGGGAATATCCAGCTCGGTTTCAAAACTTGCAATCTGTCTTCCGAATGCGTTCCTGTCAACGGTGATATCCATTAACCCAAGCAGGGGTTGATTACGATGGGCATCCTTAGATAACATGATTGCGCCAGCACAGGTACCCCAGATGGCCTTTTTCCCACCAAATTCACGTAAAGGATTTAGCAAATCAAAATCAACCGCAAGTTTTCCTATTGTGGTCGATTCCCCACCAGGTATAATGATCCCATCCAGATCCTGAATCTGCTCCGGGAGCCTTATTTCAACAACCTCTACCCCAATCCTTTTTAGCACAGCCAGATGTTCCCGAAACGAACCCTGCAAGGCTAAAACACCCACCTTAAAATGACCAGGGTCAAAAGGTTGTCGGGTTTTTTTCATAGGCTGGGATTTATGTTATCCACCTGACAGGGATTACCAACCTCGTTCTGCCAGGCGTTCGTTGTCTGCTAGATCGGTGACGTTCCTTCCCACCATCGCCTCCCCTAAATTCCGGCTGACCTCAGCAAGAATTTCAGGATTGTCGAAATGGGTAACTGCTTTGACGATCGCAGCCCCTCGTTTGGCTGGGTTTCCGGATTTAAAGATACCCGATCCAACAAACACACCATCAACGCCCAACTGCATCATCAAAGCTGCGTCAGCTGGAGTAGCAATACCGCCTGCAGCAAAGTTTACAACTGGAAGCTTGCCAAGCTGGCGAGTTTCTTTGACTAGCTCATACGGTGCCTCTATATTCTTGGCAAAAGTCATTAATTCCTCTTCCGGCATATTGCACAACTGTTGAATTTCTCTAAATACTGTCCTGGCATGCCGGACAGCCTCAACAACATCTCCTGTTCCAGCTTCCCCTTTGGTCCGGATCATTGCTGCGCCTTCACCTATTCTACGCAGTGCTTCCCCTAAATTCCTGCATCCACAGACAAAGGGGGTTTTAAAGACGTGTTTATTGATATGGTGAGCTACATCTGCCGGCGTTAACACCTCAGATTCATCAATATAATCAACTTCCAAAGATTCCAAGATCTGTGCTTCAACAAAATGCCCGATACGGACCTTGGCCATAACAGGAATTGAGACCCTTTTCATAATCTCTGTGATCAACTCTGGGTCACTCATGCGGGCAACGCCACCGTCAGCCCGGATATCTGCGGGCACTCGCTCCAACGCCATCACGGCAACTGCACCAGCCTCTTCGGCGATCTTTGCATGTTCAGCAGTGACTACATCCATGATCACGCCCCCCTTCAGCATTTGGGCTAATCCTTTTTTTGTAGTAAAGGTACTTACTTGGGACTCCATATTCACCACCGTCCTGGTTATTCGCTCATCTGTAGATCACAAACAGAACTGTCCAGACGAACTCATAATTCACACTTAAACACATCCCACCCTGTCAATGCAGGGAAGGATTAGAGATTTCTGACTGCATCCTGATTCTACCACGCGGGTTAAACGGAGGCAAATTTTCGAGATTAGAATTAGTTTGATCCGGGAGAGAAAATCAATAGATCCAGTCCGCGTTAAGCAACCTTCCTTCCGAGTATTAGGATCGGAATTGAAACGCGTTAATCATCAGCGGAGAGTCAGGGTTCAACCAAACGAGGTACTACAGTGAACCTGATCGCTGTCCGAATGTTTCCGTCAATTTCAACATCAACAAATTCGGGAATGCTGACAACATCATATCCATCCTCAGCGAGGTAATCACGAGCTAGTGCCTGCGCCTTAACAGCCTGGTTGACTGCACTGGCTCCAATTGCCTGAACATTCACAAATTGACGCTCACGAAATATGCCTGCAATTGCCCCCGCTACGGCTGAGGTCCGGGACGTCGCTGCAACCTTGATGATATCCACTTTGTCGGTATCCATGACAAGCTCCCTAGGGTAAGACGTTTGCCAGTCTTACAACATTGAAGTATTCATTTGTACTTTTCATTGTACAAAAAGCTACCTATTAAATCAAGCAGGTAGGGTTTGACTGGTCATCAGGTTGGTTATACGAAATGAGATTGTGTCTGAATAATCTTTGGAAACTCCTGGGGTACAATTGGGTTGTTCCTGACCTCCGTTTGATGTAATTTCCATTGTTCAGTCAGGAATAATAAAAATCGGATCAATTTCTAAAGGGATGTGCTATGACTTCAGAAACTATCTATTTTGAAAAGCTTGAGGACCTTATCGAATCCTTCCCCCCGGACAGCATCCTCAGTAGAACCATTTACCAGAACGGTTCTATCAAAACCATCTTGTTTGGATTTCATCCCGGACAGGAACTATCAGAACACACTGCCGCTGTCCCGGCACTGCTACATTTTATTAAAGGCGAAGCAGACCTCGTCCTCGGAGAGGATACAAAAACCGCCCAAACCGGAACCTGGGTGCGAATCCCGCCCCGGATTCCTCACAGCATCCATGCCAAAACTGAAGTATTGATGTTGTTATATTTATTGTTAGACGATTAGTGGTGTTATTAAGGAGCATCTCAATGAAAATTCTAGCTATCGTCTCTGGAGAATATGGGAAACGGCACGTCCGGAATATCCAGGAATTCGGTCCGAAGGATTGGGAAATAGAAATCTGGCAAACCCCCCCAGTTTTTCCTCCTTTTATTGATGATCCAGAAGATTTCCTTCCCGACCAACTTCCCCCGTCAGATCTAATCCTCTCCTTTGCAGAGCACAAAGGGGCTGCTGAATTGTTGCCAGACATCGCCAGAATGACAAATGCCCAGGCAGTGCTGGTCGCGGTTGACGATGAACTCTGGCTGCCCCGCGGTTTGGACCGCCAATTGCATGGCTGGCTAGAAGAAGCTGGCATTGATTGCGCCACTCCCAAACCGCTCTGCTCTCTAACTGAATCTACCTACGGTGTCACCCGTCACGAGACGGCAGAGTATGATAATCCACTCATCTCCGAGTTTGCCCGTTATTTTGGTCAACCAGAATTAACCCTGGAGATTGATCCTGATACCCGTACTATTACCTCGGTTGAAGTTGTCCGTGACGCAGTATGCGGATGTGCGAGGTATGCGGCGGATGGATTGGTTGGTCTCTCAGCAGATGAAGCCGAAGAAAAAGCCGGTTTACTTCACCATCACTATCCCTGCCTGGCAAGTATGCAAAAACTCCCTCATTTTGATCATGACACCTTGATGCATGTCTCCGGGCAAATTCTTAAAAATAATGTCGGCGCCCAGGTAAAACCCTTCAAACAGGTGCGAACATTTAAACCTGGGAAATATTCTGAGTAAAACCACACATCAGAGTTCCTGGGACTGGATCCGGGGAATGATTTGTTAATAGTCAACCGATTTCATTATTAAAAACATAAGACTTCATGCAATCCGCATCAGATATTATTATCGTGGGAGGTAGACCATGACCAATTCTGAAAAAAGGAGCAGCCGGATTTCAAGATATTGGATTGCTGGACTCGTTGTTGTATTTATCCTGATCGGTTTTGGATTGGTATTTATATCGATCAATCAATCCGTCCAAAGCCTAACAAATGCCACAGAGCCAAGAGATGCGCTTGCAACCAGCAATGATGATTGTGTGACCTGTCATCGCGATGAGACTCCCGGAATTGTGCAGCAGTATTCATTCAGCACTATGGCAGCCGCGGAAGTTTCCTGCCGGGATTGCCATGAAGTCCAGAGAGAATATCCAATGGCAGTAGAGCATGAGGGAACTTTTATTCTCTCTGCACCTACATCAGGGATGTGTGCTGAATGTCATCAGCAGGAAGTGGCAGAATTTAATCAAAGCCGCCATGGCCTTCCTGCTTATATTGCTGTTTTTGGATCAAAAGATCTCTCAGTTGAACATTTAGCACTCTATGAATCTATCCCTGAAGGGCAATATGCACCCGACAAATCCCGGAATGCGATTGCCGCTCTTGAAGGACCGGACATGACCAAATTTACCTGTGAAGGTTGCCATAACGTCGGCAAACCCGCAGCTGATGGGTCTGTGGGGCAGTGCCAGAAATGCCATCTCCGGCATCAATACAGCTTGGAGCAGGCTCGAAAACCAGAAACATGTAATGCCTGCCATATTGGTCCCGACCATCCCCAATTCGAAATATACCAGGAATCACCCCATGGGATCGCCTATGCCACTATGGGTGATAACTGGCATTGGGACGCTGAAGCCGGCACTTTGTCCACAGAAGATTTCCCTGCTGCGACTTGCGCTATTTGCCATATGAGTGGTTTCGGTAATCAATCCACCACCCATGATGTTGGAGACCGATTAACCTGGTATCTATTTGCACCTGTCAGCACCCGCCGGCCTAATTGGGAAGATAACATGAATGCTATGCAAGGCATATGCATCGAGTGCCACAACGAGAATTTCATCTCAAATTTTTACATCGATGCAGATAAAGCCACAGAACGCGTAAATATATGGGTTCTGAAGAGCCAGGAAATCATCAAACCACTCCAGGAAGCAGGTTTATTAACTGCAGCTCCCTTTGATGAACCAATCGACTATACCTTCTTTAACCTCTGGCATCACTGGGGTCGAACAGCAAAATTTGGCACCTGGATGCAGGGACCTGATTACGCTCAATGGCATGGCGCGTATGAAGTCCTGCATGACCTAGCAGAACTGCAAGAAATGGTTAATGAAAAGTTGCACGAGGTCGGGGAGGGTGATTAAGAAATGAAAGGATATTTAGAAGTCCTTTTTCCTCCGCTCGCCCGAGTCCGATTCCCGTTTTCCAGAGATCAAATGATGCTGCTGATGGCAGCTGTGAACGAAATCTTTTTAGGGATTGATATTTACCTGGCTCATAAACTCAGCGGAACTATTGTATTCCGGGAGTGGATCCCGATTATTTTCGGTCCAGTCGCTGGAGTACTGCTACTGATTGCTGGGTGGATTGCCATTAGGAAACGAAAAATTGCTATCACGGTAGCCAATCTGGTTTTTATATCCAGTATTGGGATTGGATTACTGGGGGCATACTTTCACTTTATCCGGGCTATCTTACCCACTGCCCCTCCAGGTATGAAAATATCAATTCAACTACTGGTTTGGGCTCCCCCAGTCGTAGGACCACTCGTATTCTCATTGGTTGGTTTATTGGGGCTCAGCGCAGTCTGGAGGGAAGAACCGATTGATAGCGGGAGGTTGTTGATCTGGAGCGGGAAATACTTCCAACTTCCATATAACAAAACCAGGGCTTTTTTACTCATGGTCAGCCTTGGTACACTGGCTACCTTAGTCAGCAGCGTGTTGGATCATGCGAGAACATCTTTTGTGAATCCCTGGCTGTGGGTTCCAGTGATTGCAGGAATTCTGGGCGTAATTTCTCCAGTGATCATGGCGCTGATCCCCCATCCCAGGCGGGGGGATATCCTGATTTATTTTCTGGTGATGCTGGGTTTGATCCTGGTAGGCGTTCTCGGCACTGGATTACACATCCTGGACAATTTAACCTCGAGAGGAGAGTTTGTCCCAGAGCGTTTCATCCGAGGTGCACCTTTTTTAGCTCCCCTGCTGTTTGCCAATATGGGCGCTTTGGGATTAATTACCTTGTTTGATCCCGGGGAGCAGGACTATATCTCAAATAGTTGATCATCTGTGACCGTTCCAACCTGTCAACTAGATTCCGAACCCAGGACCTCTTATTGTTTTCCCTTTCCTGCTAATCCTTCCAGGAAGGTCTGGTTCGTGATCTTTAACTCCGTGCGGTTAATTTGGATCACGCCTTGATCTGCAAAGTGATACAGATGGCGGCAAACCATCTCCCTCGTAGAGCCAATCCGGGCTGCCATCTCATCCAGGGTCATGTCTCTTGAAACATAATCCCCAACGGCATCTTCAAAGTGTTCCAGAAGGAGTCGAGCGAGACGTCCCGTAGTAGGTTGAAACGCAAATTCATTTAGTATCTCACTAGCATACTGCATTTTTAAGATCATCAGCTGGGTTAGCTCCCAGGACATTTCTCCGTTTCTAAGAATGATCGGTTTCAGATAATCCAAGGACCAGAGAAATAAGTTGGTATTCTGTTTGGCAACCAATGCAACAGGCATGGGGGCATTTTCAATGAAAAAACTCAAGCCCCAAAATATTTCCCCTTTTTCTAGTTCCACAACCAGCAAGCTGCGACCTTCAGGTGACTCTTTGAGCGCCTGAACAGTTCCACTTTCAATCAGGAAAAGAAATGGCCAATCCTGGCCATGATGGGCAATCCATTCTCCTTTCTGGTACTTGTGTCTGTTGGCTGATTTAGCAACCGATTTCAGTTCTTCCTGATCCAGGCATGCGAAAACAGGATTTTTGTTGAGCAATTCCATCAACATAATACATGTTCCTTTCCAGCTTCCAACATCTAACAATCTTCTATCGTATTGATTTACTCATTATTTGCGTTAAGGCAAAGACATCTTGATTACTTTGTATTATATTTCACTTTTATGAAACAGCATACAAAGGAGTGTGTTCCAATGAAGCAAAACAGGGTCCTTGGTGGAGTTCTCGCCATTATCGGCGGCCTGATGGGTATTATTGGCCATTCAGTCATTTTCCTGAAATGGTATGTTACCGGCATGAATGCAGAATCGGCTGAACCGGGGTGTGAGATCCTTTTAAAATTCATCCATCCCGCAATGTCAGATTTCGGTATGATTGCGGGAGTGATCTTTCTGATCAGCGCCTATGGATTCTTCACCAAGAAGAAATGGGCTTTTCTGCTTTCCATGATAGCCATTGTGCTGGCGTTGCAGGGAGCCTGGTTCATCAATGTCCCCTTCATGGCAGCTAATTTGCCCCCAGTGTATTTCATCCTATTTTGGCCATATTTGGTTCTCTACTTCCTTCTCGTCCTTCTGGTCGGGAAACGCACCTGGGGTCGAGCGCTGCTGGGTTTGCTCCTGGGGATGGCCTGGGTATTTTGCCTGATGAATGGTATCGCTAGTTTAAGTAGAATCATTACCATTGGCATGCCCTTCTTCGTGTTTGTCCAGAGGTTGCATTGGGCAGCCATGCTTGGTTGGGGAATTGTCACAGTGGGGGTCATAATGCAGCCGAAAGAATGGATGCGAGTACTCGGGTTGACCGCCGGTGTACTGGAAATTGTAGTCGGGTATCCCCTTGCGGTTATCACAGCGCAACAACTGGGGAGATTTTCCCTGTTCTCTTTGGCACCCATCAGTTCCACAATCTTGGTGGTCCTATTTGTAATACCCAAACTGTGGCAAAAAATTGAAGGGAAATCAGAGTAGATGAGTAGGGGTGACTGAGCCGGTCATCCTTATAAATAGTTAAATCACGGATCTTTTCAAGATCCGTGATTGTTATTAACAACCCACTTGGAAACATTAAACACTGACGGGAGGGAATTCCTGATCGATAATTAAGGGAACCTGCCTGAATATATACTCCTGCAAGAGCAGACTATTATTTCTGATAAAACATGCAGGGAATATAGGGAAAAGAAAAAAGGATGGAATCCCTCAGATTCCATCCTTTCTGGAGTGCTTCAAACCTAATATGTGTTATTGCCCGCCCAAAGGGGTCGGCCGGTTTCACTTCTAAGATTCGCGACCTGACCGGTGCTGAGATTGTTAATCTTAGCCGGTTCAAACTCCCCATTCTCAAAGAAACCATGCATTGTAAGCTGATTTCCCAGGCGGGGATCAAATCCCTGCTCCAGGGCAAACCTCCAGGCGCGACCAGCAACATATATGGTTTCTCCATTATCCATTACTGCGAGCATCTCTTGAGCAGAAAAGGATGAGATCACCCCGGAAAGGGTCACCCACTCATGCTCTTCAAGATTCGAGGCGTGGATTTCATCCTCAAACCCACCAGGCTGCTCGTTTTTTCCGGAACCACCTCTCCCAAATCCAGTTGATAATCCCTCTGACGATTCGGCATACGGTTTGCCGCTCGGTTCTATTTTGGCTGCGGTGCGGTTTACAGCCCCAAAAATCAATATCCCTACCAATGCTGCATATAAAGTCCACATCAAGATTTTTTTCATCATTTTATACCTCTTTTGTAGTAGTTAATCCTCTCTAATTAATAATCTTCACCCCTCACTACTGGGTACCACAATGGCTTGATCTAATTTCTGGAAGACTAGTTTTTTAGTCCACACTTTCCAATATTTATTAAGGACTTTTAAGACCCACTTCCAGTGAATCCAGAAATGGAGAACGGCAGCTGAGATCGCCACTACCCCGCTCCAGGTGTGGATTAAATCCCATGTCAATAGGCTAAAAAGCCACTCTGGATCTCCTACCGGTGATGCGTGGGAAGCCCCAGGCACCAGCAGGAAATATACTCCGCTGATAGCACAGATCAAGCCGGACAACCCAACTAAGATGTTGATTGCCAGATTGAATTTGCTGTATTTATTTAATCTGCTTTTCCCGAGCATAGATCGAAATCCACTTTTGGTCATTTTTACGATCCACTCCCAGTGCAAAGGAATATGCAAGAGAACCAGCGCAAGAATCAAAACGCTTGCCCAGATATGGATATCGCTCCAGGTATGGCGTTCAAAGAAGATCGTTACACCGTAAAGCGGGTTTCTTCCCCCTTGATACCCGCCTACAGGGAGGAATAAGAAGTAAATACCCGAAAGTGCTGTAACCAGCCCCGATATCAATAAGAAAATATCCAAGACTATATTGTTCCGTGTTTGAACTGAAAATATTCTTTTTTTCTCCATGATTGTAAATTTCCTTTTCCCTGATCCTTCAGGGGAACGTACATAACAGGTTCTATTTCATACTGCTAGGGATCATAACTAGTAATTATTGATGTTTTATGAAGAGAATATTAAAATACTATTAAGGCCAATTCATCGAAAACCAGATTTCTAAAGAGATCCGTGGCAAAAGGGATACTATTCAGTCAAACGCAGTAAGGGAATTGTCTTTCTTTAGTAGTACTCTTCCTGTTATTAAATATCTTTTGTGACTTAAATCACAGACAGGAGAGAGTTCTTGAATAATAATAAATTAAACCCGCGTGAATTTTTTCACGTGCGGAGTGACCTAAAATATCTTTATCATAAAGGAGTTCCCCATGTTCAACCCAATGATTAACTTTGATGGATTGATTCTACTCTTGACCGGCCTTACCGCCATCTATATGCTCTGGTTTTTCTATAAACGATACCAGGCAGAAAAAGCTCTCTATGATGTTTACTACATGATGGGCTTTGGTGTTTTACTTGTCTCCGGCCTACTGTTGATTTTCTTCGGCTGGGATATCCTGGCTTCATCCTATGTGCTTACTGTGGCAACCTTAATTCCTCTGGGAATCTCGATGGGATTAATGAACCAATTTGCCCCTGATTATAAAAAAATCTATTCCTGGTTTGCACTGCTGGGTTTGTTGGCTGTCGCTGTCACCAGTATAGGTGGAATGTCCTTAAAAAGTTTGGCCGTGCCTGTTTTTCATGGCGTAGCCGGTTTGATCATCTTTTTATTGCCGTTTTTCCAGAAAGATGCCGCCAAGGGTTTCTGGTTGGTTGGTATCGGCGGCGCCTTGATCGGTTTGGGGGGCATCGCGTTAGCGTTCCTGGTCTCCGGCAGTCAGTTTTTGTTTTTCAGTGCAGCGTTCGTGTTTACAATCCTGGCACCGCTGTTGTTTTTAATGACACTAGCATTCACGTTTGGATTCAGAAAAGATATCGGCTCATTGAAATAACTTTGAAAAAGAATATTGCCTTTTAATAAAGACCTCTCATCCGCGCTGTGTTATGCTCTTGGTAGATTTCACAGCGCTGGGTGAGTTGTTTTCATTGCATATCTAACCGATTTGCTTTCTTCAGGAGGCAATTAAATGCAGGCCATTTCAAAACGATTTACATACTTATTCACTTCAACACGCGGATTAGCATTGGTAGCGATCGCCGCTGTCGCCCTGGTAACCGCAATTTTTGGTACTCTCTCTGGACCGATGGTGGAATGGGGAGTAAGAGATATAACCGTTAGAGTTCTCGGCTTAGACCTGATTCAGGCTGAGCGTGAAGGCCGGATAATCCTGCTCTACCACACCATTGCCATGACTGTCGTCGCTGCGGAAGTATATTTTATAACTGATATCGTTCCCATGAAACGGCATCAGCAGGTAACTATCAACGCCACTATCACTGTTGGTTATTTGACCAGTCTGATCTTTGGATTGTGGTTTGGTTACTTCGGACATAATTTCGTTTTCCATGGTCTATATATCCTGGGATTGTCTCTGGTGTTCTTTGCAGGGTTATTACTGGCTGCCGCTCTTTGGCCCTGGAAAAAAGAGTACCTTCTTCCCCCTGATTCTCCTTTTGCCAGGACAAAAAAGGGAGTGGATCTGGAACGACTGGCATTCTTTGTGATGGCGATAGCCACGCTGGTCTCGTCCACTTTCGGCGCTGTAACAGGTTCGTATTGGGGAAATGGTCATGAAACCTTCCTGGCAGAAGACCTGATCCGGACTCCGGAAAAGACCCTGCTGCAGAAAGCCATTATAGGTCATTTGCATATCATGCTTACTCTGATTGCTGTGGCTATCACGTTGATCGTCGGGCGCTGGATGAAATTTAAAGGTATTTATCATAAGATATCCATGCCGCTGATGAACCTCGGTATGATCATCACTACAGCTGGTGCACTTTCTGTTGTCTGGCTGGAATGGGCCCATACAACAATATACATTGGATCAACTTTTATCCTACTGGCTGCCTTGATGTATGTTATCTACTCCTGGGATGCTTTGATCAGAGGCCGCGTTAAAGAATTAGGGCTGGCAAAACCTTCCGCCTGGCAAAAAATCAAAGCCTTGGTTCACGATCCCCTCAAGTTCGGTACCGGTTGGCAGATGGTGTTCATGAACTTTACAGTCAGTGGAGTGGGAATCTTCATGGCTGTAAAGCTGGATGAAATATTCCGGGTCTGGCCCCACAGGGAAGAGCGCATCATTTTAACCGGGCACTGGCATATTCTTTCCGGGTTAATCGCGACCATTATCCTTTTTTATTATGCTGATCTTTCCGGCTTGAAGGGAAAAGCGAGGAAATGGTTCGGGTGGTTGATCATCCTGGGATCCGACCTGGCATTCGGTGCAGTAACCGTGTTTTCTATGAAGCGACTTTTTGTTGAACAAGCCGCACAACAAGCAGTGGTGAATTGGACCATGCTGCTCGTTGACATTGGCCTAGCAAGTGTTCTGGTGATCCTGGCTGTCTTTTTGCTCTGGCGCCTGTATGATCTGTTCCTGAAGCAGGGGCGCTGGGCTGAGGAACTGAAACAGGAGACAAAAATCGCAACCGAAGCTGAAATCGCTGAGGGAAAGAGAAAATTAGAGGAATTAACTGCTTCCCTGGAGGAGGTGTCAGAATGAAACGCTTTTTGATAATTCTGCTGCTGCTTTTTTTGGCTGCCTGCAGTCCTGCAATTGACATCTCAAGTGTAACCCCTTCGGAGTATATTGACACCGGAGTAGATCCCGAGTCGTGGGTTTTAATTCCCTCTGGAGAGTTTCCCAGCGGACAACATGATCACATGATCGATCTGGATTATGATTACAAAATCATGATCACAGATGTCACCAATCAACAATACTCTCACTATCTGAATGAGGTTGTTTCTGATGGTATCAGCATAGGAGATGTGACAGTAGTGGAGAACGAAAATATCTCAATCGTTTATGGTGCTTTCGGATTCTATCCCGGAGATCAGTTTGATGGCTACGAACATGAGGATCAGATTGAAGCTGGCAATAAACTTCATTACCCACTCAACACTTCGGGCGAACGTATTAGATTTGATGGTCAGACTTTCTCCACTATCCCAGAATATACCAACCACCCCGTCACTATGGTGACCTGGTTTGGAGCAGAAGCCTACTGCGCCTATTATGGATGGCGATTACCAACTGAGATTGAATGGGAAAAAGCGGCCCGGGGGACTGCGATTGTAGATGGACATGGCCTGGCATTCCCCTGGGGAATGGAAGTTAAATTTAACCATGCCAATTATTATTCCTCCCATGACCTGTTTGAAAAGATCTCCGGCAAATTGGGTAATACAACTCCGGTAGGTTTATACAATGGGTCAACCTATCAGGATTATGAAACGCTGGATCAAGCCAGCCCCTACGGCTTATACGATATGGCGGGGAATGTCTGGCAGTGGACCGGGGATGATTATCCCAAACAGCATTACCGCTACCTGCGGGGAGGCAGCTTTTACTCTTACGAAGTAGACCTGCGGGTTTGGAAAAGAAATAGTGCAGGACCCACCTATTATGCTCCCGACGTCGGATTCCGCTGTGCTCAAGATCCCTAAACAATTTCCCTGATGTGAGGAATTCAACCAAAACAAATTCAGGAAAAAGATGTACAATGTGAGGAGATTTGCGAAAACCCCCCTTGTTCCAGAAAAGTTGGATGATTTATGATTAGGATCATAACTGACTTAAAAATAATAAAAACAAAATACTTCCCACTTATCAAATCCCTCCAAACCGGGCTGCTTCTCATCACCGGCTTGGCTGGATACATGAGCGCTCGCTGCCCTATCCTGAATATCCCCACGCTGTTAGCCTTGTCAGGAAGCTTATTTCTGGCAATCAGCGGCAGCACAGTGCTGAATATGTGGTATGACCGAGATATTGATGCCATGATGCCTAGGACCTGCAATCGTCCTTTAAGCACCGGGAAAACAAGTCCCCAGGAAGCCTTGATCCTCGGCCTCATCCTTTCCTTTGTGGGGATCACCTGGGCACTTGCCCTGGATCTACTGTACGGTGCTGTGGTTTTTGCGGGATTGTTCTTTGATGTAGTGATATACACCATATGGTTGAAGAGACGGACTGCCTGGTCAATTGTCTGGGGGGGAATTTCAGGTGGTATGCCAGTGTTGGCGGGCCGGGTATTGGGAACAGGTCAAATTGACTGGATCGGAATTGCCCTAGCTATGGCGATTTTATTCTGGATACCGACCCATATCCTCACCTTCAGCATCCGCTATCATGAAGATTACCAGGCCGCAAACATCCCAACCTTCCCGAGTGCATACAATTTCCAAACTACCCGGCTGATAATCGCTGTCTCCAGTATCTTGACCGCTCTGGCAATGGGCTTAGCTGCCTACGGGGTAGGAATGACCTGGGGTTTCCTGCGATTGATGGCTGTGATGGCAGTCGGTTTGCTGGTCCTCGCCGTACGAAGCCTAACTTTTCCCTCAGACAGGATCACATTGGGTCTGTTTAAATATGCCTCTTTGTACATGTTGAGCTCCATGCTTCTCTTGTTCTCAGTAGGATTCTAAGCAGATGAAAAGAATATCAATTGCGGATCGGATTCTTCTGCTGGCAACAGGTTTACTTGCGGCCTACCAAATTACAGCAGGAATGGATGGAATGGAACCGCTGACGATCTGGTTCTATACCATCGGATTTGGCACATTATTAGTGGCAGGATTGATATTAATCATCCTGGGATTCGAAGGGCTGGAGAGTAAGACAGTGGTAATAGTCTCAACCCTTATCCCCCTCAGCCTTTCCCTGGGGCTGATCTCAGAACACTTGCCCGAGTATACTATCCTCTATCTCATTTTTTCCGTGGTGGGATTTACCGCGATTGTGATCACACGATTTTCCGTCACGGGCAAAAGTGCCACCATTGTCCTGGCAATTGTGCATGGAATCGCGGGTTTGATCATATTTCTCCTGCCTATCATACTCAGTATTCAGGGAACCATGCCAGTTGGATTTTCACTTGTTGGTCTGGGCGGCGCATTGATCGGTATGGGAGGATTACTACTGGCTTTCCTAAGAGCGGGCCAGCCCATTCTCTCCCAGAAGACCATCCTCACGTTGCTCCCGGTGTTGTTGCTCTTAATGACAGCTGCATTTGTAGCCGGATTTTCGTTTGGATAATCTACCATACTAGGAAGCGAATTATTATCAGAGATTAGGGAGAGGAATACAATGAAGAAATTTTTGCGGTTCATCGGCATTCTTTTCTAGGCATCACAGCCGCTATCACCTTGTTAGGTGGCGCAGGGACAACCTGCGCTGCGCTTTGGCCAGCCAAATATGATATGGAAACGCTGCTCCCTTATCAATGGTTGTATATTCTTTATGTCCTGGTAGGTATTTTTATCGGTATCCTAGGCATCCGGGCAACAATCGATCTTATCAAAGGTAAGAAAAACGCTGAAAGTGCCGCTCTTGTTGCGCTGATACTGGGAATCGTCACCGGGGGTACCCATATGCTTACTTCCCGCGCCCTAAGGGGATCCTCGAAGCCAGTTGATTTTATCGTCTATTTTACAATCATCACACTGGTGATTTTCCTACTCTTCCGATTACCTAGGTTTCGGGAAATGGCACTATTCGAGAAAGACACGACTGATTCATCTGGCGCAGCCGGTGGTCTCACAGCAATCGTAGCAGGTTTGTTAGTTCTCAGTGTGCAGATGTGGGCAGGTCCAACTCACACGATGGATGTCATCAACTATGCAGACGCTTTTCATAATGCATTGTTCATTTGCGGAAGCATATTGATCCTACTTGGTATATGGCTGATCTCCAAATCTGTGCTTTTCCACCATTCTCCCGCCAGCTTGGAAAAAATGATTTCGTAAGCTCACCTGGTTTTATATTCATTTTCAAGACGTTGGCCCAGAGAACAATTTGATTATTAAACAAAAGGACCGTTATCAATCTGAGATAGCGGTCCTTGGGTTAAATCAACAAGTACTGTTATTGTTTTATTTCACGTGATATCAATCACCTCGGCTGTTCATTCACAATCGATCAACTTGTCCAGATTTACAATCTTAATCTTGCCCCTGTTGAGTTCAATCGCCCCGCTCTTCTCAAGCTCTTTTAGGGAGCGGGCAACAACTTCTCGTACAGTACCTATGCGGGCTGCCAAATCATCTTGGGTCAATCGCTGTGAACCGCTCCCAGAAAGCTGGTCTTGGGGCAGTTCTCGCAGCAACCGTGCCAACCGGGAAGTCACGGTATAAAATGATAGTTCAGCAACCATGCCGACCAGTTTGCGTAAATTCTGAGATAAGTTGATAATGATTTGTTGAGCAGCCTCCGGATGATTGGATATCACCGATCGCAACGCCATGGCATCAATCAACCAGATCCTGCTGTCTGTGATGGCTCCCACATTAATCGGGTTATCTAATTGATCAAAAACCGGGACTTCATTAAATGAGTCCCCCGCTTCGATAATATTGATAATCATTTCTCGTCCGGTAGGAGAATTCTTATACATTTTCACCCAGCCGGACTCAATAATACCCAAACCCTGACAAGGCTGGCCCTCACGGATGATGATTTCTTCCGCATCGTACTCAGATAAGTGCGTGTTTTGAACCAGGTATTGCAGGATAGAATCACTTAAACCTGTCAGATATCTATTGTCCCTCAATACCTGCATTCTGCTTTCCCTAGAAGAGAGTACTCTTTTCATCAGATCATATCCTGGGTGGGTTTGCAATGGTCGGAGCAGGTATTTAGAATTGTACATGAAACCTATCATTTGGGTTTCAGTTTCTTCCAGGAGAACGGCATTAATATATAAATTTAGATACTCAAATACAGGGCAATGTGATATATAGTACGAGTGCTATTTGTCCGTAGAAATAGGAGTCTCAGATGAAAAAGATTAACGTTTATTGGATCATTGTCATTGGATTACTGATTCTGATAACCGCATGTACACCCAGGGAAGTGCCCCCAACTCCCACGCCTGTACCGATCGAGAGTCAGCCCCAACAGGAAGAACAGCAGGCACCTGCGGATTCGGAACAGGAGTCAACAGAAGGGGAGGATACAAAGGCGGAAGCCATAGATGAGGTAAGTGAAGCTGAGGCGCCTGGTATTGACGTTGCTGCTATATTCTCAAGTAAGTGTGCCGGCTGCCATGGTGCAGATCGATCTGGCGCACGCGGACCGTCCCTGCTTCCAGAGCGCCTTACCCAAGAAGCGTCCTTTTATGCCAATATAATCACCAACGGGTCAGGTGGTATGCCCTCGTGGGAAGGTCGTTTATCCGCTGAAGAAATCAATGCTCTGGCAGAGTGGATTCTCACATTGGAAGAATAGATTTAGAAATAAAAAATCATTCTTATTTGACAAAGAAAAACCCTTCTCAACAAGAAGGGTTTCTAGGTACGATCTACTTTCTATTCTATGGTGAATTGTTGGTCTCCAAATCGGATCTCATCACCTTCCCGGAGCAACTGAGGTGTATTAGCTGAGAGCTCGGTATCATTTACTACGGTGCCATTTTTACTATTCAGATCAAGCAGAGTCAGAGACTTTCCTTCTAACCGGATAAGGGCATGCGTTCTGGAACATTTTTTGCTATCCAAATGGATATCTGCTTCCCTGCTCCGGCCCGCGATCATTATCTCTTTATTGATTTCAACCATTGTGCCATTTTCGTGAACCATCCGCCAGCTGGTCTTCTTGCTCGATTTATGTTTATATTCGACTGCTGCCTGTTCTGGTAATGCGCTGGTGAATGCCAATCCAATTCCTCTGACAACAATTTCTTCCGGATGATCAGGGAAAATCACTTTATCAGTTCCAAAGCGGGTTTTAATCCCTTCTAATATACCGGGCATCAAAACGCCCCCGCCCAGAAGAATTACTCTTCCGACGGCTTTCTCATCGATATCCATAGTATCCAGCGCTCTGGAAACAACATCCTGAAACGCTTCATCCAGGGGAAGATTCAACTGGATAAATTCGTCTAAGTTAATATTTATGTTTTTTCTAAAGACCTGGTTATTCTTCATAACCAGGGTTATTGAATGCTGCTCAGTGAGATCGTTAACTGTTTCTTCTCCACCAATGATTTTCCTACTGAGGGTCTCCTTTAAGAGTTGTCCCCAAATTCTCAACGCCATAAAAGCAGAAGTATCTGCAGCCAATTCCTGAGGGGGGATCTGGAGTTCATCGGATAGATATTTTGCCAACAACGCGTCATACAATCCACCACCAAATGGCTCTTCATGGCGATTGATATTATCCAGGATACCGGTCTCGGTATTGTATTTTTTGGCATATACCGTTGTAGTGCTTCCCCCTACATCAAGGATCAGGTTGATTTCTTTAGCATGTAATTGATCCAAAAGAGATTGATCACGCAATCCCAGGACCACTCCTTCCGATTCCGGGATAAAATGGACCCGCTCATTGAGTTCCGGAGGAAAACATTCCAGGATCACGTGGTAATAATCATCAAAGATTTTTCCATCATAATCTGAAAGCCACCGATCAGGATAGGTAATTGAAAAGTGAATCTGGTCATCAAATGGTTCCGAATTATATTTTTCTTCTTGAATTTGGAATATGAGAGATTTTAACAACAAGCGCGTGAATAGAAGCGCTTCAAAATGGCTGTAGCGCTCCTGGTGAGGTGAAGGATTCTCGATAAGATGGGACCCGATGGAAGGTTTAAAGAACTCCCGCACCCGATTCCGGATCTGACTATCTTCCAAATATCCCAGCGCCTTTTCTCCGATGGCTTCCACGCCAGTACCATCTTCGGTTAACGTCATGACAGCGGGTAGTTTACGATCTGTGAAATTGGATAATGGAGAGGAAAGTGGACTTGTCACATGTTGAGCAATCCCCTCTTCAAAATGATATTCCATGCGGTACAGGCGCCAATTTACCGTTCCGCAGTCCAAAGCATAAAGATTAATCTTATCCCCTAAGCCCATTCGCGTTTACCTTTCACTCTAGCAAGTCCAGATTTCCCAATAAAACAATCTAATGATCCTTATGAATTATATACAATTTATTACTATAAATATCACTTTCGTCAAAATCACTTTCTGACCAGGAATCAGCTACTGACTATAGAGATAAAAACTACAGTCTTGTATAATATACAGAATATAATCTTGATCAGCTTAGTATCATAGTATATCTTAATCTTAAACAATGGATCATCAAACACTTGACCCTCAGCGACAGCAGCAAGCTAAACAATATGCCAAAATCCGCCGCCAGTTCATGCTCCTCGATCTGGCGTTGGGTGCAGTTATGCTATTGGTTTGGCTCCTGGTGGGATGGTCTTTCCTGCTCCGGGATTGGATTTTCAGCTGGACTCAAAATCAGTGGATTGCCGTAGTTGTTTTTGGCGCTGTATTTGGCGCTGTATTTTCTCTTCTAGATCTACCACTCTCCTACTATACCGGATATGTCCTTCCCCATCGCTATCAGCAATCTAACCAGACACTAAAGGGATGGTGGGGCGACTTGATCAAAAGCCTCCTACTATCAGCTGTTATTGGCGGCTTCCTGCTAGAAGTTCTCTATCTGATACTAAGGACTGCCTCGGACACCTGGTGGCTGTGGACTGCAGGTTTTTTACTACTGTTTAATGTCATACTCGCTAACCTGGCTCCTGTCCTTTTGTTTCCCATTTTTTACAAGTTTTTACCACTGGATGAAGAGCATTTGGATCTTCAGGAACGCTTGATTTCACTGGCGGAAAAAGCCGGTACAAATGTAGCCGGGGTATTTAAATTTGACATGAGTCGCAGGACAAAAGCAGCCAATGCGGGGCTGACCGGACTGGGAAATACCCGCCGAATAATCCTTGGGGACACGCTGTTGAAAGAATTCTCACCGGATGAAATTGAAACTGTGCTCGCCCATGAATTAGGACATCATGCGAATCATGATATCCCATTAGGAATGGCTGTCCAAACCGTCATCACATTGGGAGGTTTGTATCTTACCTCTCGGGGATTATCCTGGGGTATAAACAGATTTGGATTTGAATCAATTTCCGACATTGCTGCCCTGCCTTTGTTCGGTTTGTTCCTCGGTGTATTTGGATTAATTACCATGCCGCTGAGCAATGGTTTCAGTCGCTGGCGGGAACAATTGGCAGATGAGTTTGCCCTTCAGCTGACCGGAAAAGGGTTCTCATATGCCTCCGCATTAACCCGGCTCAGCAACCAGAACCTGGCTGAAGTTGATCCAGAACCCTGGATCGAGTTCTTCCTTCACTCCCATCCAGCTCTTGAAAAGCGGATCCTGAGGGCGCAATCGTATAAACCAGAGAACCGTTAAGCATTAAAGCGGAAGCATCCAATCTAATATCCCGGAGATTGATCTATGGTTATCCACCACCTGAATTGCGGCACGCTAAAAGCACCCTTTGTCCAGGTGGATTCAATCGTCTATTGCTTACTGGTAGAGACCAGCAGCGGTCTAGTTTTGGTGGATACCGGCTTTGGTTCCCGGGATTATTCCGCCCCTTCCCGGAAGATGCGTTTTTTCCTGCGTTACATGGGGGTACCATGTAATTTGGAAGAGACAGCGATTTTTCAGGTTAAAGCGCTCGGGTATGATGTAAAAGATGTCAGGCATATTATTCAAACCCATCTGCACTTTGATCATGCAGGCGGATTGGGGGATTTTCCCTGGGTAAACATCCACATCTATAAACGGGAGTATTTAGCCGTGATGAATCCTAGAGGTATTATGGAATTTGCCTATGATCAAAGCCATTGGGCACATGATCCAAACTGGATTTTTCATGAAAAAGATGGGTCTAATTGGTTTGGATTTGATTCTATCCCGGTCCTGGAGACATCCGAAGCTGATTTCTTGCTCATACCTCTCCCCGGTCATACTCGTGGGCATTGCGGAGTCGCCATTGGTAAACCCGGGAATTGGCTCTTACACTGTGGAGATGCCGCATCGCCATACCATAAGGATACATACCTCTATCACCGAGGAGAATCCGTCCACAGATTAGATTTCCTATCATCAGGTTTTGCCAGCCGAGTCATCGGACCTTATGTTCCCCAACTCCGCAACTTGCTTCAAGAACATGGGCAGGAGGTTCGGGCAATCAGTGCTCACGATAAATTCAGTTTCCAGGAGAATACAACTGGCTTTTCCCACTAGTAATTAAAACAAATCACTAATTAACAGGAGTTGGAGATGATAATAGAAGTTGGACAGCAAGCACCAGATTTTATGCTCTCGGATGAAAATGGGCAAATTCACAACCTGTCAGATTACCAGGGAAAGTATGTGCTGCTGTATTTCTATCCCAAGGATGATACCCCAGGCTGCACTAAAGAAGCCTGTAACTTCCGGGACGACTACAGCCAATATGATGATGCAAATGTGATTATTCTGGGGGTCAGCCCGGATTCCCCCCAATCGCATGCCAAGTTTAAGAGCAAATATAACCTTCCCTTTACATTACTGGCTGACGAGGATCATAAGGTCTGTGAACTATTCGGCGTCTGGGGACCAAAGAAAAGCTTCGGGAAAGAATATGAGGGCGTACATCGGACCACATATCTAATTGATCCTGATGGACGCATTCAGAAAGTTTATGAGAAAGTATCTCCCGCCAATCACAGCATTGAAGTCCTGGATGAATTAAGGGGCTAGAAATAAAAAGATCGGTGCATCTTCTACCAAACTTTAGATGCACCGGTCTGTGGTTTATACAATGCGGCGTACCTGCTCCGTGCGCCGTTTTGATTATTAACCTACGGCAATTGGTTCTTCCTCATCCTCAGGTCGGAAGTTTTTATCGAATTGGGA
>JAUWCZ010000063.1 GCA_030609055.1 Chloroflexota bacterium | reverse complement strand
AATACAAATTCATATGAAGTAAAAGAGTGGATTATGGTTTTTTCAAACAAAGATAAAATGTGTTTCCTGCCCTCTTGGGATCACAATCCGTAAATCCGGCTCGCTTGGCCAAATCCAGGTAATGATCAATTCCCCGAGGTTCTTCTGGCCAGGGCATTCCATAATTATCTTTAGGGGTCCTTCAGGGGCTTCCAAAAGTTCTTCCTCCCGAAAATCAATAGCCACAACCTCCTTTCATTTCAACTGCTCGATAACTCCTTCACCTCCACCACCCAGGTCAAGAATGAACCCTTGATTAACAAGATCACTAATATCCCAGTCCGCTTGTGGGAATAGATAATTTTCCTCGCCAAGGTTATCCTTGTGAGTGTTCCTTTGCTCAGGGGTTTATATTTTGGAGTAATTTACAGCCCACTGAAATATCTTAGGTATAAGTGAACATTTTGGAATAGCAGCTAAAGAATACTCACTTATACCAAGGATGGATTCCGCTGCGAGCAATCCACTTCGGACAGCCGGTCCAATCCCTTCACCCATATCCAGGGTTGCCAGTCCAGCCGCGTCACCAATCAGAATAGCATTTCCCACTTGAGTTGGATCCTGTTTCCCGCGTAAATAATAAACACATCCTTCAGGTTGGAATTCCTTCTGGGAGACTAATCCCAGATCCTGAAGTTTCTGCACCAGATAATCCCAGTGGTCCTGAATACTCCTCCCCTGTTGCTTCAATAGTAAGGCATTGCCGCCTACACCGATGTTAAGATAACCTCCTGCTTTTGGGACATACCAGGCATATCCCGGAAATCTATTCTCAAAAAACCACAGCCGGCAACCGCCGTCTTTCCACTCCGTTGAAAACTCCTCTTCAAGGGCAACAATTTGTGCGCCTGTCCGTGGTTGATCATTGCTGAAAAAGGTATGATATACCGGACAATGCGTACCGCCAGCACCGATCAGATATTCAGCGCTATACTCCCCATCAACCATGTACCCCTTCTCTGATTTAGAAATCTCCTTTACATGATGCTGAATCACAGGAGCTCCCGAACGCTCCAGCAGCCAATTATCAAATTCCACTCGGCGGATCGCATATTGCTTGCCCGGGCGGAGGATGGGGAATCCGTTTATATAAATCCTCTGGAACGAGGTCAAGTCATACGGGTATTCAGAGGGACTAAAATCAAGGTCTCGGAGCACCCGGGGCGTAATCCACCCTGCACAGGTTTTTGGCCGAGGAAAGGACTGTTTATCAAGGATCAGGCAATCTATTCCATCCTGGATTAATCTCCAGGCGCAAGCTGCACCTGCTGGACCACCACCAATTATGATTACTTGATAATGTCTCATATTTTCCGGCAGTCTGGCTGCGGATCCCCGAATCGGGAAAAAACCACCTGCCAGAGTTGGTTATATCTAGAACGAAAACCACCGGCGCTACTAAGCAGGTAGAAGCGCCACATGCGGTAAAAGCGCTCCCCATAGTGATCTTGTAATCCCGGCCAAGCGCGCTCAAAATTTGTATACCAAGCCATGAGTGTTGGATCGTAGTCCGGACCAAAGTTGTGCCAATCTTCAATCACAAATACTCCTTCCATAGCAGCAGCCAACTGGGTAATAGAGGGAAGCATACTGTTGGGAAAGATGTATTTCTCTGTCCAGGCATTGGTTGTGTATTCGCTGGTATTGATACCTATGGTATGAAAGAATCCAATTCCGCCAGGTTTGAGAGTCCTATTAACAGTTTCCATATAAGTCCGGTAATTTTTTGCTCCAACATGCTCCATCACACCAATCGAGATCACCCGGTCGTACTTTCCTTTAACTTCCCGATAATCCTGCAGTCTGAGTTCAACTGGCAGCCCGCGGCACAATTCCATTCCCAGGTCAACCTGTTCGGTAGAAACGGTCACTCCCAGCACTTCTGCTCCATACTTCTCAGCTGCATATTTGGCAAAACTGCCCCATCCGCAGCCCAATTCAAGAACATTCATTCCTGGCTTTAAACCGATTTTACGGCAAACCAGGTCCAACTTTTCCTCCTGGGCTTCATCCAGGTTTGAAGCATTCCGCCAGTATGCACAGGTATAATTGAGCCGTTTATCCAGCATCGCCCGATAGAGGTCATTGCCAAGGTCGTAATGACGCTCTCCTATTTCAAAAGCCCGGGAGGAGGTCTGTAGATTAAAAAGGCGGGATCTGAGCATGTGGTACAGGATCTTCCAATTTCCCCTTATTTCCTTATCCAGTCTGGCCCGTAGGGCTCGATCTACAAATTGATCAAGGGCCTGGCAATCCCACCAGCCATCCATATAGGATTCGCCCAGTCCAAGATCAACTTCCTGCAAAACCCGGTTGTAAAACCGGGAATCATGAACCTGAATATCCCAGGGATTTGGTCCATTTACCGCAACATTTGCCGAATCCAGAAGTTGGCGAATGATAGTCTCAGACTGCGATGACATAGGACACTCTCCTGGTAAAATGTGTTCTTCCTTAATAATAACCGAAAACCCACTGCTCTGGTTAATCGCCGTTGAAACTAATAGGGGAACAAATGAGCTGTGATGGGGAATTTAATGGATCTGAGAAAGTAAAGAAAGTCTTCTTTGAATTGGTAATTGAGTAAAAACTGATCTTTCAGCTCTCGTAATATTACATTAATTCTCTACTCTTTGAGTTTCTCCATCACCCCCGGACCGACAATGTCCCAGTCTACGCAGGGGCGGTGGAAACCATCCGGGTGGATTAATGGACAACCAAACGCGGCATCATCAATATACAGCTGCCCATAAGCTTTGGGACTGTTGGTCCAGTGAACCTGGGTAGGATTTCGATTTACTCCATACAGCGTTATTCCGTTCTCTTCCAGGTAACGAACCGCACTGGTCAATGAATCTCCGCCGCTGCCGCCGTCGGAACGCATGGTGAAAAGAATCAATTTGGCTTCTGCTTCCTGAAATTTTCTCATCCATTCAAGTGCACCCGGAACGGGCGGGCCAAGTTCGGGGAAGCGATGGTCGACAATTGTTCCGTCAAAATCAATACAGATGTACATCGAAAATCCTTTTCCAGTTTCAATAAACTGAACACAGTATACCAACAAAAAGGGAACCATTTTCGTCTATATAATTCCTATGCTATAATCGCTTTGATCCAAATTAACCCCCCATATTTTTATAATAAGCGTTTCTTTTTGAGGAGTTTTTCCTGATTAGTATCATGTTGTGATACCTTATCAAAAGAATGGTATTTTCCCATTTTATTCCAATAGATAGATGCTAAAATCTATAACAACGGCAAATTAAATCAGTACGCTTCAGCTCAGGATTTCCCTGCTGGATAACGGAGGAGCAAACATGAAAAGAAATCGGATTTTCTTCTGGGGTCTGATCCTAATCATCCTGGTCCTATTCACGCCGCAAAAGATGCTCGCTGCCCCATCCGCACAAACAGGATCCGATGAAGTGATCCAAATCGTCCTGGTGCTGGATGTCTCTGGAAGTATGGGTACTCCAGTGTATAGCGGAATTGTCCCTGAGGATCTGCTCTCTTTGCTGCTTCGCATGGATGAGCTTCAGAGTGATCCCCAATTCGTTCAACTCACTGAACAAGTGGAGGAAGCTGAAAATGACCCTACCGTCGTAGCGAAAAAAGAGGATTGGATCGATGCCTATGATGAGCTGGACAATTGGATCACCACCGAGTATGGAAATAGCCTTCCGGGACAGCAAGCCATTATCAGCACTGCTCTCAAATCTGCCGATTGCGATGAAGGGGTCGGCCGGGGTATCTCGACAGCACGGGATGCTGAGCAAATTGAATTTTATCTGGTTGCGGCTTGTCCATCGGGTACTGTCACTGCAAACTTAGTGGCAGAGTTTGTCGACCTGGTACCATACCTGGACGATCCTGAATATCTATCCCTTAGAGAAATATGGACTACGGCTTACCAGGCTTACGACGAAGCCCTGGAAGAATCAGGATTCAACTCATATACACAGCAATTAGAAAACTATAAAACCAGCGGTCAGTACCAAGTAATTCAGGATGAAATCGACCGCCTGGTAGATGTATACAGTATCCCCTCCCGCTTGGAACTGGCAAAAGCCGCGGCAATAAACCTGATCGATTTATCCCAATTAGACAAAAGAATCACTGACAGGGATTCTCTCCTGGGGTTGGTCACCTTCTCCAACCAAGCGATGTATGAACATGCCCTGACGTTAGAACATAATGAGATAAAATCGCTGATCAGAGCCATGTCCCCGATGCAGCAAACTAATATTGGCGACGCACTGATGATGGGTCTAAATGAATTAGAACGAAATGCGGACCCGGACCAGCCCATGATGGTGATACTGCTCAGTGACGGGCATGCTAATGTGGGATTAACATCCAGTTCAATCCTGGCGACAATACCGCCAAGGGCAAACAACAGTGATATCACACTTTGCACAGCCGGTTTTGCTGATCTTGAAACAGAAGTCGATTTTGTGCTCCTAGAAGGATTAGCAGAACAGACAGGGGGTGAATATATCTTTACTAACAGCGGCGCTGAATTGGGATCCTTTTTTGTCGCCTGCAAGGAAGCTGCAGCCGGTAAAGAACTCGCGGGGCAAATCTCGGGTATTATCAACGCCGGTGATATCACAGAAGTTGGCAGGGTTGACATACAAACAAATACCTGCGACTTGAGCTTGGCGCTGAACTTCCAGGGTGGTAAACCAACGATTGAATTGGTCGATCCAGAAGGTGAAACTATCGATAGCTCAGATGAAGGCATCACCTACCAGACCAGGAATCAAGTTCAATTGCTCACAGTAGAAAACCCGCTGGCGGGAGAATGGGTTATCAATCTTTCAAACGAAGATGACCAGGGAATGGATGCAGCTTTCAGTATATTAATCAGCACCAACCCCTGCGCTGGTCCAGCACCAGATGATTTACCAACTCCTGCATTAGAATTGCCTTACCTGCTTTCTGAAGATGGAATGAAAATAGTCACAGGTGGTGTAATCCTGGTTGTTGTCATTCTTGCTGGTCTTACAGGGTATGTCATTCTAATAAGACAAAGAAAAATCAGCTAACAGGAATCAAACAAGAGAGTGTTGAGATGATAAAAATCCTAAAGTTTTTCGGCAAGTTGGTAGCAAGTATCCTCGTTCTGTTATTTATCATAAGTGCTTTCACTACCATCATCCTGATATCTTTTGAGTCTCAGCTGTTTAATCCGGATTTTTATATAAAGGTCCTGGATAAGGAACAAGTATTCGAACGACTTCCAGAGATTGCAGCTGTCCAGATCAGGTACGCTATGGGATATAACCCCTGCCTGGAAGACACCAACAATTGCGAGGATGAGGAACCTGATCTCTCATCAACCAATCAGGGTGGACCACCAAGTTACTTCCAAGCCCTATCTCAGAGTGATTGGGAATTATTGCTCACTGGAATGCTTCCCCCTGACTTCCTTGAAGATCAAATTAAGAACGTCGTTGGAGGTCTTATCGACTATATCGACAGCGGGGAAGGTGATCTTGCCCTTACGATTTCATTGCAGGAATTGAAAGACCATCTTAGCGGAGAAGCTGGAGTAACCGCTATCTCACAATTACTTGATGCCCAGCCTGAGTGCAGCAAAGATGATTTGCTCGATATGACGCGCATTCTGGAAGGCAAAGAAGAACCGGAAAAGGATTTTCTCAGCTGTCAACCACCAGATGATTTCATCGAAAACTACACTCCCCAACTTGAAGTGCTTCTAAGGCGGTCTTTACGGGATGTTCCCGATGAAATAAACCTGGCAGAGGGATTGTTCGAAGATAGCAGATCCGGTGGTAAGGCGGCTACTATATCCGCGTTTGGAGTTCAACTCCCCACCTATTTACTGTTCAAATGGATTCGTTGGGCAATCCGGATGAGTCCACTATTTTGTGTGACACTCCTGTTAATGATTGCCTTTTTGGCAGTTGATTCCTTTAAAGGCCTTAATGTCTGGTGGGGATATCCATTGTCGATCAGCGGTCTGATTGGATTTGGATTGGCGATGATGGTTGGCCCCGTGGCAAAATGGCTGACAGGAACATTTCTTGCCGATAGGACAATGGCAGGATTTAGTCCTGTCATGATTGAAACCGGCAGCGGTCTGGCAGTCCAAATCATCAGGTCACTCTTCACCCAGGTCCGGAATTATTCACTGATAACGGTTGGGATGGGTTTGGGTATTATCATCTCCTCTTCGGTGCTCAAAGGACCCGGCGATAAAGATACTGAGGAAAAAAAGGAAACCGAAGCTGAAGAACCGGTGAGTGAGGATTCTGAAATAGAAGATCTGGAATCTGGAGAGTCGGAATCCGGAGAAGATGAAATCCAGGAAGAAGAATCTCAAGAAATTGCAACCGGCGAGGAACCAGAGTAGCAATCAGATTATTCAAAAATAAAACCCCTTCCTTGATAGTTTATTTAGGAGGGGGTTTTTTTTCCAGATGGATTAGATATCAAATATCGTCTATAGTGGCATTCAAGAGGTTTAGCATTTCCTTGATATCCGTTGTTGGCGCACTGCAGGTATAGTCCTGACAGATATAGGCAGTGGCTTTTCCATCGATTGGAACTTGATTCTCTATGAATTCTGCGAGGTGCAAAATCGATGATCCCGTATCTTCAGCAGGGCGGAAGAGGGTAACTTGGTTGGGAAAATACTCTCGTTTTAGGGCTTTTAGCATGGCTTTTGTGTCATCTGCATCAGGATCACCGGCAATGACCACTTCATAAGTTGGTCCGAAAGCAAAAAGCAATGCTGATAAAAGCCCTGCATACCCCATAGGCGCTTGACTCACCTGTCCTGAAAAAGCTCTGCCAATGTCTCGGGCTTTATCCTCAAAATCCGGATTAGCTGTCATCCGTCCGATGCGAAGCAAGTTAAAAGCCGCAACAGAGTTTCCGGAAGGCACAGCACCGTCATAAATTTCCTTATCCCGGATGATTAAATCCGTCTGTCCATCCGCAGTGAAAAACAACCCCCCCTTTTGATTGTCCCAGAACTCTTGCAGCATTATTGTATTTAGATCTACAGCGCGTTGCAGATATTTTGGATCAAGAACAGCATCATAAAGTTCGAGCATCCCCCAAACCAGAAAAGCATAATCATCCAGGTGTGCTGGTAGGCCAGCATCCCCATCCCGAAACCTTTTCAGGAGCTTTCCATCTTTGCTACGCATTTTCTCCCAGATGAAATCCGCCGCTTTTTGTGCAATCAGGGCATAGTGGGGTGCTTCCAGCGCCGAAGCAGCTTTTGCATAGGCTGCAATCATCAAGCCATTCCAGTCGGTGAGGATTTTGTCATCCTTTAATGGATGAATTCGTTGTTCGCGAATATCAAACAACACCTTCCGGGTTTTATCCCATAAGTTAATCAACTCTTCTTCGGATATCTTGATTACATTTGCAGATTCAGCGATCGGTTGTTTAAGGTTGAGGATGTTGCGTCCAGTTTTCCTTCTGGTTGCCTCGTCATAGAAATTCCCACTTTCCTCCAGGTTGAAGAGCTGCACAAATAGGTTGCTTCCCTCATCACCCAGAGAATCCCGGAATTCCTCCGGTGTCCAGAGGTAAAATAAACCTTCCTCTCCTTCGCTATCAGCATCTTCCGCCGAATAAAATCCCCCTTCGGGCGATGTCATATCACGATTAACATAGCTCAACACATCCCGGGCGGTCTGAGCATAGCTTTCTTTTCCCGTAGCCTGGAAAGCCTCCACATACGCCATAACCAGCATGGCCTGGTCATAGAGCATCTTTTCAAAGTGAGGAAGCAGCCAAGATGAATCAGTAGAGTAACGGTGAAATCCAAATCCAAGTTGATCAAATATTCCCCCTAGCCGCATTTTTTGTAAAGTTGTTTCTACCATCTCAAGCGCATGATTTTCACCAGAGCGGTGCCAGTAACGCAGAAGGTAGGTCAAATTATGTGCTGATGGGAATTTTGGTATTGAGCCAAATCCACCATGAATTGGATCAAACCGGTCTTTTAACTGAAGATAGGCTTTTTCGAAAATTGATTCATCCAGGGACTCACCCGCTTCCTGGGAGCTGGACTGTTCCAGGTAGCTCATAATCTGATCAGCACTTTCTAGAAGCTCGGAGCGTTTATTCTTCCAGAGCTCCCCAACACTAGGGATTAAATCCATCATTCCTGTGCGTTGGAACCGGGTCTCCTTCGGAAAATAGGTGCCGGCAAAAAAGGGCTGTTTGTCAGGGGTTAAGAAAATAGTCAGCGGCCAGCCGCCCGATCCTGTCATTGCCTGACAAACTGACATATAGATCCGATCAATATCGGGACGCTCTTCACGATCTACCTTAATAGGGAGAAAGGTTTCATTCAAAAGGGCAGCCACATGAGGATCTTCGAAAGATTCATGCTCCATCACATGACACCAATGGCAGGTGGAATACCCGATGGAGAGAAAAATGGGCTTGTCAAGTTCCTTGGCTTTTTGGAATGTATCCTCTCCCCAGGGATGCCAATCAACCGGATTGGCAGCATGTTGCAAAAGATAGGGAGATTTTTCAAATACCAGCCTGTTATATTCAGGACCGCCGTCCGCGGGTAGCTTTACCAACTCTTCAGGGGATGGAAGAGGTTTACGGATATCATTTTTAGCAGGAGATCTGGTTGGGATATTTATCTTATTTACATGATTCATTTCTATCACCAATAAATCAAAACACTTAATAAACTTCTCTAGATTGATGTTGTTTATAGTTATGGATTTTGAGGGTGGTGAGGGAGACGGGTATAAGAAGACACAGAATGGAGTACTTCCAACCCATGGGCATCGAGCAATTCTTCCTCCTCGAGTAATTCTGCAGTCAAACCGTCAGCTACAATTTTCCCCTCATCCATGATAACCATGCGGGGAAAGAGTTCCTGAACCATTCCTAAATCATGGGTTGATACCAGCATTGTGAGAGGTAAATCTCGTAAGAAATTTATCAAAGATCTCCGGGCACGCGGGTCAAGACCAGCTGAAGGTTCATCTAACATCAAGATTTGAGGTCGCATTGCCAGGACAGTGGCGATAGCGATACGTTTTTTTTGTCCCATACTCAGATGATGAGAGAGTCGATCGCCAAATTCACTCATCTGAACAATAGCCAGGGCTTCTTCAACTCTTCGGTACACTTCTTCTTCAGGGAGCCCCATGTGGAGAGGTCCAAAAGCCACATCGTCGAAAACTGTCGGAGAAAAAAGTTGGTCATCAGGATTTTGGAACACAAAACCTACCAAAGCCCGAATAACTGGTAAATTATTCGCATCGACAGTCATCCCCGCAATCATAACAGGACTGTTCTCACCCAAAATCCCGTTAAGATGCAGCATCAGGGTTGATTTTCCGGCTCCGTTGGGTCCAACCAGGGCTACTTTTTCCCCCTCGCAAATCGATAAATTGACCGCGCGCAAAGCCACATGCCCATCGGGGTAGGCATAATGCAAGTTCTGAACCTGAAGGATATCACCTTCACATTCAGGAATTTGGATTTCAAATAGGGGTTTGTGTTTGACAGGCATTAGCGAATCCATCCTACAAGTTGAATAAGAATCAGAATAAAACTTGAAATTGTCAGTATGAACCAATCCGGCCGGTTCATTTCATGCGGATTGAGAGTGCGTAAATGACCCCGATATCCCCTTGATATCATTGCCTTGTAGATTCGGTCAGAGCGCTCGTAACTTCGCAGGAACAATTGTCCAGCCATGCTCCCGGTGATTTTGGCACGCCACAAAATGGAGCCGCCTCGCTTTACGCCAGGCAGCCCAGCGCTGCGAGCATCCCGCGCTCGAAGTAAACGAAAGACTTCGTCAGTTAGGACAAAGAGATAACGATACAGGAAAGCGACAATGGATGTGAGAATCCGCGGCACTCGCAGGTGTTCAAAAGCATGAATTAGATCCGGGAATTGGGTAGTTGCCACCAATAGAATTGCCATCTGCACCGATAGCCAGGATCGCAATAATATACTCAAGAAGCGGATTACACCATAGTCGGTGGGGATCAGAGTGATAATACCCAGGTTCCATTCAAATAATGGTTCACCTAACGGGGAAAATATCGCACTGATGGCCACCAGGGCAAAGGGCAACGCCACAAAAGATCTTTTAACGGTAAAAGCCAAGCCCAGTTTGGATTGGTCATTTATCAACAACAACACCAACCAGGCTAATGCAAATGCGGACCAGCTCCCATTGGGTAAAATCGCATTCGATAGGATGAACGCAATCGTAACCAAGACCTTGACGCGTGGATCCAGATTGTGAATGGGGCTTTGTCTGAAATGATATCGGTCAAAAGCGTCGAAATGCATAAGCTTAAAAACCTGACTGAATCTTGATTTAATTCGAAGCTATAACAGATCTTCAAAATAGCGCCACTCACAACAGAAATATTATTAGATGATATGTTGGTGGAAATCAGGTGCCATTCGACCTGCGTATGCTACGTCCTAATAATATTAGAAGTCCTAATACAAATAACGCCCCGACAATTCCCGCCAAGATTGTCGATAGAGCTGTATCCCCCAGATAGGGAATTTTATAGTCAGGGAGAATTTGATAAGGAGCCGCTAAACCGACCTCCAAGAAACCCAGATCTTTGGCCACTCGCTCTAGGCCATCCGGGTTGCCAGAAGCTAACGGGGAAACCAGCACAGCTAAAAGGGAGAAGAAAACTCCCGCCGCAATCCAGCCACGTCCACCGCTGGTAAAGGTATCCTCAGATCCCAACAGGTCAGGGCGGGTTTGATTGATAAAGGCTATGGCTGCCACGGTGATAAGGGCTTCGCCAACACCGATCAAGGCATGGACACCCATCATTGCAGGAATCACAACTTCCAAGCGAGAAGTACTGCTCAACCAGAGCTGCAGTGATGTGATTAATGCCGCTGCCATGGTTGAAATCCAGGCCCCGATCCCGGCCATTGCCAGACGAGTACCTTTATTTCGATGGATCACTACGCGGTACAATCCGAACCCAATCACCGCTGTAAGTATCCCCATATTAAAGATATTGGCTCCCATTACCAGCAGGCCACCATCCTGAAAAAGCAATGCCTGAACACCAATTACCGCTGTCATAACCAGAATTCCAGCCCAGGGTCCCAGCACAATCGCTGCTAGCGCGCCACCTAAAAAGTGTCCTGAAGTTCCCCCAGCAACCGGGAAATTGAACATCTGGGCAGCGAAAATAAAAGCTGCCATGACTCCCATTAATGGGATCTGTTTTTCGCCCAGGGATTGATTGGTTCTCGAAATCGCCAGGGCTATCATAATGATCGCGGCAATCCAGAAAATAAGTGAAACCCCAATTGATAAAAATCCATCAGGTATATGAAGGTGAGCAGGTAAAAATAACATGATTAGCTCCAAAGACTACTTACCGAGTTGGATATCTTTCCCTTACGAAATACGCTCCTAGATATCGGTACTACGCCTGACAGTCAGCACACACACCAAAGATAGAGAAATGATCTAAATCGGGTTGAAACTGGTAATTCGAATTTAAATCCTCCCCAAGTGAATTCAAAACACGGATATCAGCATCAATCACCCGGGTGCATTTTCTGCAAACCAGGTGAATATGGGGTCCATGCTTGAAAGTGGCATAAACGATCTTGCCTTCGCTTAAGTCATTACGGCAGGCAAATCCCTCTTGCCAGAGCAGATCCATCGTCCGGTAGACTGTGGCAATATTGATTGCCCTGGTATGCTCCTGCAGCATTCCGGAGATCTCTTCCGCGGTGATATGCTGGGGACTGTGAGCAACCGCGTTAACGATCATCTCCCGCTGAGGTGTGATCCGGTAGCCCCTCTGGCGTAGCTCATCAATAATGGATTGGCAATGAGTCATAGTGATTCCCTTAATGCGAATAATCGCAATAACCATTATTATATTTTAAATTCTTGTACTGTCAATATCAATTATCCCCTATGACAAAATGAGATCTAGCGTTAATTCTCTTTACTTTTTTGTCTGGATCAGGTTTTTAGGAGGATGTGGTTTTTTTTCCAATCAGGGTTTCGGATGATCCTGGAAGAATTCTCAGATAACTTCTGTGGCGTCCATCACCTCCGACGATTTCCCAACCAGAAGTTCTGGCAATTGCACAGAACCGCCCGGATATTAACATGATGACAAGAACCGTCACCTGGAGTTCTTTCATAGGATAAATTGGAAATATAAAGAGAGCTGAGGTTTTATGATAGTCGTAGGATTAATTCTTCTTTGAACAAATTACCAACCTCCAGATTCAGCGGCGGCCGGTTATACAGTTGTGGCGGAACACCAATGTCCGCCAGATAAAGCTCTCCAACCAGATCCGATTCCGTCGTTTTCAAACCTATTTTGGGGAGAGCCAGGGTCATCGTCGCCGCCGCCCTAATCGCTGGTTCAAGCACCATTCCTGTGCTGGCGTCTAGTCCAGATGGCACATCCAATGCCAGAATGGAAACATTTTGCCGATTTGCCCACCGAATCATCGTTGCGGCAGTTCCCTGCGGTGCCCCCTTTAAGCTGTAACCGATAATTCCATCCAAGATCAAATCTGCAGGAGTGCTTTGATCCAACAGATCAGCAGGCATTGATTGAATGCTCATCCTCTTTAAGATCTCCGCCTGTATTTTGATTGTGTCATTAAGTTCTTTCACTGGCCGGGTCAGGAATAAGTTTACAACAGCCCCCCAATTATGCAGATGACGGGCGGAGACCATCGCCCCCCCTCCATTGCCGCCACTCCCGGCCAGCACGGTTACTTTAGTTCCAGTCAGATTTCCATTCAGAAATCTATTTCGCGCCAGAATTGCCAGGTTTCGGCCAGCATTTTCCATCATCAGGATCAACTGGATGCCGTAGTCCTCCACCATCATCCGGTCGACCTCAATCATTTGTTCAGCAGTTATGTAAGGAATCTGATTTGGATCCAACATGGCGGTTTCATCCAATTCCGTGAGATTTGCTTCATCCCCTTTTTTCCCCGGGGAATAGCAGCCTCAGCGGTGCATTTTTGGTATATCAATTTCAGCAGAGATTGCTTCTGTTTCTC
>JAUWCZ010000114.1 GCA_030609055.1 Chloroflexota bacterium | reverse complement strand
TCAGACCTGGCAACTACTGTTTTGGATCATCAAGGGAAAACTTCCGGTGTTAGCCTGACTGACGCTAACGTGATCGTTACCGGAGGAAGAGGTACTGCAGTAAATCCAGACCTTAAACCCCCGGATGACCTGGATGAAGCCCAGGTAGAAGCCTGGAAAGCTGAAAAAGGATTTAATCTGATCCAGGAATTGGCAGATGTGCTCGGTGCAGCAGTCGGCGCCAGCCGGGCAGTAGTTGATGCGGGATTTATTGAATATGATCACCAGGTGGGTCAAACCGGCAAGGTGGTCTCACCAGATCTGTACATTGCCTGCGGCGTATCTGGAGCCATCCAACACTTGGCCGGAATGCGCAACAGCAAGGTGATCGTTGCCATCAACAAGGATCCTGAGGCACCTATCTTCAATTTTGCCCGCTTCGGGGTTGTAGGAAATCTGCATGAGATCCTTCCCCCGCTGACACAAGAACTGAAGACGTATTTAGCAGGTTAATGCAAAGGCTCCCGGAGCTTTTGAAGCTCCGGGAGCCTATTTATTATTAATACCTCCGATTATTCCTTGACGGCATCATCAGGACAGACCGATTGGTGCCATCCACCACACGCTCGGAATCAGCACCCATAATCATCCGGTTGAATCCTCCCCTACCATTGGAGGTTAATAGAATCAAGTCATAGTCAGCCTGATCCGCAGTTTCTACAATCGTCTGCGCCGGACGAGAGCCCTTTACCAATGTGGATACCTTTAAACCATCTTTCTCAAGTGAACGGGAAACCGCATTGAGGAAATTTGCCATTTTGGCTTCCGCTTCCGCGCGTAATTGTTCAACAACATCTGCTGGTGCGCGATAGTTCTCTGTTTCCGGAATCTGAGGGACTGAAAGCAAGGTCAATTCACTATTAAATGCCTGACCAAGTGCTCGAGCGTAAGGTAAGACTTTTTCGGAGGCAATCGAGCCATCCAATGCCACCAGCATACGATCAGGTTTTATCCCGATGTCTGCCGGCTGATCCCCCTGTACCAGGAAAACTGGGATCTCCAGTCGCATCATCAGTTTGGGGGATACACCTCCGCTCATCCAGTGCTTTTCACCGGATTTTCCCCGGGTGGTGGTGACCACTAGATCAATATCAGCCGTCTCCACAATAGCCTGGGTGACCTCAGCTATAGATCCCCTCCTGATGGCTTTATCCACCTCAAATCCCTCTGCAGTAAGCTGGTTGATCATGCTTTCCAGGTAAATCTCCCTGGCAGCCAAATCGGCATTAAACTGTTCCTGCGGACCGTGAGAATAGGCTTTCACTCCGGACAACAAGGTCATTGAGGCGCCGGTTTCTACGCAGATCCGCTTGGCAATCGGCAGCGCCTGGGCTGCATAGACTGATCCATCTAACAAAACTGCTATCTTTTTAATAGTCTTGTAATCGTTACGCCAGTTGCTTCTTTCAATCGGTTCCGGTTCCCAGGTAATTTCCGGGGGAGCTGCCGGGGTGCCTACCGCAACCGCTGCAGGCGCCATCTGGCCAAATCCAAAACCTGCCAGCAGAGCTGCATCAAGACCACCCAGGTAATCCAGTATTGGATCCGGTTCACCCAGATGGGATCGGGATAAACTGAATCCAATAAAGAGGATTGGTATAAATATTAAATAAGTCCAGGCCCCTTCAAAAAAACGTTCCTCAAAAATAATCGCCGTGGCGCCAGTTGTGAGCACAGCTGCTACAGCCGTTCCCGGTATAAACAGTAATTTTACGAATGTAAATTTTTCCCTGGCCTGGCGGATCAAACGTTTGGTCACTGCCCACCCAGTCATGCTCAAGAGAATAAACACCCCGGCAGCATAGATCGCCAGATAGGTCTCCTCATTGGTGCCAAACAATAAAAACGCCAGGGTGACAATGCCGACCTCCAGCCAGACCGGTTTATCAGCCACATCATATTCATTTTGTTGTCCCAGGTTGGGCGGGATATAATTGCGTTTTTTTAACCCCAGAGCCAGGTTTTGTAAACCTTGGGCGCTGGCAGCTGAGGCAGACATCAGTACAGCAATTCCGACAATCGTCCCTAGATATGGTAAGGGTGAGGGCAGCAGCACATCCATAGTCTGGGTAAATACGGAAATATCATGGTTAGTCGGATCTGCGATCTCCAGGATTGCTGGACCGACGATGACCATGGTAGCAGCGGTAGTACCCATGATAATCAGTAAACTGTTAAATGCCCGCCGGCTGCGGACTTCATCGGTTCCATCATAAGCCGCCACCAAATTGGCAAACACTTCAATACCGGTCATCACCGCTAATATGCGGACAAATCCAGCCAGGGTGAACTGGAAATACTCGCCTCTGAAAGCAGCCAGGTTAAAATCTGGCAGGTTTAATCCCCTCTGCCAGAGAGTAGCGGCAATCATAACCCACAGCAAAACCAGTACGCCAGCTGTGGCTGGACCGAACGTGCGGGCAGCTACTCTAGGGCCTCGATTGACCAACCAACCAGTAAGGATGCTGAGCGCAATAGCCACAATTGTGCGGTATTGAATCCCGAAGAGGGCTAAATTCAACATTGGGAACCTGTCAGCAATAAAAGTAACCATGGCAGCCATACTGACCAAGAATGTCAGGGTATATTCCACAAAGGTGATAGCCGCATTAACTTTCACAGCCCAGCTGCCGAATTCCTCCTCACTTAAGCCACTGCCACCGCTGCCATCTGTGACCCACTGCATCACCAGCCGGTACATGGCGGAAACCACCATAATAGTGATGATTACCAGCCAGACAGAAGCACCAAAGGTCACTTGAGCGACCCCGGCGACCACAATTAACTTTAAAAATGGTCCAAAAACATATAGAGGCGAGGTAGCCGGATCCCCCCCGCCGGCCAGCGCACCTTCAAAGGAATTGTTTAATTTATTCGAAACTTTTACTGCCATATCAATTTTCCCTGATTTCCTGATCAGGTTCAAAAAAAATAGCAAGGGAAAACCCTGCTATCCATACCTGAGACCTTGTTTTACAATTATACCGTACTTCAAACTTCAGTCCAATACCAGTGAAGGAAACCAAATGGACAATATCCGTTCCCAATTTTTACTTGATTCGGAGGTGATTTTTCTCAATCACGGCTCGTTTGGCGCCACGCCGCGGCCGGTTTTTGAGGTTTACCAGGACTGGCAGCGACAACTAGAGAGACAGCCAATCCAATTTCTGACCAGAGATATGCTGGATCAGTTTCGTAATGCCCGTCATGAGCTGGCTTCTTTCCTGGGGGCGGATCCCCTTAATCTGGTTTATATTCCCAATGCTACCTTCGGCATAAATCTTATCGCCCGATCACTTGATTTTCAAGCGGGAGATGAGGTGCTGACCAGCAATCACGAGTACGGCGCCTGCGATAACGTCTGGTCCTTCATAAGTCAGAAAAAGGGGTTGAAGATTTTCCGGCAGGAGATACCCCTGCCCCTGCCAGCCCCAGCGGAAATTGTAGACCGATTTTGGAGTGGGGTAACCGCGCAAACTAAATTGATATTTCTGAGTCAGATCACCTCTCCCACAGCGGTACGCCTGCCGGTAGAGGAAATCTGCCAGAGAGCTAAGGAGGCTGGAATCCTGACCTTGATTGACGGAGCCCATGCGCCCGGTCAGCTAGATTTTAATCTTGAAGATATCGGAGCGGATTTTTACACCGGAAACTGCCACAAGTGGGTGATGGCACCCAAAGGATCAGCTTTCCTGCATGTTATTCCGGAACGCCAGGAATTGATTGAGCCCCTGGTGGTCAGTTGGGGTTGGGGGATAAATTGTCCCTATGAAAGTGACTCTCGGTTCCTGGATCTCCTGGAATGGTGGGGGACCACGGATCCGGCCGCCTATTTAAGTGTGCCAGCGGCAATCCGGTTCATGGAAGATCACATGTGGGGGAAGGTCAAAGATGAATGCCACCGGTTATTATCAGAAACAATAACACAGCTTGAAGAAATGACCGGGATGCCTTCGATCTATGGAGAAAATCCAGGCAACTTCATTCAGCTGGGAGCTATAGAACTGCCACCGGGAAGTAATCACAGAGAACTGCAAGCCTGGTTGTATGATGAATACAAAATTGAGGTCCCGGTGATCGATTGGGAAGGACGCTGGCTGCTGCGCCCGTCCGTACAGGGCTACAATACCCGGGAGGATTTGGAGGTGCTGGTATCAGCGGTGGCGGAATATTTGGGATAATATAGACGTAGGGGCGACTCGCCGAGTCGCCCAGTACCAAGGATAATGTTTGTAACACTTCGCAGATAACGGGGGAAATTATTGAAGGTTTATATACCTTTAAATGGATCTGTAGATCGACTTAATAATGAATAAATCAACTCAATTCAACACGAGTAGAAAATCTATCCGCCTGAAAGGATACGACTACAGCCAAGCAGGGGCATATTTTGTGACTCTCTGCGCATACCAGTTGAAATGCCTATTTGGAGAAATCATCAATGGAATGATGAAGTTAAATACAATTGGAGTAATTGCTCATCAAGAATGGTTTCGTACAGGAAAGATACGAACGGATGTCCAATTATTCAATGATGAGTTCGTTATAATGCCTAATCATATCCATGGAATCATTTGGATAATTGACGAAAGGGCGACCCAGCGGGTCGCCCCTACAAAACATTCACATGGTCCTCAACCAGGTTCATTGGGTGCAATCATTGGCCAATACAAGTCTATAACGACCAAACACGTTAACAAGATCCAGAACATAACGAAAGGGTCGGTCTGGCAGAGGAATTATTAT
>JAUWCZ010000002.1 GCA_030609055.1 Chloroflexota bacterium | reverse complement strand
CAATACATATGATCCAGAAACTAGGTCTGGATTTGGAGCTGGTAAGACTCTTCATATCCGGTCAAGTGTTAATGAAGCGATTGTTTCAGAAACCGAGATTAGCAAATGATGCAATTTGGCCGCTTTTGGAACTCTACCTGTGAATTGGCCAGCTAACCCCCACTCCAGCGGACGCTGAGGATCGCGCCGCTGAGCTCATCCGTTAGCACAACATTATAGTATTTCTTCTTGGATATTGATGTCCGAAATTACGCTTTTCGATAATAAATCATTAAAAGAAATCATAATTGGTAAGAGTACAAGATCTGATTATGATTCTTTAGCAACTTCAACGATTACTGAATACATTGCCATCCGCAATATGCTGGAAGATTGGTTTACACTATTCCCAAGCCAGGGGAAAAAAGATTTAAAGGGTAGGTTCCAATCATCCAATTCAATAAGCTTTCAAAGTGCATTTTTTGAATTAATCCTTCATGAATTGCATTTAAAATTGAACGCCAAGGTTACATTACATAAAGAAACCGAAACAGAGAAAACAACAGTTCCAGATTTCTATATTGTGGATTCAAATTCTTGCGAATCATATGTTGAAGCAACTGTGGTGACGGGAAAATCCAAAAAAAGGCAAGCAGAAGAAGAAAGATTGACTGAGTTATTAAAAAATTTGAATAGAATGATCGTTTCGCGAGATTACTGGCTTGCATTAGAAAGTCAAGGTTTTCCAAAAAAACCACCTAGCGCAAAAAAAATAGCTTCAGAGCTAAATAAGAATATCGACAGCCTTGAAATTAACAATATCAAAGAATTATTCATCAATAAGAAATATAATAAACTTCCAAAATGGAGCTTCAATGCAAATGGCTGTGTCTTGATTTTTGAACCAATACCTATTCTTGACCAAAGAAAAAGCTCATCATCCCCAGGTCCTATTGTTATCCATTCTGGTGAAGTAGAATTTGTAGATCATCGAACTCCTATTCGAAGGGCTGTAACGAGAAAAGCTAAACGCTATGGAAAACTGTCATGCCCTTTTGTTGTAGCAATCAACTGTCTCGAATTTGTTGATGAAATAGATGTTATGAATGCGTTATTTGGTCAAGAACAATTCCAAGTTCCCATCAACCCAAATAGGAAAATAACTGAAGAGGATATTGTCTTCTCTCGTATCAGAAACGGCGCATGGACAAACCCAATCGGTCCACGTTATTCGCGGATCAGTGGTGTACTAGTGGCTATAAATCTCAGACCCTGGAGCATACATGACGCTACTATTTGTCTTTACCACAACCCATGGGCGAGTCAAGAATACACTTCTGTTTTAAATAACCTCAATCAGTCATTATTAATTGGGGACAAGATGCGGTTGTTTAAAGGGAAATCCTTATCGGATATACTTGATATTGAATCGTATAAACCATTTTAGTGTGCTAACCCCCGCTCCACCTGACCCTTCGATACGCCCCTGCGGGGCTACTCAGGACGGGTGCCCTTCGCAGGCTCAGGATGCTTCGCGAAGCTCTTCCGTTAGGTGACAAAGGGAATTCACTTCAGATAACAAGTATCTTAATTGGAGATTCATTAGATGAGGCGCGTAATATCTAATAAACCACTGCGGATTATTGTTTTTTTATTTCTTGAGATCTTATCCATCGCCATGGGTATGGGGGTTCCGATTTTTACAATCCTGCTTGGTTTTCTTTTAGGATTGTTTATTCCCAGGATTCTTCGGACACCGTCCGAGCTATCTACTCAAAATCTTTCGTTAATTCTGAAAGCTGCACTAATTCCTTCCGCGGTGACATTAGTGATTATGGCGTTCATCTGGCTTCCAACCCTCACCTGGCTATTTGATTCCACCCGCGATCTAGCCAATTTTGGAATCCCAATGATCCTGTATTCACCTCGCGCAAGCTTTATTGGATGGATAATTTTAATGGTTCTAATCTCTCCCTTCCTTCAGTTCCTGATGACTTTATTTGGCTCTATCTCCTGGATTGTATTCTTTCCTAATCGTTGGAGAGTAGACATCTCCTCTTCCGACAACGAACTCGCCGGCTAACCTCCGCTTTCCCTTCGCACACATCATCCGTTGGGAGCTCGTATGATTTTACGTTATGCAACACTACTAATACTTATGCTCGTCCTCACCACATCCTGTATGGGCGAGACTCAGTCGCATGAAGAGCCGAGGGTGACCGACCCTTCTCCTCAATACGAATACAAGGTCGGACTTGGTTATGGTTTCCTGGGAAAATCGGTTCAGGTCATGATTGATGACCGCGAGGTGATCTCCGTGATTGGCACCGATGAGATTGAGGGGTTTGCGCAGCTTCAAGGGACAAAGATGCTCGCAGTCGGTTCATCTCCCAAGAAGGACATCATTGTCCAAGTCATAGTCGACGGCGGTCAGCCTTACGAACAAGCTATTGACCTGAGTGTTGGTACGTTCATCCATATCTATCAGGAGCAGACGGGAATGCATATTTACAACACACTCAACCTTATTCTGGAGTAGCTCCCCACGTATGGGTCAGTCTGGGGGAAAGCTCCGTCTTTTAGCTGAAGGAGGAAACACGTCAAGCGGAGAAGATCAAAGAGCTAAGTAATGAACATCCGTAAGGATGTCCAATTCATTCGAAGAAAGGATTTTATTTATGCTAAATTTTGTCTCAACTCTATTCTGGGTCGATGTGGTTGTTCTATTTGTGCTTCTAATCGGTGTAATTTGGTCTGTCGCGGTACCCGGCAAACGCATATGGCCTCCCCCGTCTAAGAATACCTGGCAATATTACTTGACATGGATTAGTTTCTATCTGGTTTTTGGGTTCAACGCCTTACTAATTATTTTCGATTGGAATTCTTGGGTGATGAAAAGCCCTCTCAGATTAATTATCGGAGTACCCCTTATTCTGATTGGTCCTCTCTTACTTATCTGGGCGATTCGGGTATTGGGAGGAAAGAATACCTCCGGGCTCCCAGCTGGATTTATCAAGGATGGACCCTACAGATTTACTCGCAACCCACAATATATTGGGGATATGGTATTGTTCCTCGGATTGAGTCTCATGGCAAATTCACTTTATCTCTGGATCACACATTTTTTATTAATTCTCGTATTCTTGATTACACCTTTGGCAGAAGAAATCTGGCTTGAAGAACAATACGGGGAAACCTATCCTGAGTACAGGCGGGAAACATCCCGATTCTTGTGATCAGTTGCAGATTGGCCTCCTTAGATAGTATATACACTGAGAGGGATGCCGTCCCAGGGAATCACAAGAATCTTAGTTTTCTTTCGCTATAATGATGTTAAGGCTCGGAGCTAATCTCCCCTGGTGATTTTACTCACCATCAGGCATTAATAATTGGTGCCTGATCCTATCCCCCATATAGCAGTATTGTATGGTGTTTTACAGATCGGCAATGAAAATAAGGGCTGGCCCCAGCTGGAGTAGATCTTTCACTCCTTCAAGCGGCGAATGTCCCCCTCACGGATGGTAACTCCCTCCTCGTCCAGTTTCTCCAAAAAAGCCAACATATACTTGCGGCTGCTGCCAAACAGATCCCGCACCTGAGCCACAGTTACTGGACCATCATCCTTAATCTTAGAGATGATTTCAGCAACCATATTTTGATACGTATCCGGGGTAAACACTACTTCCGGAGAGATCTGCATTAGTTTTCCCAGTGTGAGAAGGGCGTTATATATATCCTCTCCAAGTTCCTCCCGGCAATTTTTAACCGAGGGTGGCTGTGTTGGATTAGCGGCAAATTGATTCATCAGCCCCTTTACTTTCTTATTTTGATCAGGCGACAACTTGATCTCAAAACCCTTCATCCCCACCGCGGGGCCTTGCCGAGTGATTTCTTCGGTCTGAATTAACCCCTGAATCACTTGTTTGAACACCGGATCAGCCAGCCCGGATTGGCTTTTCAGTTCCTCGAGAGACATACCACCCCGGAGTGGATAATCCTGATGGTATTGTTTTAATTTTTCAATCAGGTCAATCTTGTTCTTCTCCCACAGCAAGCGAAGAGCGATTAGCTGATCGCTTGAATCTTCCTCACCGATTAAGAGGACAACCTCGGCTGACAACAGTTGATCCAGCGCTTCCCTGGCAGTAATTACCTCCAATCCGGATTGATTCAGCACTTCGTTTAAAAGCCCAATCCCAGCCCTTGAGATAGTTTGCCGCAGCACATCCAGCGGGTCTCCCCCGGAGAGCGCTTCCAGGCGATCCAGTGCTTCCTGATCAAACCGTTTATGCCGGAAGGGAGGATGGGGATCAAGGACAATCCCGCCCCCGAGAGTTTCCGATGGAGAAGGTCTCCGTAAAATATATCGATCTCCCCTCACGGCAATCACTGGATCCTCTACCTCCAGCTGCAGCCAGGCGGTTTTTCCTGGTTTGACACCATCTGTACCCAGCAGCCGAACCCGGGCGATGGTTTCATCCGCTCCAAGGAAAAGTTTTGTTTCAACATCGTGCTTGAGAGGCGTATCCAGGTCACCCAGATAGCGAAACTGCACATCCAGGCGTCGGGTCGGGGAATAATCACCCGGATGGGCTACAATATCACCCCGTTTTATATCCTTATTATCAATCCCGGATATATTTACCGCCGTACGCAGTCCAGGACTTACTTCTTTCAAATCTTGATTATGAGTCTGTAATCCCCGAATTCTTCCTGTCTTACCTCCGGGTAAGATGGTTACCTCATCCCCCACTGATAACACACCATCCAGCAGGGTCCCAGTAACCACGGATCCAAAACCCGCCATAATAAATACTCTGTCTATTGATAGACGAGGGCGGCCAAGGTTAATCCGGGGAGGTTGATCCTTAAGTACCTGACTGAGCGCTTCCAACAACTTATCCAGGCCAGTTTTCTGCTTAGCAGATACACGGATAATTGGAGCATCCGATAAAGCCGTTGAATTTATCAGGTCCTGGATTTCTATCTCAACCAGATCTAACCACTCCTTATCATCCACAAGGTCCACTTTGGTTAAGGCAATGACGCCTTTATTAACTTCCAGCAAATCCAGGATGGCCAAGTGCTCCCTGGTTTGTGGCATCACCCCTTCATCAGCTGCTATCACAAACAGGCAGGCATCAATCGCCCCAATACCTGAAAGCATATTTTCAATAAAATCCCGATGCCCTGGCACATCTACAACACTGATTTGTTTTCCATCGGGAAGCTGAAAGGAATCAAACCCCAGCACAATGCTCATTTCCCGGTCGCGTTCCTCCTGCAGCCGGTCTGGATGGGTTCCGGTAATGGCTTCTATAAGGGTGGATTTTCCGTGATCGACGTGTCCCGCTGTTCCGATGATATACATAGAAAAAAAAACGCCTGTAATTATGTTGCCTGAAGAATTTTTCCGTGAATTGAGGGTAGTCGGAGGTCAAGATTTATGAAATCAGCGAAAGCCATCCATGATTTGTTCAAACTCGCCAGCCCAATCCCGCATCAGGCTCAGTAAACCTTGCAGCTGGGCTTCGGAATAAGCGCTGAACTGCCCGAGTTGATCTTCTATTTCCTGCAATCCATCCTCCAGGACAGAGATTCTGCCTTCTCTATCCTTAAATTGCCGTTCAAGTAGCTTAGACTGTTCCTTCTGGGCGAGGGTGTAATTGGTCCAGCGCTTATGATCGTCTGCGGTAAAAGTTGTCCACTCCTGGCGGAATCGCTCATCAGCCAGACGTTGCATCTCGGTGATTTCATTGACTCTTCTATCCAGCAGCGTCGATAGTTCCTTGAGTTCATCTTGCATACGTTTTACGCCCCGGTGAGTGGAGTCCAATTTGGTCATCTGTTCATCCAGATCCTGCGCTTGCTTTTCAATGCTATCAAAGCGGGTCATCCAGTTCTTCCAGGTAGTTTCTCGTTCGGTATTCTGGAGAGTGGCTTCTTCCAGGAATGTATCCTGTTCTTTTTTCAAATCTCTGCGGATGGATTCCAATTCCTGGATGCGGTTCTTGATCTTCTGGTAATCACTATTCACAAGGTCCAGTAATCCACGCGCCTCATCCAATCGTTTCCGCAAGGCGGTTTGCTCTCCCTGTAAGTCCGTAATCCGCTTGATTTCTTTTTGACGTTCTTCTTTTGAAGAACGGGAATCCAGCTGATATTGTTTATAAGCCCGCTTGATCTCGCCGTAGTCATTTTCCATCTCCCGTAAAGTGGTACTAAAACGGGTTTCTTCCTCAATGCGGATTTTCATTTCTTTTTCAAGATCTTTTACCCTGCTAAAATCTTCTCCAAACGATTTCTGCTGCTTTTCAACCCCCTGGATCTGTGTCCGGAGCATTTTCTTTGCATCATTGATCAACGATTTGACGATCTTTTCATAATCTTTAAATTCTTTCTTTCGTTCCAATCTAAAATCTGCTAGCCCATTATCAAAATCATCCACTCGGGTGATAGAGGTTCGCATCCGGGTGAGATCGCTATCAAATTCTATATTCTTCTTTTCTGCAGCATCGAGTTTACCCTCTAGAATCAGGAGTCGATCCTCCAATGCTGAGATAATTTCTTTGTCTTTCCTACGTTCCTCATCCAGCCATTTAATCCGCTTTTCCAGCTGTTCATTTTCCATAAATGGTTCTCCTATAATCGGATGTATTTTGGCATGAAGATTATAGCATGGCGGGTTCTGAAATCCTACCAGGATTTCTTCCAGCAGCTTGATTAGTTATCGGTTTCAAAGCTCCAATAATAGATTTGTAATTATCTGCGTCAAACTAAATAAAACCTGAGGGAATAAACCTAACAGAATAAGAACAGCTGTTATTGTAACTATCACAGCGCGATAGAAGGAACTTCCTAAGATCAACACTGCCTCTTCACCTGAGTTTTTGGTTAAAACAGCAAGCGTCCGTAATCCCCCGATGATTAATCCGATACTTCCAAAGACAAACCAGAGGACCATCCAGGAGGGATACATACGAAGACTCGAACCCAGTACCCAAAAAATTGGAAAACCTGCCAGGAGAGGTAACCCAGCCAGAGTGAAGTATCCCGCCAGGATACCCAAGGAGATGATCGGCCATTGTCTGGCAGCTCCTATGACATCATCGAAACTTAAACTCCTCACAACCTTCCTAAGATGGGATAGCGAGAGAGACCAAACACCTATCGCAATACTCTGGATGATGACAAGTGAGAAAAATAATGGAAATCCAGATAAAAACAAACTTATTGCCAGTAAAGATCTGCCAATATCTGATATTACGACAGCTGCCATCATACGTCCCAAATGTTTCGAAACTATTGCCAGACCACCACCATAACACAGCATGATTATCCCGGCAATTTGTAGCGCACCCTGAATGCTGATATTTTGATCAAACCATCCCGCTTCCGTGACAAACCGTAAACCAAATAAGAAAACACCTACAAGATACGTACTAAGCACATAACCCGCCAGAAAGGGATGGTTCATTTCTGTTACCATGGGGATCCAACTCGTAAATGGAAAAATCGCCAACAGGAATGAAAATCCAAGAGCGAGGATTACCAAAGATCTGACAAATAGTAACTGATCACCGGTATTTAGATCAATCCAGCTAGCCAGCCAGGCTGCAAAAAGGATAAACAGGATCCCCAGGATCTGAAAAATCAGAAAACGCATCACACCACGGGTCGGCTTATTACCAGGCGGGGATAATAATACAACATCTATCAAAGCTAAAAAGGCAAAGAACAAAGCACCATAAAAAATGGGTTCTACTGCGTAGGCAGTTAATATTAATACTGTGCCTGCCAATCCAAGAGGAATAACCTGGATCGGGTCATTTTTCGGATCAAGAATTAAGAACCAGAAAGCACACAACACAAACACCAGGATCACAATCGGCCGATCTGGATCGGAGAGCACAAACCGTCTGCCATAAATCAACATCTCTTCTGAAACCCTGAGTTCCCAGAAAAGGAAATTAAAAAGCTGATTGATGGGTAAAACTGCCGCAAGACCAGCCAGTGTTAAGCTGATTATAGTACCAGTCCATTTTAGAATCCGTTGGCGGTTCAGCAGGAAAAGGAAAATTCCCGAGAGCAACAGCGGTAAAATGATCCAGAGGGTTGGCGTATTCAACTCGTATCCTCCAGATAGGATGCTAACAATAGATACGCACCAACAAAAGCAATCCCGATATTGAGTATTGCCAATAAGCCAGTCATAAGTACCGATGCCTCCAGGGTTGCATACAATACTTCAAACCCGGAAATCACTGTTAATAAACCAATCACAATCCGGATTACTTCCCTGGATAATCCCAGTTGAAGTAATCCAAGTCCCAGTAACAGTAATCCGCCCAGTGCTTGTTGAGTTGTTGCACCTAAAAACCAGCGCAGCGCAACTGCCTGCAGAGAGTATACAGAGAGTCCAATTAAGAAGGCTGTGAATCCTTTGAAAAACCTTCTGGGAAGATTAATTGAAATTTGTGGCTCAGCTGCTGCAGTGGGGAGATTGACATAAGTAAGTATCAAAATCGCAGCAGCCATCCACCCCGCCACAAGTTTGACAACTGCTATTTCCAGCGGCCAGCTGACACTGACCAGACTCAAGACACCGATATACTGCAGACCTAATAATCCAATCATCCAGCGCCAATTATCAACCAGCAAGATTCCCACAGGGCACAAAAATAGAACAACAACCGCCAGGTATTGAAGAAGGCTCGACACAGTTTACCCCCCTCCTCTGAGACTGATCAACGTCAACGCAAGAAAACCGATCAGTAAGGCCCAGATTAAACCACCTTCTCCCTCAAACAGACTGGTGATCAAGGTCACAATCCGGTCTACTAACCCGGTTATACCAGTAACAAGACTGTAGATAATATTCCAGACCCTGTCAAAGTTTATACGAGAGAAACCAGGTCTGATGATCGACTGCCCGATGAGAAGTGATAATGCCGCCAGGATGGCTGGAATCCAGACTGCCAAGGATTGGGATAATATCAAACGACTAGAGGAGAACAGCTGTTGTTGAAAAGCTATCATTAGCTGTGAAAGGATCAAAACACCCGGACTAATGACAAATAATAGAGGAACCGGATCAGATGAAATCAATTCTCCTTTCAGCTTTTGCTTGTTCTTATTCAGGATTCCCCCAATCAATAAACCAGCTGCGATTCCAAATATGACCCCAGGCATGTCCATCCCAAAGAGCTCCCTACCATTCCAGACTGGTAAAAAAGGGATAGGAATAATCCCGATTATGGCGAGTACCAGGGCGATTGCCAAATGGGGTCTGTTTTCGAAAGAAGAGTAAAGAAATGGGCTGGGAAGTAATAACACCAACCCCCAAGTGAGACTACCGGCTGGTGAAGTGAATAAGGCACTACCTACAATCAAGCCCAGGAGACCCAAAGACCATACTTTCCACGACAACTGATGCTTTTGGACATAGATCGCAGCCAAGCCCAACCCGAGAGAGAAAAGTGCCGCTAGGATAGGAACCAGAGGGCGGAATTGGTCGACTTCAAGAAGAGCAGCTCCCCTGGTGATCAACATGATACTAATAGCACTGGGGATGGCAGTTAAAAATACCTCCAGAGTCTCTAACTTACCATTCTTTACGCTTATACCCTTCATGGGTAACCAGGCACCAAATCCAAATATGCCTGCAACTATTAGGTACAGACCCGCATTAAAACTTAACCCGGAAATGAATGGAGCTAACGACCCTTCCATCCCAACTGAGCCAGCTAATATTAGTGAAAGAGGTCCCAACAAGCGGAAAACAAAGGGAAGAATCAGCCATTTATCAATCCTGTCCTGCTCTTGGTGGATGATAACAAAGGTTATCCAGAACACCTCAACAAGTGTCCAGAATATTAATAAAGTGTAAACCGTATCAGATAATACACCCAGGATGCAAATACCACATAAACTACTAATCCAAGAACTATGTTCGGGGGAGAAATTCTGGCTCAGGGCAGCAAAAAAAGGAATCGCTGTCATAGCCAGAACCAGCGGGATTGAAACCCAATCCAGGAAAAAAACTGGCCAGGACAGCAGCTCAGATCCGGAAATCCAACTCAGGTTCAGCCTAATTTCGGGGTTTGAAAAACTGAATACCAGGGTGATAATCCAAGATATCCCCGAGGTCACCATATACCAGAATCGGAGTTTATTTAGATTAATCTCCATCTGTCGGAAAATGAGGAGCAGGATCGGATTAAGAAATAATAAACCTGCTGACAGGAGAGGTACGCTATTCACGATTTTCAACCTGGTTCCCTCCGTATAGACTCACACCGGAGGTATCAATTGTATTTAATAGGTCGCTAATCGTCATATCACATTCCGGGTGCATTAACCCTGGAGCTATTTCCGCCAGCGGTACAAGTACAAATGCCCTTTCAAACATTTTTTCATGGGGGATAATCAGCTCTTCCTCATGGACCACTTGATCTCCATATAAGAGGATGTCAATATCCATCAGGCGAGGACCATAAAGGAAACTTGGTTTGCGACCGATTTTCTTTTCAATCTTTTTCAGATATGATAAAAGTTCCCGGGGAGAAAGAACTGTTTCAGTCTGGATAACCTGGTTAAAGAAATCCGGTTGATCTTGAAAACCCCAGGGTTCCGTTTGGTAAATGGATGAAGAAGCCATCACGGTGATCTGTGGCGGAAGTTCTCTGAAAACAGCTTCTAAATTGGCTTCCCGATCTCCCAGATTGGATCCTAGTGATAAGTAAACAATCTCTTTTTGGTTTGATTCCATTTCAAAAAACCCGCTAAGATTAGCTTTCTGTTTAAGGATAACACACCAGAGCTGACTGATGGATCACATATATAAAGGGCTGATTGCACATCTATATCAGTTGTCAGTAAACCTGCGTTTTGGTATAATCTCCTCCGCTAAATAATACCTGGAGGGGTCGCATAGTCTGGCCTAGTGCGCGCGCTTGGAGAGCGCGTATTCCTTACGGGATCGTGGGTTCGAATCCCACCCCCTCCGCCTTCTTGAATCGCTCAGTAGATCCTGAGCGATTATATTTTCCTCACCAAATCTTAATAATCCCGGGACAAAACCCTTATCTGGCGGTATTCTATACTTTTACTTCTGGAGAAATATGTTGTTCGGCTTCTGATTTTAGTTTAGGGTATAATACCCTGGTAATATCAATATCGATCTGGATGGAATCCTTACATATGAAATCTTATCGAGTATTAATAATCGGATTACTGATCGGTTTTGTCCTTCTTTCCGGTCTAAGCTTCCCCGCAAAAACCACTTCCCTTCTGACTAATCCAGATCCTACACCAACAGTGACTCCCATAGCTGGAGATGATACTTTAACACTCAAGTCTGGAGAAACCCAGGGCTTGATGATTGGTGCAGGTGTGATAGTTTTTATTATTCTTGGTGGTGTTCTGATTCAACGCTTTATTAAATAAGCCGAAATCTACAGATTTGACCTAATCCTCCAACCACTGTCCTTTCCCTGAAGAAAAATGAGACAATCATATCCCTCAAATGGGTGGATAAACGATTTTATTGACACTCATAATCAGCTGCGGTATCATGCCCACGAGCTTCGGGTGGGTCCGGCGCGGCAGAGCCCTACGAACCGTGTCAGATCCGAAAGGAAGCAGCACTAAGGAGGATTCTCTGGGTGCCGCCGGTGTGCCTGTCCGGAGCTCATTTCCTAAACCAGCAGGAAAATAACACCAGGAAAACTCCCTCTGTTGATGAATATCCTCAATTTCCTTAAAAAACCTCTTCTCCAAAAAATCACGGCGGTAGTATTGACGGTTCTGGGAATTACCCTGACTCTACTATCGATTCATAAAAAGGTCTTTCTGGTAATCAATAGTGAACTGCAAGAGCACACAACTTTTGCTTTATCCGTCAACGGCTTTCTTGAGGAACAGGGAATCACTCTCGATGATAATGACCGTCTGAACCCAACCCAAAAAACATTACTCTGGGGTGGAGAAACCATCGTCCTGACCCTCTCACAGCAGATTCAAATCTTCGCTGATGACCAAACGATCTCGCTCATCTCAGCAGAACGTAATCCTGAAAACATCCTCTTAGAAGCTGGTCTCTTGCTCTATCCTGGAGATCATCTGCTGGTTGACGGGTTTCCAGTTCAACAAAATACGCGCTTCCCCCCTGGCTCATCACATTCAATCCAGCTTTTCCGTGGTACGCCAATCGAATTACAAATTGAAGATAGGATCATCCATTTCACAACCGATGCAGATATTTTGGCCGATGCGCTCTATAAAGAAAACATCGAGATCTACGAGGCAGATAAGCTATCTTTACCTCTCAACACAGCGCTCACCGGAACACCTCTTTCGGTAGAACTGATCCGGTCAAAACCTCTTCTGGTCCAACTAGCAAATAAGACCCTACCCATCAGGTCAACTGCAAGTACAGTTGGAGCTGCCCTTGCTCAATCAGGTCTCTCTTTACAGGGGTTGGACTACAGTAATCCTCCGGAGGAGGATCCCCTGCCAGAAGATGGCCAAATTGAGATCATCCGGGTAAAAGAAGAAATCCTTCTCAATCAGGAGCAAGTCCAATTCACAACTGAATATCAATCAGCGAATGATCTGGATCTGGATCAGCTGCAAATCGTCGCAGGGGGAGAGTTTGGAATCCAAGCTCAGCGATTACGGATTATCTTCGAAAATGGGTCTGAAATATCCAGGGAGATTGAGAAAGAGTGGATGATCAAGGAACCCAAGCCTCGGGTGATCGGCTATGGTACAAGGATTAACATCCAGACCGCAAACACACCCGATGGCCAGATTAAATACTGGCGAAAAATCACCGCCTATGCAACCTCATATGATTCCACCTGTCCCGGGTGTGATACTATCACTTCCAGTGGTACAGTGCTGAAAAAAGGGACCATCGCCGTAACGCTGGATTGGTACCGTTATATGAAGTTCGCCAAGGTCTATATTCCAGGATATGGTTTTGGCACCATCGAGGATGTGGGTGGTGGTGTCCCCTGGAGTGTAAATTGGGTGGACCTGGGGTATAAAAAAGAGAATTATGTGCCCTGGAGTCAAAATGTGACCGTTTATTTCCTGGCTCCAGCCCCCTCACCAGATAACATCATGTATATTCTTTATTAGGTCTTGGAGTTGTTCCAGGGGCAAAATGGACCACACCCCATTTTCCATCAACCATCCAATTTGGATCCTGATTATATGTTTCCCTGATTTGATCCAGATCCAAACCCACCGCCAATTCTGCTTTTAAAGTCCTCAATGCCACTAATGGTACTGATAGGTAATCCACAACTTGGTGAAAAGGAAGCGTAAAATCCCATTGCCGATCTCCCAGCAGCCGGCGATAATTGGCATCCCCTTTGCTGATTAACAAATCCGATCCCGATAATTCCTGGCGAAGATCTGATGGTAGCTCCCACATTGGAAGGGGAGAATTCCAGAAGAAGTTTGTTACCGTCCTAATTCTCCTCTCCCGGAAGTGTTTCTCCAATCTATCACCCAGATTCCTGGTTTCTTCCTGTTCGGATTTCTGAAGAAAATCTACAGTCTGATCAATGTCCTGACTGATCACATCAGATACAAAGGTCGGGTGTGCCTTAACATGTAAATTCACCTCGCCTGCCAGGTGATGAGTCAATATTGTATCCGCCAATCCCAGATCACAAACCAGTTCAAAACCGGCGTTATCAAGCATTAGGTCAACCCTCTTTTCTGTTGTGCTTTTCCTGGTTAACAACCGAAGGATCTGGCTGCTATCATCCGCCAGAAGATGCTCTTTGAGTGATTTTTGAGAAGGGTGTTTTGGCGTCCCTGAACTTCCGGCTGGCCATAAACTCAAATCTGCCTGGTTGCCCCATAGGGAGAATAAAAGGGCTTCCCGGAGCAGATTGTGAGCTTTACCCCCACCTTTTAACCATTGGGTTATTACAGACGCATACGCCTGAATGTCCTCCCGAGTTTTAATCAGTCCTTGTTCTTTCTGGTAGAAAAATGGATCACTCCCCACATTAAAATAATCCACTGCTTCCATGATCCGCCGGTAAAAATAATGTTCAGCAAAGAACCAGGGAACTTCCAGCCAGTTTTTTCCGACTTGAGGTTCCAGATAACCTTCCCAAACAGCGGCATCGGGTGCATGCCGGTCGTTCAGGGATCGAATGAGCTGGTCGGGGATACCATTCTTGAGCTGGATCAGTTTATCGACAACTGGACCGGGGAACTCATTTTCATCCATCACTCGACCAGCAATCTGAGGCAGGCGATCCAGAACCGTTGACCGAGCCCACGAGCCAGGCTCTGTTCCATATATTGGTGGAGGGTATTTTGTATTCATCATGATTGAGAGGGGCTGTGCCCCTTGAAGGGATCCGGTCCCTTTGTGTTATTTCGGAATGTTATAATGCCCAGCAGATCATGACCACACCAGATTATCAATCCATCTCAGCCCTGCTGAAAAAATATGATTTACAGCCTGATAAAAACCTGGGGCAAAACTTTCTGACAGATCCGCAGATTCTGGAACAGATCATAAAATCTGCAGAGGTTGAAAGCCAGGATGTTGTCCTGGAGATTGGCGCTGGCCTTGGCCATCTCACCAGGCAACTGGCACAAGTAGCCAGTCAGGTTATCGCAGTGGAACTTGATAAACGCCTGATTCCTGCCCTGGAAGAAACCTTGCAGGCAATCGACAATATCCGGATTGTCCAGGGTGATATCCTCCAGATGGATCCTGGAGATTTGGTTCAAAAGCAAGACTATCTTGTTGTTGCCAACATTCCCTACTATATCACATCTTCCATCATCCGAAATTTGCTGGAATCTGAGGTAAAACCAAAGCGCATAATCCTTACAATCCAGCATGAAGTTGCCCAGCGGGTGTGCGCTAAATCCGGTGGTATGAGTGTGCTTTCCTTAAGCGTTTTGATGTATGGTGAACCAATCCTGGTACATCGCGTACCAGCGGAAGCATTTTATCCATCCCCAAAAGTAGATTCAGCTGTGATTAGGATTAACCTCCACCCGGAGCCGATTCTGCCAGAAAGCCAAAGGGAAAAGTTCTTCAAATTAGTGAAAGCTGGTTTCCTGCACAAACGGAAAACCCTGCGTAACTCACTTTCCACCGGCTTAAAATGGCCGAAAGACAAAACTGAATCTTTGTTATCCTCTGCAAAAATTGATTTCAAACGACGGGCTGAAACTCTCAGTCTTGCAGAATGGCTTGAAGTAACCAAACAGTTTGATAAGATTATCCAAGTTTAGGAATTAACAATCATCAACTCCGACGGTACTAATAATATGCCCAGCGGAGAGGTTTTCACAGGCCCGGTCGAAGAGTCCGCCAATAGTTGGGTAGAGTTCACCTACCCGGCGATTGAAGAAGGCAAAGAAGTTGACGGAGTCCGCTTAGAATTCAAGGATGGCAAAGTATTCCAGACCTGTGCAAAGAACAATTAGGAATTCCTGCTTGCCATGCTGGACAGCGATGAAGGTGCCCGATATCTGGGTGAATTTACCATCGGCACGAACTACGGAATCCAGATATTTACCAAAAGCATTCTCTATGATGAGAAAATTGGAGGTTCATTCCACCCTGGCACTCGGAGCAGAGTATCCGAAGACCGGCAGTAAAAATGTGTCCGTCATCCATTGGGATATGATTTGTGACATCAGGGAAGACAGCGAAATCCATGTTGATGGTGAACTGCTTTATATAGATGGGGAATTTCAGATTTAATGACAATAATAACTGAGGAAATAAGCTCCCGGAGGTTAATAACCTCCGGGAGCTTTGAATTATTTAATCAATTTTCCACTATCTTCCACGTACTGCAAACTTTGATGTCTGAAGTAGGTATTGTACAATTCTGAATAATACCCACTTTTTTTAAGCAGCGTCTGGTGAGTTCCCTCTTCGATGATCCTACCTTCCTGGAGGACCACAATTCTGTCGGCTGACTTGACGGTTGAAAGTCTGTGAGCGATCAGGATACTTGTGCTGTCCTGCAATATCAAATCCAACGCCTGTTGAATCTGACGTTCTGTAAAGGGATCAATGCTGGCTGTAGCCTCATCCAGGATAAACACTGCAGGATTTTGTATTAACACACGCAGCAGGGCAACCAGCTGCCGTTGACCCATTGATAAATGTCCCCCACGTTCACCCACTTCGGTCTGAAGTCCCTCAGGCAGAGTCTCCAACCAACCCCCATCTCCAATCTTGTTTGCAAGGAGCATCATATCTTCTAGACTACTTTCACTGCTAGCGTATTGGATATTTTCAGCAACCGTTCCGGAGAATAGAAACGGAATCTGGGAAATCATGCCCAGTTGTTTGCGGTAGGCTGTCAGATCAAGTTCCCGAATATCATGGTCATCGATTAAAATGCTGCCGGACTGAAACTCATAAAAACGGGCGATCAATTTCGCAATGGATGACTTTCCCGCGCCGGTATGTCCAACGAGGGCTACGCTTTTCCCCGGTTCGATATTCAAATTAAAATCCCGGAAGACCCATTCATCCGCTGTGTACTTGAAATTGAGTCCCTCAATCCGAACGCGACCAGATAAACGATCCGGTTTTAGGGTGTTCTTCTGAATAACCGCGGGCTCGACATCTATTAAGGCATACACTCGCTCAGCGGAAGATAAACCTGCCTGGACCTGCGCCCAGAAGGAAGCTAAATTCAGGACCGGGAAGAAGAACCGGTCCAGACTCAAAAGGAAGAGGTACCAGGATCCGATGGTAACCATGCCTTGGGCAGCGTTCATCCCTCCCACATAAACCAGTATCGCGGATCCAATTCCTCCCACCGCATTAAGAACCGGGAATATAATCGAAAGCACGAAACCTCGCCTGACATTAATGCGGTAGGATTCTGAATTGGCTAAATTAAAGTCGCCAAATATTTCAGATTCCTGGCGAAAGTTTTTTGCTACTTCGATTCCGCTCACTGTTTCTTTTATTGTGGCATTGACTTTTGCCATTGCCCGCATGCCTTCCCTGGTCACTTTACGGGCAATTCGTCTGAAACCCAGTGTTAAAAAAAATACGATTGGTAAAAAGCCCAGGACATAAAGGAATAATCGGGGCTCTAATCGGACCAGTACCACACCTAAAATGACAGATTGGACACCTTGGGCTAATAAGTCAGTGATAAGCACAATCAATTGTCCAAATTCCCTCGTATCGGATGTAATCCGTGAAACCACACGACCGGAAGAAAATTTGTCATAAAACGAAAGATCATGGTTGGCAGCTGAAGTAAAGGCATCGGTCCGCAGGGTCATCACAACATCTGAAACAACCCGGACAGTCATGCGTCGCCTTATCCAGTTTCCGCCCCAATTAATGAGGGCTGCCAGCAATACCAGAATTAATAGGAGTAAAACAATTCTGTCAGTCTGGTTGATTGTTAACCGGTCAATACTATTGGATACTATCAGCGGTAGGGATGCACTGGAGGCACCTACCAGGATCAGAAGCATGGAGACCCAAACCAGCCGTCCCTGATAAGGTTTCAGATAGCGAAAGATGCGTCCGATCAGCACTCTGTCAGTGTATTCCCGATCATAAGCTTCGGTATCCAAACTTGAAAAAAATCCCATTCAGTTATTCCTTTAATTCCAACTTGGCATTATTCCCTAAACAACTGGCTGTAAACTTTTGAATGCTCAATCAATTCTTCATGGGTTCCGCTGGTAGTTATTTCACCCTTGCGGATGACCAGAATGTGGTCCGCCCAGCGAATTTGCGAAAGCCGATGGGTGATTATTAATGTTGTCCTCCCCTTTGCAGCTGTAAATATCGCTTTTTGGATCTCATCCTCAGTAGCACTATCTATCGAACTTGTAGAATCGTCCAGAATTAAGATCTTGGGATCAGTTAGGAACGCCCGTGCTAAGGCCAAGCGCTGCCGCTGTCCTCCAGAAAGGGTTGCACCTCTTTCCCCTAACGAGGTTTGGTAACCATCTTTAAAGGAAAGGATAAATTCATGCGCCTGGGCAGATTTCGCCGCTTCTACAATCTCCTCCTGGGAAGCGTCCGGTTTCCCAAAGGCAATATTTTCAGCGATGGTATTGGAATAAAGAAAAATATCCTGTTCAATAATCGAAATCTGTCTCCTGAGAACAGATAAATTCCATTCCCTAACGTCCGTATCATCAATTAGAATCGCACCTGAAGTAACATCAAAGGTACGGTTGACCAATTTTGCCAGGGTCGTTTTTCCAGATCCAGTTTGTCCAATGATGGCAACAGTTTGCCCGGGATTGAGAGAAAAATCGACACCTGAGATAGATGGCTCATTGTCAGGATAGGCATAAGATACGTTTTCAAAACGGATTTTACCTTTCATTTCACCAGCATATCCTGATTGATTTTGATCCAGTTCTGTCTCCCGGTTAATTAATTCCAGGATCCGCCTGGCTCCAGCGATCCCCAGGGATACATGAGAATAAGCAAACAGGGACACAAAAGTAGGGAAGCCCAGCAGAAGTAGTAAGCCAAAATATCCGGCGATGTCTCCCACTTGAAGCAGACCTCTCTGATAGAGGAGAATCGCATGATACAAACCGCCAGCTTGGATAAGCCCCATCAGCAGCAGAGGTAAGAAACGGGCTTCCACATCTCCCTGACGGATCTCTTTATCCCTGAAACTGCGGGCATTCTGCTTAAATAAATCTACTTCACTTTCTTCTTCAGCCATACCTTTCACAGTTTCAATCCCGTCCACTGCTTCCGCCAACCGGGAATTTAAGGTTCCAAATGCTTTTCTCACAGCATCCGTGATTGGTTGAAGTTCGTAGAGATACTGCCAGATCGCGAGGATATATAAAACCAGGAACACAAGTGGGGCAATCACCAAGGTTGGATGATACTGTCCGGCAAAAATGATTGGCATGAATATAAAATTTGCTGATCCTACCACCAGGTTGATACCGGGACTGAACATAAAATTGATTTCCCGAACATCGTTGGTTGCCCTGGCCATCACATCCCCTACTGGCAGCAAACTGTGATAGGTCATACTTTTACCCAACAGACTGGTGTAAAACTCATGCCGAATATCCCTTTCCAATCGCTGACCAATCAGCTCGGCGCTGAAGTTCCTGCCCAACTGAAGGATGCCCCTCACAATCTGAGTTCCAACAATCAACAAGGCATATCTTAATAAGGAGTCATCTCTGGGAGGATCCTCCAAAAGAGCGTTAAATGCCAATCCTATAATGATCGGCACAGCAGATGCAAGCGCCGCATTGCCGATTGCTCCAATTAACATGCTTAGTCCCAAATACCAATACTGCATAAAATGCGCTGAAATCCACCGGATGGGATTCTTCCGGCTCGCTAGTATACTGGCGGGAACCTGATATTCATCAGGCAAAGTGAATTCTGTAGTCAGAAAAACGCTTTCATCCATTATTTCTTCTTATTTGATTCTTGGATCTGATCCTCATCTGAGAAGATCAGATCCTTCATAATCTTAAATGGACCAAAAGAACCCAGATCCTGAAAGGAGATTTGTTGGACTTTTTCAGTAATTGGATCAACTATAAAAACACCTCCGGCAAAATCCAGTAATGCAATACTTTCACCCACGTTTGCAGCCTGGTTCCGCATAGATCTGGAAAAATTGAGGAAGTTATCCCTTGTATCCGGATAGAGTTGAAACAATTTTAGAAAACTTGTTTGAAACTGTGACTTATATTCCTCACTGACACTTGACAGGTTGCTGATAATCCAGCATTGCTCCCGGTAATCTCCGTAATACGCCAGGCCTATAAAACTGCCAACACTGTCGAGATAGGGATAGAATGGGAACGCCCGGCAAGTGATTGTCCGAAAAGAACGCTGACAGTCTTGATGTCCCAGACATTGTATTAAAACCTGTCCAGGCTGGACTTCCTGCTGCAAGGAGTCCTTCTCGATCGCAGATGAACCGCTCCAGAGACGCCATAACGCTGTCTCAGACTGCAAATAATTCCATTCCAGGTCATACGCTGAGGGAATTAACAGCTGAATATCACAACAAACTGGCACACCATAATCATTGTAAGGACCGCATTTCTCACCGCAGTCGAGGTTCGACAGTGGCAGTGAAAATCCGTTGTACAGTTTTTTAAAATTAATCGGCTGATGTGATCTTGTCATTATCCTGGACGGTATTATGAATCCAATAATTGTTTGAGAAATTTCTTTGCTTTATCCCGGGATTGAATTCCATCCTGGACTTGAGCTTCCCTGAGCTCCTCCAGCAGCTTACCAATCTCCGGTCCAGGATCAAGACCAAACTCAGCCTGCAGATCATCACCATTCATCAAACTGGGGGGATCAATCCATTGATCTCGTTTTTCCCACCACCCTTCCAATACACTTCTGGCAATATCCAGCTGTTTTGACCAAACGGAATCTAAAGTAGATTTCTCTTCTACTGCCAGGAATTGGGCTAATGCCAGGAAAATCCCTTCTACACCAGCTTCACCAAAATTCCGGAAATACCGGTAAACCTCTATCGGGGAAGGAATGTCGGTGAAAGTTCGATAAGCACTCGCCGCACGAGTCTCTTGTTTCAGTAAATCGATTTCCTGGTTGCTGAGTTGAAGACCCTGGATGAAAGAAGAATACTGTTTAAGTGAAGGATCTAATTTTTCACTGGTGATCTCTGCAGAATGAAGCAAGGGATTCAGTAAACACAGCTGGAAAATCGATCTTCCCGGGACAGGTTCGCGTTTTAGATGGGTTTGGATTTCTTTCCGGAATCGGCCCAGTCGATGGACAAAGAGTCCTAACCTCAAATTGGCAGCTGTATCCTGAGTATGCTTCATTCTTAAAACGGTCAGGAGTTCCTCCAACCTTCGGAGAGTATCCAGCTGGCGGGGAGTGAGCTCGTCTAAAAAAATCAATCGATATATGTCCAGGACCTGGAGGGCTTGAAATGCACCAGCCTGATTCGGACCAGATAACATTCTAAATAGCTCATCACGAATCCGTTCTGGAGAGACCCCTGAAATAGCCTTTCTGACATCACGGATTTGAGCTTTAGTCTCCGGGAGAATAATAAACCCCAGTTGGGATGCCATACGGACAGCCCTGAGGCTCCGCAGCGGATCATCCTGTAATGATCGCTTGGTTGTGCTGCAGATCAAACCATCAGTTAGATCTCTCGCACCTTGAAATGGATCAATGATCTGCTGATCATGGGAAATGTCAATAGCCATGGAGGTAATTGTAAAATCACGAGATTGCAGATCCTCCTCAATTGTTTCCCCCTGAAAAGTTGTGAAATCAACCATAAGCCTATGATTCTTTTCATCCTGTAACAATACTCTGCCAGCTTGTCGTTCTTTATCAAGCAGGTAATAATCTCCATTCAATCGATCAGCGACATTTTTTGCACAGCGAATTGTATCCTTTGGCAGTGCAAAATCTAAATCATGGATAGGTTTCCCCAATAGCAAATCTCTGACCGCCCCGCCAACCAGAAAAGCCGCAGAAGGTTTTATCACTTCCGCGATTTGATGATACAACATTGGGAATTCTGGCCTCTTTTTCAAGGTTCATCCTTGGATCGGTTGAAAATCCCTCCCAATCCATCCTGGGTTTTTGCCGGATTGATTCGAATTGGAACAGCGACTACTTCTCAGTATTATTGTGGATCTCCCCCTTGATTTTAGATCCGTTAAATATTCAAATATTTTATCAATCAGGCGGTGTATATTTCTCTTCGTTTACCACGCCAATGAAAGGCAGTTCGCGATAAAACTCATCCAAGTCTAACCCGTATCCAAAAACATACTTATTGGGAATAACAAAACCGACATAATCAAGTTGTACTTCAGTTTCTCGCCTTTCTGCCTTATCGAGTAAAGTACATACCTTAAGAGAAGCTGGTTTCCGGGTAGCTAAAAGACCTAATACTGACGCTAAAGTATTACCGCTGTCCACAATATCCTCAACCAGCAGCACATTTCGGCCTTGAATGTCGTCCCTGAGATCCATTGTGAGTCGAACATGGCCGGATGCTTCCCGGGCACCAACGCCATAGGAAGCAATCGCCATAAAATCAATCGAATGGGGAACCGATATAGCCCTCATTAAATCGGTCAAAAAGAGCACACCACCCCGGAGGATACAAACCAGATGTAAATCCATCCCCTCATAATCCCGGCTGATGATTTCCCCTAACTCCTTGACTTTGTCCTGAAGTTCCTGTTCCTGGATGAGAATCTCACTGAGAAATTCCTGATATGATTGCATAGTCAGTTTAATCCTTCTTTCTTCGCGGTACCTGATGGTGATTCCTGCAGCGCGCTTCGTACATCTCAGAAGCGCCGACAATGATAATCGGGTCGTCAAAATAGGCAGGTTCACCATCTACCAGCCGTTGAGTTCTGGTCGCTTGCTCTCCGCAAACCATACAGATAGCATGCAGCTTATCAACGATTTCAGCCTGCGCTAACAACATTGGCATCTGACCAAAGGGGACTCCTCTGAAATCCATATCCAAACCAGCAACAATCACTCGGAGACCACGATCGACCAAATCCTGTACAACGGGAATAATTTCCTCATCAAAGAATTGCGCCTCATCAATAGCCACAAGGGTTACTTCACCAAGCAGGTGAGCGGAAATCTCAGTTGTGCTATCAATGGGAAAAGCATCATACTCATTGCCCGCGTGAGAGGTCACTTTCTCATTGTTGTAGCGGATGTCAAATCCCGGTTTAAAGACCTGGATCTTTTGCTGGGCAATGACTGCTCGCCGTAATCTGCGCAGCAGTTCATCAGTCTTTCCACAAAACATTGGACCGGTGATTACTTCCAGTCTTCCATGATCATGTTTCATTGTTTCCCTCACTTAAATTTGCAAGATAGTTGATATTAAACCAACCCAACAAAAAACAGGCAGAGCAAATCTGCCTGTATTTTATCAAAAGAAATGATTCTTTACCTTTAAACTGTGATCTCTTCTGCTGCTTTGGGTATCTCAAAATCTGCAGCACGTAAGGCTTTCTTGAGGTCTATCAGGGATTTCCGTCCAAAACCCTTAATATCCAAAAGGAATTGATCCCCACCTTCCAATAAAGCCAGAAGATCTGCAACGGTTGCCAGTTTTGCATCCAATAAAGCATTGGTTACGCGGGTACTCAGTTCCAGAACCTCGACTGATACATCTGCTGAAGCCTTCTTTGTTTCCCGGGCCACTTTCTCTTTCTGGATCTCTTCATGACCTTTAAGTTTCTTGTAAAACCGGTCAACCTGTCCTTCTGTATCCACGATACGCTGTTCTCCCGTAAAGAACGGATGACAGGCAGAGCAAACATCTGTCCGAATTGATTCCTGACTAGATCCCGTTTTCCAGGTGTTTCCGCAAGCGCAGACCACAGTCGCCTCGGGGTAATAAGTCGGGTGAATATCTTCTTTCATTTATAATCCTTATTATCTAACGGGAAGCACATTTACCCGCTTCTTCCCACCACGATATGTCTGGTAAGATACAAACCCATCTGCAGTAGCAAACAGAGTATCATCTCCTCCACGGCCAACATTTTCGCCGGGATGGATGCGTGTACCACGTTGACGAACCAGGATGTTTCCAGATATTACCTGTTCACCACCAAATTTTTTGACACCCAATCGTTTAGAATTGCTGTCTCGTCCGTTGCGCGTTGAACCGCCGCCTGTTTTATGAGCCATTTTTATCTCCTGCTTTCTTTACGATCTTATCAACACGCAGCAGCGTGTATCTTTGACGATGTCCCTGTCGTCTTCTGTAGCGGACTTTGGGTTTGTACTTAAACACCAGGATTTTTTGTCCCTTAATTTGTCCGGTTACAGTAGTCTTGACCTGAGCTCCTTTAATGAGAGGAGTACCAATGGTCATTTTTTTTATACCGTCAGCAATAAACAACACCTCATCCAGGATGACTTTTTCATCCAATTCGTTTGGAAGCCGGTCTACCTGGATGGTTTCTCCGGGTACTGCCTTGTACTGCTTTCCACCGCTAACAACAATCGCATACTTCATTTGCTTTCCTCCAATCTTCACTTCGCCGTTCTTCCTGCGTTTTTTGTTCTTTCCCACAGGAGCGCGGGGAAGTTGGGGGGTATTAATCCACGCCAATAAGCTGCAGAAGGTCCTATCCCTTCAATGCCGTGCCATTATACCAGAGGATAGACGACTGTCAATGAAAACACACCTACTGTCTCAAGCAAACAAAAAATCTCATAAATAATCATCTCCTGATTATTATTAGGAATTTTATTGCATGTTGTCACTATCCCGGATGTATCGGATCTAATATAATACGGTAGACTACCCGGGAAATGGCTTATATCCCGTTAGTAAGTTTGTGATATAAATTGTACTGGAATTGTTTATTGGATTCACTGATCTGCCCACTATTAAAGGAGAACACTTAATGCCAGTTTCCGGATGGATTGTAGTCGATGATTTCTATTGCAAGGGGTGCGAACTATGTATAGAAGCCTGTCCAGAGGATGTCCTAGAGTTAGATATGGACCGGCTCACACCCAAAGGTTATCATCCGGTAAAAATGATTGAGGAAACCTGTACAGGATGTGGTATTTGCGCGATAGTATGTCCAGATGCTGCTATCACTGTTTATCGAGAAAAACCCGTTAAGCAAGCCAGGAGGTAGATCCAGTGGCAAAAGAATTATTAAAGGGAAATCACGCCTTTGCGGAAGCCGCTATCAGAGCAGGGGTGGAAGCTTTTTATGGGTACCCAATTACTCCATCTTCTGAATTCCTGGAATATATGTCCAGTCGGCTTCCTTCCCTGGGAAGGGCTTTTGTTCAGGCAGAGAGTGAAGTATCCGCAATAAATATGGTTTATGGAGCAGCCTGTGCCGGGAAACGGGCAATGACTGCCTCCTCCAGTCCCGGTATCAGTTTAATGATGGAAGGAATATCCTATATTGCTGGCACGGAAGTTCCGGCAGTGGTTGTGAATGTGATGAGAGGCGGTCCCGGTCTAGGGAATATCGCACCTTCTCAGGGTGATTACTACCAGATGATTAAAGGTGGGGGGCACGGAGATTACTTCCCAATCGTGCTTGCTCCAGCCAGGGTTCAGGAAGCGATTGACTCAATTGAATTGGCGTTTGACCTGGCTGAAAAATATCGCTCAATCGTTCACGTAATTGTAGATGGGAATATGGGCCAGATGATGGAACCTGCGGAGCTGCCCCCGATGAAAGAAATCTCAAAGGAAGTCCCGGATTGGGCCGTCACCGGAGCCAAGGGTCGAGAACCTAATACCCTCACCTCCATTTACCTTGCTCCTGAAGATGAAGAGGTGACTAATCTGCGTTTGCTGAAACGCTGGAAAGAGATCGAAAAGAATGAGGTCCTCTATCAGGAATACCAGCTTGATGATGCCGAAATTCTTGTAATCGGTTTTGGAACAGCCGGTCGGGTGGCATCGTCCGCGATCCGGGAAGCTCGCGAAGAAGGAATTAAGGCAGGTTTGCTTCGACCAATAACCCTGGCACCTTTCCCGCAAGAACGACTGATTGAATTAACCAAACAAGTGAGAAGGATATTAGTAGTTGAAATGAATTCAGGGATGATGCTTGACGATGTGATGAAAATTGTCAAGGGACAGGTTCCGGTTGAGTTTTATGGAAGGATGGGCGGCATGACCCCTCTGCCGGATGAAATCTTGGATGAGATCAAACGGGTCGCTGCAAATAAGGGACCTGGATCTGATGACCCACGCGATGAATGGATTCCCCGTCTAGAAGGTAGGATCTTAGGAGAGAAATAATGGTTTCAACAACAGCAGAGGTTGTATATCAGCGTCCGGAATCTTTTACAGACGTCCATACACATTACTGTCCTGGATGCACCCATGGGATAGCTCACCGCCTGATTGCGGAAGTAATTGATGAAATGGGTTTGCGAGAAAAGACCATTGGCGTAGCTCCAGTTGGATGTTCCGTTTTTGCCTACAAATACTTCAAAATGGATTTTGTCGAAGCGCCTCATGGTCGAGCACCTGCCATGGCAACCGGAATTAAGCGTGTACTCCCCGAAAATACGGTCTTTACATATCAAGGAGATGGAGACCTGGCCTCGATCGGTATGGCAGAAATCATGCACGCAGCCGCCCGGGGAGAGAACATCACGGTAATATTTATTAACAACGCCATTTATGGCATGACCGGCGGCCAGATGGCACCTACTACACTGCCAGGGATGAAAACCACTTCCTCTCCTTTTGGCCGGGATGTCGAATTGACTGGACATCCGATCCGCATGGCAGAAATTCTGGCAATCATGGACGGATCCGGATATATCGTCCGGCGCAGTTTACATAATGCAGCCAATATCCGCAAATCAAAAAAAGCGATCCGGTTGGCATTTGAAGCTCAGGAAAGAGGGTTGGGGTTCTCAATGGTTGAGCTGCTATCCTCCTGTCCAACCAACTGGAAGATTTCCGTGCGGGATTCAATGGAATTTATTGCTGACAAAATGATTCCGGTTTTTCCTCTTGGTGATTATAAAGTCTCCCCTTCCCTGGAAGGGTTGAAAGTATAAGGAGTTCTTTGGTATGGATGAAACCAGCATCATCATTTCCGGGTTTGGCGGTCAAGGAACTCTGTTTGCCGGACAGGTTCTAGCATACGCATCCATGGACAATGGCCTGGAGGTGACCTGGATTCCCTCCTACGGTCCAGAAATGCGCGGCGGCACTGCGCACTGCACGGTAATCATTTCCGAAGAGCCGATTGGTTCCCCCCTGATTAGAAATCCGGATGTCGTATTAGCACTCAACCTTCCCTCGGTGGACAAGTATGAGGATCTGGTACCCAAAGGGGGTGTACTGGTGGCAAACTCATCTCTGTTTAACCGGGAAATCAAACGGAAAGATATCACATCACTCTTGATCCCTGCCAATCAAATTGCCGAGGAAATCGGGATCTCCCGCCTGGTAAATATGATTATGGTTGGTGCTATGACCCGCTTAAAACCAATCCTTCCCTTGGATGCAGTGAAAAAAGCCCTGGAAGAACATATCCCGGAGCGCCATAAAAATACCCTTCCCATGAACTTTGAAGCCCTGGATAAAGGATTTGCATTTGCAGAGAAGACGGGATAATAAGTCGAGTTGTAATCCTGGGAGGATTACAACTTTCTTCATAATCTAAAAAGCGGTGCATTTCTAATGCACCGCTTTTTCATTTTATTAAGAGCAAATCTGTTTAGTCGGTAGCGGGAATGGGTTCAGATGGATCTGCGGTTGGTAATGATTTACTGTCCACATATGCCTGACCCCATAAATGGCCATTAATTGCTATTGCGTAAACCATTGTCAAGAACACACCAATACCACAGGCAATAACGCCTAGGCCAGAGATCAGATAGGCGACAATTCCTCCCAACAGCACCAGGGCATAGGTTCCGATGTTATCACGCACCATTTTGAAAATCTCACCCAGTTTAAATGCAGCACCCAGTTCGTCAGTGGCTGCATAATTACCAATCGCTGCTGGAAGAACTAGATATGCAGCGATACCATAGATAAAATTGAGACATCCAAAACAAGATGTCACAAACCACATTACAGTCGTAAAGGTTTCCTGATCTCCAGGATCAAAAAAATAGGGGATGGACCCACAGCCCTGGACCAGAAAAATCGGCAGCATAAAAACAAAGACAATTACAAAAACGAGGAAACCGCGTGTGATATACCCTCCGAAATCACTCCAATCTGGTAAGGTTTCCTCGTCACCACGAATGACACGTTTGGTGATTTCGAAACCCCACCCAAGGACAGGTATTAATCCGATAATGGTAAATGCAAGCAGGCCGCCAATGCCTATTTTTTTAATCCAATCCTCATCATCAAAGACATAAGAAAATGCTTTTCCGAAATCCATCTTATTCACTCCTTTTTGTTCAGGCTGATACGACAAATTATTTCAACAGGCTTATTGAATAATATCATGATTTTTAGAAACCAATCCAGAATAGAAATGGAAATAAAGTTCCCGGAGCTTATAAAGCTCCGGGAACTTATGATACAAAAAAGAGCAAAGGTTTCCTTTTGCTCTTTTTCTTAACTAAAAACCAGATCCTATTGGCGGTTATTCAGCGCCGACTGGGCTGCAGCCAGTCGGGCGACCGGGACTCGGAAGGGAGAACAACTGACATAGTTTAATCCAATCTTGTAACACCAATCGATGGATTCAGGATCGCCACCGTGTTCGCCACAGATCCCGACTTCAAGATCAGTTCGGCTTGCCCGGCCTTTTTTCACGGTCAAATCCATCAATTGACCCACACCTTGAATATCAATGGTCTGGAAAGGATTATTGGGGAGAATGCCGTCTTCAACGTATTTCACCAGGAAATTCCGTTCCGCGTCATCCCGGCTGTAACCAAAAGTGAATTGGGTTAAATCATTGGTTCCAAAAGAAAAGAACTCTGCCGTTTCAGCAATTTCATCCGCGGTTAACCCGGCCCGGGGGATCTCGATCATGGTGCCAAATTTGTACTCAAATTCCACACCTTTTTCTTTCATGACTTTCGAGGCAATTTCCTCCAGTTTAGGCTGGATAAAATGCAGCTCATTAATATGCCCGGTGAGGGGGATCATTACCTCAGGTTTGGGCTCAAAGCCCCGCAGTTTAACATCGGCGGCGGCCTCAAAAATAGCCCGCACCTGCATACTGACAATTTCCGGCATAACTACACTCAAACGCACACCGCGCAATCCCATCATAGGATTGCTTTCATGCAGATTCTGAATGCTGACCAACAGGTCTTCTTTCGCCTTATCAACGGTTTCATTGATCCGGTTGGCAATCACTTCTTCTAAAAGTTCACCCTCATCCGGCATAAACTCGTGTAGGGGGGGATCTATCAAACGGATGATTACCGGCAATCCGGTCATGGCTTCAAACAGTCCATCAAAATCGCTTCGCTGGTATGGCAGCAGTTTATCCAGGGCAACCTGCCGTTTTTCAACGCTGTCCGATAGGATCATATCCTGCACAATAGGCAGTCTTTCCGGTTCAAAGAACATATGCTCCGTCCGGCAGAGACCAATGCCCTGTGCGCCATAAGAACGAGCTCGCCTGGCATCCTCCGGGTAATCCGCGTTAGCCCACACCATCAAACCTCGGCTTGGCCAACCCTTAGGAGCACTGCGGATATCCTTGATGGAAGAAATTTCATCCGCCCAATCGAGCAGCTCCATCAGCTCGGTTTGTTCTTCCAGGGTAGGCGCAACAGTAGGGATTTCTCCCAGGAAAACCTCGCCGGTGGTTCCATCAACCGAGAGGTAGTCCCCTTCTTTAATGGTCAAACCACTGGCTACCAACTGGCGTTTTTTCATATTTATTTGTATATCAGAAGCACCCACTACACAGGGAATTCCAAACTGCCGGGCTACAACTGCCGCATGAGATGTTGCACCCCCCTCACTGGTGAGAATGCCTTTCGAAGCCAGCATCCCGTGCACATCATCCGGTTTAGTGAAAGGCCGAACCATAATCACATCCTGTCCTTCCTGTTTGGATTTTTCTTCCGCGGTGTCAGCATCAAAATAAATCCGCCCAACCGCTGCGCCGGGAGAAGCATTCACGCCGGTGGCGATCATCTTGCCGTCTTTTTCGGCTTTTTCTTTCTCTGCAATATCAAACTGGGGATGAAGCAAGGTATCCACCTGATCCGGATCCACCCGTTGAACAGCTTCTTCTTTTGAAATTAGCCTCTCATCAACCATATCCACAGCAATCTGGACCGCTGCTTTAGCTGTCCGTTTTCCATCCCGGGTTTGCAGCATCCACAGTTTACCTCGTTCAATGGTAAACTCGACATCCTGCATTTCCTTGTAATGTTGTTCAAGTTTTAAAGTTATCCCCTGAAACTCTTTGTATAGATCAGGCATGACATCATTCAGTTCATCAATATCATCTGCGTTACGGATTCCCGCGACCACATCCTCACCCTGGGCGTTGAGCAGGTATTCTCCCCAAAGTACATTTTCTCCCGTTGCGGGATTTCTGGTAAATGCCACCCCGGTTCCGGATGCTTCTTCCATATTTCCGAAAACCATGGTCATCACATTGACTGCAGTGCCCAGATCATGGGGAATTCCATCCGCATTGCGGTAATCCACTGCCCGTTTGCCGAACCAGGAGGCGAAAACTGCTTCAGTAGCTAAACGCAGCTGCTCATAAGGATCCTGGGGGAAATCAAGTCCTTTTTCTTTTTTGATAATCTTCTTGAATTCCGCAGTTATTGTTTTCCAATCATCTGCTTTTAGATCTGTATCTTCTTCAACACCTTTCTTATCTTTGTACTCATCCAGTACATCTTCAAAAGCCTCGGCCTCAATGCCCAGCACTACAGATCCAAACATCTGCACTAAACGCCTGTAGGCATCATAGACAAATCGTTCATCTCCGGTTAAGGCAACCATTCCTTTAGCGGTTTCATCGTTTAATCCAATATTTAATACCGTATCCATCATGCCGGGCATGGATTTCACCGCACCGGACCGGCAGGATACCAGGAGTGGATTTTTTGCATCGCCGAATTTCTTCCCTGTTGCTTCCTCGGTGATTTTCATCGCAGCTAGTTCCTGTTCCCACATGCCCTCGGGGAATTTCTCACCCCCGGCGAGATAGGCGTTGCAGGCTTCAGTTGTGACTGTAAATCCAGGTGGAACCGGGATACCAATTCTGGTCATCTCCGCCAGATTCGCACCTTTTCCACCCAGCAACGCACGGACATCATCCCAAACACCACCGACGCGTTTTTCTGCTTCTTCAACTTCCTGGAATGTATAGACCCATTTCTGGTCTGCCATCATAAACCTCCTACTTCATAAATCAATTACATGATTGCAGCTTGGAAGACATTCCTCCAAGCGTAGTATTTTACCATTATTTTTTCCGGATCGTTTGATTACCTAGCAATCCTGGGGAAGGATTAGAAAATCCACATCCCGCTCCAGGGTTCTGCCTCAATGACAAGATCTGATCCTGAAACGATGTATTCCTGATTGAGAAATAAATCGCGGACAATCCGACCATCTAACCAGCCCAATTTACTGACCGGGATACGGAAATGTCTCCGGGTGTTGCTGGCATTTAGGAAGATCAAGATGCTCTCATCCCCCAAAATCCTGGCAAACCCATATCCACCTGTATTACCATCAACAAGAACTTCTTCGTACGAACCCCTCCTCAGTGGGGATAAATGCTTACGCTGTGAGATTAACTGGCGGACGAAAGTAAGTAAATCCTGATCCCATTGATCCTCTTGCCAGGGAAATGCCCGCCTGCAGTCCGGATCTTGTTCGCCTTCCAATCCGATTTCATCTCCATAATATATTGCCGGTGCTCCAGGAAAAGCCATTTGAAACAAAAAAGCCATTTTTACTTTATTTTGATTCCCCCCTAATTCCGTTTTTATTCGAACAGTATCATGCGAACCCAGTGGATTGTACATTGCGAACAAGTTTTCACGGGCATACTGATCTAACTGTAGATTGATCTTCTCAGCAAATTGATCCACTTTGATGATTTCCGTTAATAACTCGATGATCGCTTCCCGGACAGGGTAGTTCATCAACCCATCAAATTTATTCGGGCCAACCCAATCAGGATCTCCATCCCAGATTTCTCCTACCAGATATGCGTCCGGGTTTTCCAACTTAACCACCTGTCTGAATTCTGACCAGAATCCATCATCATCGATTTCATTGGGCACATCCAGGCGCCATCCATCAACCCCCAACCGGATCCAGTATCTGGCGACATCAAATATGTAGCGTTGAACCAGGGGATTGTCCGTATTAAATTTGGGCAAGCTTTTAAACTTCCACCAGGCTGCATAATCATCCGCGTCTCCAGGAGAATATGCATCCGGTGGTACATTGTTTAGATGAAACCAATCGATATAGGGAGAATAGCTGTGATTCTCCAAGACATCATTAAATGCAAAGAATCCTCTTCCGCAGTGATTAAATACACCGTCTATCACCACCCGGACATTGTTTTGATGAGCGACATCCAACAATGCTGAAAAATCATCTTCATCACCTAATTTGTGATCGATTTTATAATAATCACTGATGTTATAGCGGTGATTGGAAGTCGATTGAAATAACGGATTAAAATAGATCGCATTAATCCCCAGATCTAATAAATAATCAAATCGCTGGATCACACCCCGCAAATCTCCTCCCTGAAAATCCCAGATTGTGGGCTGGGATCCCCAGGCTTGAACATTCGGGGGATCGTTCCCGGGATCGCCGTTGGCAAAACGATCGGGAAAAATCTGGTAAAAAATCGCATCCTGAACCCAATCTGGAACAGTCATCTGGTATCAATACCCTCCAGCTCTCCATTACTACCGTGAAATTTTATCACCTGTCACTCTAGAATCTATTAACAATTTCTCAAACCTAACCGGAGGTTTTTTTCAGGCGTATCTGGAAATGATCTGGCGCACCTGGGAGAGATACCCACCACCAAAGAGATTTAAATGGTTTAACAAGTGGTAAAGATTATATATCGGATATCGGGATCGGTAGCCAGGTTCCAAAGGTCTGACCTCAACATAGGCGTCGTAAAATGAATCCGGGAATCTACCAAACAAATCTGTCATTGCCAGGTCTGCTTCAGCCCAACCATAGTGAACTGCGGGGTCAATAATCGCCGGCTTACCCTCTTTATCCGTTATCAGATTTCCACTCCACAAATCGCCGTGGATTAATGATGCCGGTTGTTCGGGAACCAATTCGGTTAATTTCACCAATAACTCTTCTAACATTCGGATATCTTTAGCAGTCAGCAGGGATTGTCTGTGAGTAATTTGGATTTGAGGTTTCAGTCTTCGTTCCCTGAAGAAATCATGTCCATTTTTCATCCAGGTATTTTGCTGGGGATTCGCACCAATATAATTGTCTTCTTGAAAGCCAAAGGTTTCATTAACCTGATTGTGGATCAACGCTAACTGCCGTCCAAACAGCTGCCAAAAATCCTCACAGGGGGAGGATGACTGTAAATCTTCCAGAAGTAAATATACCTTTCCAACCAGGAATACTTTAGGAACAACCGGTCCTCCGGAGATTCGCAGAGTGTTTAACCCCCGGGCTTCTTTTTCAAACATATCAGCCGTGGTTTCAAAGTTTTGCTTGAGGAAATACCTCTCATTTGTGGAAGTTTGTAAAAGAAGGGCTTGGTGAATACAACCCCCGCCAACCGGAGCGGAACTGGAAATCTCGCCCCGGTTGTTTTCAAGGAGCCAATTGGTAACTTCAGGGTGAATCCTGGTCACCTTCCAGCTCCTTTAATAACCCAACACAGGATCGATAAACAATTTCAAATGTAGTGGTAAACCCATCAATACCCCCATAATAAGGGTCAGGGACATCTAAATCTTCCCCTCCTTGGGGATCATACTCCCGCATTAAATGGATCTTCTTCGCTTGATCTGTAGTGGCAGCCCAGCCCTGAAGTGCCCTCAGGTTTGCCTTATCTAGAGCGACAATTAAATCAAAACGTGCAAAATCATCCCGTCTGAACTGTTTGGCTCTCCCGGAATAAATAAGTCCATTTTCCCTGGCAATCTGCCTCATCCGACTATCTGGTTCTTCTCCAACATGGTAGGCAGATGTCCCTGCAGAGCCAACCTGGTAATTGTCCTCAATCCCTTTTTCAGAAGCAAGGTGTTTAAAAATATTTTCTGCAAGAGGGCTGCGGATAATATTTCCCTGACACACAAAACAAATTTTCATTTGGACTCCTCCTGACACTATATCCTACCACCTCAAATTGTGGGAGTCACCTGCCTACCATAAGATCAAGGTGTAATAAATTCGCGAATCCTTCGTGGTCTCCATCTTTCCTGCGGACCAAAACCAGCAACCAGGATTAAGATTGGGCAAATGCATAGCCTAATTTGCATTATCGTGTATAATAAGATGCAGTTCAGAAAAGCAACCTGCTTTTGCTGGAATTACACAGGTTATAGAAGTATTCATGGTTCTGATTTAATGATCAGAACACACATCGGGGCAAGGGAATAGTGGATCTTTTCCTTGAGTAAAGGAAAGCTAGCCCCCCAATAATTGGGTCGCCCAAGTAAAGAAATTAAGCGGCCGCGGTACTAATAAAACGATCTACCATCACAAAGTGGTATTGAAGCAGGTAACACATTGGCATAACGAACGGATACCAAGTGGAAGAAGACTAACGCTAGGTAGTAAAAGTATCATACATTTCCATCCCTGACGTCCTAGCGTACCACAATTTAGTGTATGGGATCAGGTAGTTAATAAGTGCAGCCGTGGCCGATCTAGGCGGTATCACGGCTGTTTTATGTTAACTGTAACTAAGCTGGAACCTCAGAAGAAAAATCCGCAACGTTTGAATGTATATCTTAACGGTGAGTTCGCATTCGGTATTTCCCGGGTTATTGCACCCTGGCTGAAAGAGGGGTCAGAACTTAATCAACAAAAAATAACATCCTTGATTACCGAGGATGAGATCGAGAAGGCATACCAGCGGGCTTTGAATTTCCTCAGTTATAGAAATCGCTCGGAGCAAGAAATCAGGCTTAATCTCCAAAAACACCAGATTCCGGAAATGATTATCCAGCCAGTCCTGGATCGACTGCGGGAAGTATCACTGGTTAATGATATAGAATTTGCCCAGAATTGGATAGAGAACCGGAGAGAATTTCATCCCCGCGGTAAAAGAGCGCTTAGATCTGAACTTTACCGGAAAGGAATTTCTGACCAAATCATTGAGGAAGCTCTCCAGGATATCAACGAAGAGGAATTAGCGCTTAAATTAGCTAGAAAAAAAATTGGAAAGCTTAAAAATCTAGATAAGAGTACTTTTCAGGAAAAAATGTATGGTTTCTTATCCCGTCGCGGCTTTCATTACAGCTTAAGTAAAGAAGTGGTCAATCACCTCTGGAATGAGTTGGAAAAGGAATCATAAATAGGAATCATCTAAATATAACAATCAGCCAAATAATAGATTAACAAAAGGGGTTTAACCATGAATGGAAATCTAATTCTTATTAGTGGCATCGCCCTGGTATTAGGGACTGCAATCGGGTTTTTTATTAAAAATTACCAAACCGTCCGGGAGACAGATAAAAAACAGCATAAAGCAAACCGGATTCTCACTGAGGCAGAAAGGAAATCGACTGAGGTTGTGAAGGAATCTCAGGATAGAGCGATTAAAATCGCCCAGGCAGCAGAAAAAGATGCCTTGGCACGCAGAACAGAAATCACTCGCTTTGAAGAAAGGCTTCAAAGCCGGAGCGACCAGCTTGACCGGCGGGCTGAAAAACTAGAAGATAGGGAGCACACTATCAGCCAACGCCAGAGTTCTCTCGACAAAAAAGCCAATAAAGTTGAGGAAATGTATAACAATGTCTCTGCAGAGCTGGAGCGGGTGGGTAAGATGACCCAGGCAGAGGCCAAAGATCTCCTGCTTGAACGAGTTGAGCAGGAAACCAGAAATGATATGTCACGGATTGTGCGCGAAATTGAAGCCGAAGCACGGGAACAGGGGGAACGGAAGGCACGAAAATTAATTGCTGATGCTATCCAGCGAGTCGCCTCTGACCATGTGGAAGAAGTCACCTCTTCAACCGTTCCGCTGCCATCTGACGACATGAAAGGACGGATCATCGGCCGCAACGGCCGCAATATCAGGGCTTTTGAAAAAGCAGCTGGTGTGGATGTGATTGTTGATGATACACCGGAAGCTGTTACAATCTCCTGTTTTGATTCTGTCCGGCGGGAAGTAGCCAAACAGGCAATGCAAAAATTAATCCTGGATGGCAGGATCCACCCGGCCCACATCGAAAAAATCGTTGAAAAGGAACAAGAGAATATTGATAAAGTCATCATGGAGGCAGGTGAACAAGCAGCCTATGAAGCCGGTGTTCCGGGACTACATACAGAAATTCTAAAAAAGCTAGGTCGGTTAAAGTTCCGGACTTCCTATGGTCAGAATCAGCTTGCTCATGCGGTGGAATCTGCTCAATTGGCGTCGGTTCTCGCTGCGGAGATCGGTGCCAACGTAGAGATTTCTAAAGCCGGCGCACTACTGCATGACCTCGGAAAAGCCATGGATCATAATGTAGAAGGTACCCATGCCCAGATCGGGGCCGAATTTGCGGAACGACACGGTGTTCCACCCAAGATCGTGAATGCAATCGCATCTCACCACCATGAAGTTGAGCAGGAAACAATCGAAGCGGTTATCATAGAAGCCGCAGATGCCATTTCCGGTGCCCGCCCTGGTGCACGCAGAGAAAGTCTGGAACAATATCTCAAGCGGGTTCGTGCGCTGGAGGATGTAGCCAACTCCTATGATGGTGTGAAAAACAGTTATGCCTTGCAAGCTGGCCGCGAGGTGCGGATCTTTGTCCGCCCAAAACAGGTTGATGACCTGGCTGCATCCCGCCTTGCCAGGGATATCTCAAAAACCATCGAAGAAACAATGCAGTACCCGGGAAAAATCAAAGTCACTGTCATCAGAGAAACCCGGATAGTGGATTACGCAAAATAGAACCTTAGGGACCTGGTCCCTTATTGCAAATAGGCTCCCGGAGCTTTAAAAGCTCCGGGAGCCTATTTGATTACGGATCGTCGTATACAAGAAATGGATTCAATCGTCTTTCCTCACCCACAGTTGTCTCGGGACCGTGCCCGGATAAAATACGGGTTTCATCGGGCAGAGGCAATACACATCGGTGAATGGAATCCATTAATGTTGAGTAACTCCCCCCCGGGAGATCTGTTCGTCCAATTCCTTGCATAAAGATCAGATCGCCGCTGAACAAAACTTCCTCAGCCGGACAGTGAAATACTACATGACCTCTCGAGTGTCCCGGCGTATGATGAACTAAAAACTCATACTTACCCACACTCAGGGTTTCACCATCTTGAAATTTATAGCTCGGTTTTGGGGCTGATTTTATCGAAATCCCAAACAAGGGCGCTCCCCCTTTAACCCTCCAGAGATTCATATCCTCCGGATGCAAACCAACAAAAAAACCTTCCTTATCGTTCAAATCCAACCCGGATATTAAATCTGCCAGACCGCCAAAATGATCAAAATGAGCATGTGTTAACCAGACACTCTGGATATCCCAGTCCAATTGATGGCTTTTTTCAGCCAGAATAGCGCCATCCCAAGCAGGATCAATCACCACCGCCTGTTTACTCTCCTGATCCCCGATAAAATAGGTGTTTGTCGCTGCAGGTCCTAAGACAAGTTTTATGATTTCAAGCATAATTGGGTATTCCTTGACATTTGAAAAAGGTTTCAATTGGCAACTATTATAGTCCAGAACTGTCTAAAATCACTTGGGTTGGTAGTGAACCCATGTTAAACTAAAATAACTATCCCAGCCTTTCCATCAGGAGGCAGATAATGTCTATGCATCCTCCGGAACCATTCCGGATTAAAATGGTTGAATCCATCCATCTCATAAACAAACAGGATAGAGAACAAGCCCTTCAGAGAGCTGGTTACAATATCTTCGGTTTGAAATCTGATGAGGTATTTATTGACTTACTTACAGATTCTGGAACCGGAGCGATGAGCCAGGATCAATGGGCAGCAATGATGATCGGTGATGAATCTTATGCCGGCGCGCGATCATTCCACTGGTTGTCTTCAACCATGGAGGAAATTTTTGGATTTCGCCATTTTGTCCCCACTCATCAGGGGAGAGCTGCTGAAAATATCCTCTGTGCCGTAATCCTTCAGAAAGGTCAATATGTACCTTCGAATATGCATTTTGACACAACAGAAGGGAACATCAGAGCCCGGGGCGGCAGGCCGACGAACTTGATCATCAAGGAAGCATTTGATACCACCTCCCCTCACCCTTTTAAGGGTAATATGGATCTGAAGAAATTAGAGGATTTTATCAATCAAATAGGTCCGGAGAATATTCCGCTGGGTATGATCACCATAACCAACAATGCTGGTGGAGGACAACCGGTCTCGATGGAGAATCTAAAAGCTGTTTCAGAAATCTATCAATCCTTTGGGATTCCATTTTTTATTGACGCCTGCCGGTTTGCAGAAAATACCTATTTCATCAAACTCCGGGAACCTGGATATGGGGAGAAAACTACTCTGGAGATTGCCAGGGAAATCTTCTCCCTTGCGGATGGGGCAACCATGAGTGCAAAAAAGGATGCAATTGTCAATATCGGCGGTTTTCTGGCTTTAAATGATACGGAAATGTTTGAACAGATCTGCAACGAGCTGATCCTGCGGGAAGGTTTTATCACCTATGGTGGATTGGCGGGGCGGGATTTGAACGCGATCGCTGTCGGTCTGCGGGAAGGTCTGCAGGAGGATTATCTGGCTTACCGATTGGGTCAAACTGAATATCTTGTAAGTGAATTGAAAAAAAATCATGTTCCAGTGATAGAACCAGCTGGTGGACATGCTGTATACATCGATGCGGGGAAAATGCTACCTCATATTCCTAAATCCGAATTTCCTGGACAGGCATTATCTGTGGAGATGTATCGGGAGGGAGGAATCCGATCGGTTGAGTTAGGATCGGTTGCTTTTGCTTTTGCTGATCCGGACACTGGAGAAATGAAATATCCAGAAATGGAATTGGTCCGCCTAGCACTCCCCCGAAGGACCTATACCCAGAGCCATCTGGATTATGTTGTTAAGGTAATTAAAGCCATCGTTGTTAATAAAGATAGTTTGCCCGGGTACCGGATTCTCAAAGCACCAAAGCTAATGCGGCATTTTTCCGCCCGGTTTGAGCCCATAGTCAAAGAATTATGAAACTGGAGAACAAGTTGATCTAATTTCCACCCAACGGTCTGAGGAATTATAAAATCAAAGGGATATAAAACAAAAAACCGCCTTGGGGCGGTTTTTCAGTGCGCTGGGCGGGAATCGAACCCGCACGCCCTAGGGGCATATGGCCCTCAACCATACCTGTCTGCCAGTTCCAGCACCAGCGCTGGGATTATACTTCTCCACCTGGCGAGACTTCTCTCTGCTGGGTGGCAGTGGTATTATAATCTTCCAGAGAACCTTGTCAAGATAACTGTGCACACTTAAAGGAGAGCACCCATGCCTATCGTCCTGGATGCTATGGGAAGTGATAATTTTCCATTCCCTGAAGTTGATGCAGCCTATCAGGCAGCTGCAGAGCTGGATACCAAGGTAATACTTGTTGGCCAACAAGAGAAACTGCAGCCCTTGATGGATCAAAAAACAGATGATCCCCGGGTTGAGTTAGTTCATGCCCCGGAAATACTTGAAATGTCCGATAAACCTGCCCGTAATGCCCGCAGGAAAGCCGATAACTCCATGGCTATTGGCATGGATCTGATTAAAACCGGAAAAGCGGAGGCATTTGTGACTGCAGGTAACACTGGCGGTGCCATGGCTAATGGTTTATTCAGACTGGGACGCATTCCAGGTGTAAAACGCCCTGCTCTGGCTACTGCCCTGCCGACGAAAAGAGGTTTTGCCATCGCTGTTGACATCGGCGCCAACGCGGATTGCAAACCCCAATACTTGCTCCAGTTTGGCATCATGGGATCAATTTATGCAGAAAAGATTCTTGGAATTGAGCGACCTAAAGTTGGCTTGCTTTCCAACGGCGAAGAGGAAGGCAAAGGTAATCAATTGGTGAAAGAATCTTTCGCGTTATTTGCAGAAAGCTCACTGAATTTCTTCGGAAATGCGGAACCAAAGGAGTTTTTTAGCGGGGAGGTGGATGTGCTCGTTTGTGATGGATTTACAGGCAACATCCTTATAAAAACCAGCGAATCGGTTTCAACGTTGCTCCTGGATATCATGAAGGAAGAATTATCCGGAAACTTACGGACTAAACTTGGTGCAGGACTGGCTATGCCGGCATTTAAGAATTTGAAGAAAATTCTCGATCCTCGCCAGATTGGCGCAGCACCATTATTGGGGATTGACGGCTTAGTGTTTGTAGGTCATGGTAGGTCAGATGATCTCGCGTTAGTCAACTCGATAAAACGGGCCAAACAAGCCATCGATGCCCAACTGTTACCAAGCCTAAAAGCTGCCATTCAAACTCAATTGGGAAAAGCTGACCAGGGAGAAGCGGATTAAATGATTCTTATTCGAAATGATAAATTAATCAAACGGAATACCCAAATTGGTAGATACAGCGGTATTCTTTCAATCGCCATCCTGGCTGGGGGTATGTACCTCAGTTTTCGGTACCAAGATCAAGTATTATTTTCCATGGCTGCTTTGATCCTCGGTTTTACTCTTTCCCAGGTGGGGATTTTATACTCCAATCGATTCGTGCGGTCTCCCCGACCCGATCAGGAATTAGATAATGCCCTAAAAGGGCTGGATGACCAATACACCATTATTCACTACCAAAGCCCTGTATCCCACCTGTTGCTGGGACCAGCCGGAATCTGGGTGTTATTTCCCTTTTACCAAAAAGGGAGAATCATATATGATGAAAAAAAAGGGCGCTGGAAGAGACTAGGCGGGAATTTTTACTTAAGATTTTTTGCTCAGGATACTATCGGCAGACCTGCTCAGGAAATAAATGATGCAGAAAAACGGCTGCAGAAAAGTCTGGGAAATATCCCGGAGTTTGAACTGCCGCTCATAAAATCCGCCCTGGTATTCACTAATGAAAATGTCAAAGTAGATGCAGACAATGCACCTTCACCCACTTTGCATGCCCGGCAACTGAAAAAGTTGATCCGTAAAGAGGCCAAAGGAGCCACTGCTCTCTCCACCCATGATCTGAAAACGATTCAGGATTATTACAATCCAACACACCAAAAATAAAAAATTGTAGCTAATTAACAAAAACAACCTGGAGGACTCTCCAGGTTGTTTTTATTTTAACTTAAAGGCACTTATTCATTTAAGAAAGCCTTCAGAGCTTCTTTACTGATGCGGTAAGCCTTGCCAAGTTTTTTACCTTTTAAATCGCCAGCTTTAATGGCAGCCAGTACATCTTCCTCGGAGACCTTCAGGACTTGAGCTGCTTCGGCCGGGCTCATCACGTCCGGGAGCACTGCACTAGCGGCAGCGGCTGCACCGCCCGTCATATCTTGAAGCGATTGGTTGATAATATTTCCAATTCCCATTCCAGCACCAATACCAGCTGTTAATCCTGCACCTCCGCTGGGATTTTGAGCTGCCTCAAGCAGGGCATCCGCTGCTTGCAGGCGAGTATAGGTTTCCAAATCCAGCACACCCATATCGCGAAGTTCTTGAATGGATTGCTCGGAGGGACGCAGGTTTGCGACTAAGAAGGTCTTTAACTCCAATCCCAAGGCTGCAAACTGATCACTGGCCTTTGCCCGAACGGAGGCGCTGATTTCATTCAGCATGCCAACTAGATTTGTGACATCATTTTCTCGGGCTGTATCACCCAGTAGATCGCTTAAATTGGTCAGTAATATATGGCGGAGTCGGTTTTCAATATCCTGAGTTCGGAAGATTCCCTGCGCGCCGACCAGCTGTGTTACAAACTGCTGCGGCTCAGAAATCTGGTAACCATAGGTCCCAAACCCTTTTAGCAGTGCCACGCCTAAGCCCATACCGGGATTGCGGACGATAATTGGTTGGGGAGTACCCCATTTCTCATCAGGGAATTCCCGGCGGGAGACAAAATAAACCTCCGCGGTAAATGGCGTTCTATCAGAAAAAGCTTTTTCAATTAAGTTAATCAGTAAGGGAATATTTGCTGTGGTAATGGTATGGCGTCCAGGTCCAAAAGAATCCAGTGCTTTTCCATCCCGGAAAAAGACCGCAGTTTGTGACTCACGGACAATCACCTGGGAGCCAATCCGGAAATCTCCCGATTCCCCTTCCGGGAAACGGTGTATCAGTTCATCTTGCATCTCATTCGGGTATTCAATTACATCAAAAATCCTGGCCATGGAGTCTTCTCCTCTTTACTTTATCTGAAACTTATTCATTGGTGATTTCATCTTTGCGCTGGTCTGCTTTTGTCACAATATCCTGAGCGTATTCTTTCAAGTCTTTAATCAATGCTTTGATTTGTTCAGGATCCTCGGCTGCTGCCAGAGTCTCCAGGGTGTTTTTAATGATATCTACACCCCCCAGTAAGGCTTGATCATAATCATAGATTTTATCCAGCACATCCGCATCGATTTTCAGGGCAGAAAAGAAACTGGAATAGCCATAAGCAGCATGCCTGATCCTGTCAATAAATGTACGAATTTTTACCACAATAGTTTCAAGATCATCCACATACGCTAGGTCACCCTGATCGACAAATTCAGTCTGTATTGCGGTTATCCGGTCCAGCTGTTCCTGGAAACGGTCCGCTACAGCCTCTCGTAAGATTTTATCTGCAGTGCGGCGGTCTTCAAGTTCGATGTACCCTTTAAACCCGGGTACCTTTAGGAGCAACTCTTTTAATTTGCCCCGTTGGGATTCTATTTGGCTCTGGTAATCAGTCATTTTTCCTCCTCTATGAAATCTCGTTCCTGCATTTTTTATTATACATGATAAAACACATGCACCCGGGACTTGCTTAACTCGAATTAACAGGGTTCTGATAATGCTTTCCCTTGCAGATAGATGGAGAGGGTTTATAATGAAATCGAGTCATGAATCATTGATAGGAGATAAAATGTACCTTGAACAGCAACTGGAACTTATACAACTTTTGAACGGCTCTGTAGAGCTCAAAGACAACCAAATCAACATCCTCGATGAGGAAAAACTTCGCGGAAGCATTGAAGCGCTTGTCCGAGCAGCTGTCTTAGATGAAAAAGAAAATCGGCGATATCTTGCTCGCTACCTCATCCGGCGAATTGCCGCAGCTGCTGGCGTTTATCCAAACTCTATCCATGATCTCTATCTCGCTCGCGGACGGGGTGAGATTCCAAATAACTTCACCACACCAGCAATTAACCTGCGCGGTCTTACTTTTTATGCTGCGAAAATCATCTTTCAGATCGCCATTGAGGCTGACGCAGGTGCTTATATATTTGAAATTGCCAGATCAGAAACCGGATATACTGATCAAAGACCTTCAGAATATGCAGCCAATGTTCTAGGCGCTGCTATAGCTGCCGGCTACAAAGGTCCGGTTTTTATTCAGGGAGATCATTACCAGATCTCCGCCTCGCGGTATAAGGAAAATCCCGATCCGGAAATCCAATCTGTAAAGGAACTCACTCTGGAAGCGTTAAATGCTGGTTTTTACAATATCGATGTGGATGCCTCAACGCTGGTTGATCTGAGTAAGGCATCCGTTGTTGAACAGCAAGTCCTGAACTCAGAGCTAACAGCAATGTTCTCCAAATACATCCGGGATTTGGAACCGGAGGGAATTACAGTCTCTATTGGTGGAGAAATCGGTGAAGTCGGGGAAGAAAACTCCACTGAGGAAGAATTACTGGCCTTTCTTGATAACTATAAAACCGACCTCGAAAAGATAGCTCCAGGAGTAGTTGGATTAAGCAAAATCAGTGTTCTGACCGGTACATCTCACGGTGGTGTGGTTCTGCCTGACGGCAGCATCAAAGAGGTTGCAGTGGATTTTGATCTCCTCAAACATCTAGGGAAAGTATCCCGGGAAAGTTACGGGTTGGGCGGTGCTGTTCAACACGGCGCTTCAACACTGCCTGAAAGCGCCTTCAATAAATTTGCTGAATATGAAACCCTTGAAGTCCACCTTGCAACCAATTTCCAAAACATACTCTATAATGAACTGCCCGAGGAACTTGTGGGCGAAATATATGCCTACCTGGATAAAAATCACACCCACGAACGTAAATCTGGTCAAACGGATGAACAGTTTTATTACAAAACTCGCAAACGCGCCTTGGGAGTATTCAAGAAACAAATCTGGGATATCGCCGATGATCAGCTGGCAAAAATCATCGCTGCCTGGGATGTTCAATTCCGTAACTTATTTGAATGTCTTGGCGTGGCGGATACCCGGAAATATGTTGATCAATATATCCAGGAGGTAGTAATCGAACCCAAATTGGAAGATTACTTGCTTGGGGGAGTAAAAAAAGAAGATACCACAGATCTGGCGGATTAATATGCCAGCCTCTGACCAGGGAGTTAGTAGAGACCGTTATATGCTGATTCCCCGCACGTTGATTTTTATCACCCGCGGGGAATCAGTTTTGTTATTAAAAGGAGCTTCGGATAAGCGATTGTGGTCCAACCGCTACAATGGTGTCGGTGGACATGTTGAACAAGGAGAGGATGTACTCACTGCCGCGAAGCGTGAACTACTGGAAGAAACAGGATTAGCACCTGAAGCACTCTGGTTGTGCGGAACAGTAACTGTAGATTCAGGGGATAGTATAGGTATTGGCATCTATGTCATGAAAGGGATCTGCTCCGAGGGCAATCCTCAAGTATCAAATGAAGGTGAATTAGAGTGGGTGCCTATAAGTGATATTCAGGCTAAAAACCTGGTTGAAGATTTACCAGTGTTGCTTCCCAGAGTAATTGCCCATACCCGGGGAGACGATCCGTTTTTTGCACATTACCATTACAACCAGCATGGGGAATTGGTGGTAGATTTTACGAAAAACTGAGCATAGATAATCCCCCGGATTAAACTCCCTCAGCCACCATATAAAAAATCAATTCTGTACTGCCGTAGGTTCGGCGGTCAAATAACTTCAAATTATCAAGGATTTGCTGCTCGTATTCCACCCGGTCTATCTGGATGATTACCCAGCTGTCCTCCACCAGCCAGTCTGGATTCTGGTCAAGTGTTTGCAGGGTTTTAAACCAGATGTTCTTAAACTGCGGCGGGGCAATATACACAAAATCAAACCTGCGATCTGGAAGGTCATCCAAGGCGGAATAGGTATTTTTATGCCAGACTTCAGCCTGATCTGCCAATCCGGTGTGCTCCAGGTTGGCATGAATCGTTTTGATGGCAGCTTTTTGAACGTCAACAAACCTGGCAAATGACGCGCCCCGGCTGAGCGCTTCAATCCCCACACTTCCGGTTCCGGCATATAAATCCAGCCAGGCAGAATCAAGGATATAAGGAGATACGATATTAAATAACGCGGCTTTAACCATGGCCATAATCGGCCTGGTTCCCCCTCCCGGTACAGACTGCAGTTTAAATCCTTTAGCTTTCCCCCCAATCACTGATAGATTGCCCATAACCGGCTAATCCTTTTTGGTATCCCCGCCAGGAATCAGTTCGTTGATGGCTTTTTCCAGTAATTCGGTTTCTGAACTCTGGTCGGCAATATATTGGTCAATAAAGCTGGATCGCCTCAACCGAAGAGCCATAGGAGCTACAGCCCTGATATCCTCCAATGTGACTTGATCCCGGGCATCCGCCGCGGCATGGGCTCGGGCTGCTTCAAACAAGGTGATTTCCGCCCGGAGAGAATCCACCTCTAGATTTTCGATCAATTCCAAACCAGTCTGGGCGACTTCCTCAGGTAGTTCAATATCCTTCATAGTTTCCCGGCTAGCTTGGATTTCCTCCTTAAACAGTTGAGTAGCAGAGGCATACTGAGCAACAAAAGCCCGGCTGCTTTCCCGATAGGCCCGAGTCCGCTGATAAGCTTCTAACCGGTCCTGTTTACTTTCCAAACCCTCTACAACCACGCGCAATCCAAATCGGTCCATTATTTGAGGCCGGAGATGACCTTCTTCCGGATTCATGGAACCGATCAGTGTGAAATTTGATCGGTAGGTTGCCGACATCGGACCTCGACGAACCGTATACTGCCCCTGGGCAGCGGCATCTAGAATAGCATCCACAATCTGATCGTTAAGCAGGTTGACCTCATCTACATAGAGTAAATTTCGGTCTGCCCGGGACAAGATACCCCGCTTTAACTGTAAGCGGGAATTTGCTTTTGCTCTGGGATCTAGCCCACCTACTACATCTTCGAGTGTGGCGTTTAGCGGCAGTTCAACCAGACGGATTTTTTCTAACCTTGAGAGTGGATCTCCCTCACCATATTTTTTAGCGCAATCTGGGCAAACTGCATCTATCCCTCCGGTTTCAAGGTCTTCTTCTAAACAGCCGTAATAACACAGACTGCGTTTTACATCGGGGAGCAAATCCACCAAACTACGCACAGCGGTTGATTTTCCTGTTCCCCGCGGACCGATCAGCAGTACGCCACTCAGGTTAGGATTCAAGAGGGACAACAACAGCGAGAGCTTCACCTGTTGTTGTCCAACTAGCGCTAAGAACGGAAAAGGGATACTTTCCGCTAATCCGGCATCCTCCAGCTCGTGATCTACAATTGCCCGCACACCTGAAGCACGCTCAAGCAATTCCTGAAGTGAACCGACTTTGGTGATCAGTTCAGGTTCATCCTGGTTAATCTTGGTCTCTTTCTCATCCATAGGTAATCCTCAAGTCTTTCATCTGCATTCATTATACTCAAATTAGAAGTTTTTCTCTTGCGAAGAATGGAAGTATGTCATAGGATTCTAGATAAATCAATCCTATACCCACCTCAATTCTAGGAGGTATTATGCTGGGAGCCATTGCAGGAGATATCATCGGTTCAGTATACGAACATCACCCGATCAAAACGATGGAATTTCCTCTTTTCCACCCCCAGTCACGATTTACTGATGATACCGTAATGACCCTGGCAGTCGCCCAAGCAATTCTGCTTAAACGGGAGTATGGTCTGGTGATGAAATCTTTTGGTAGGAACTATCCCCGGGCTGGGTATGGGGGAAGTTTTTACAAATGGATTTTTGAGGAAAAAGTCGAACCTTATGGCAGCTGGGGCAACGGCTCAGCCATGCGGGTCAGCCCGATCGGTTTTGCGTTTAATACAGAACAAGATGTCCTCCGGGAGGCCGAGAATAGCGCCCGGGTATCCCATGACCATATTGAAGGGATCAAAGGAGCGCAAGGAGTTGCTCTGGCAATCTTTCTAGCCCGGCAGGGAGCTTCCAAGTCCGAGATCAGAACCAGAATCTCAAAGGATTTTTCTTATGATCTTAACCGGACTGTGGATATCATCCGCCCTGGTTACAGATTTGATGTCTCTTGTCAGGGGTCGGTTCCAGAAGCGATTATCGCCTTTCTTGACTCAATAAATTATGAAGATGCAATCAGAAAAGCGATCTCCCTGGGAGGAGACAGTGATACACTTGCCTGCATTGCAGGGGCTATAGCCCAGGCATTTTACAGAGAGATACCGGAAGATATCATCAACGGAGTCAAGCAGTTTCTGCCGGGGGATTTATGGTTGATTGTGGAGGAATTTCAGAAGCATTACCCTGGGGAGGTTTGAGTAGGTTGGTCTTCTTGGGTTAATATCTGGGGGATTTAGAATCAGAATCCCGATTTCCTGATTAATCTACGTCGTTATACGTCCAGATTCGATTAATTAGAAAATTCCAAAACATCACCACAACAACCGCAACGCCCAGTGCAAATGTGTATCCCAGGCGGTCGGCAGTCACAATACCTACCGGCAGGAATGGAACCCTGGTAAACAATCTTCGAAATGGTTCTTCTAATCCGATAAATATCGGTGTCCTGATCCCCAGGCCAATGATGTTTACCAAAAAAAAGGTAAACAGTTGGTGTGTGATAGGTTTTGATCTTGAATCTGGGTATGTCCAGACTCGATTCCAAATAAAATTACTTGTGATTGCTGCTGTAAAAGAAAATACCTGAGACCAGACAGGAGGAATCCCAATCAGGCTCATCAGGAGATGGAACGTACCAAAATCTACCAGTGCGCCAAATGCACCGACAACACTGAATTTTAAGAATCTTCCCCGCTCACGGGGATTGTCGAGTAGATTTTTGAGTTTCATAGAGACTTAAGTATTTTCCTGGAAATATGGAAGGGTCTTTTGTAATCCTTCTTCAAGACCGATTGTTGGTTTCCAACTTAGTACCTTCTGTGCGCGAGTGATATCCGGACGCCTGCGTTGAGGATCACCCTCACCTCGCTTATCAGGCATCACTACCACTTCTGCAGGGTTTTTTAATAGTTTATTTATAGTTTTTGCCAGCTCTAAGATTGTCATTTCATCTGGATTGCCGATATTTACAGGTCGGTGTTCATCCGAGAGCAACAAGCGATATATCCCTTCTATCAGATCATCCACATAGCAAAAACTGCGAGTTTGTGATCCATCCCCAAAAATCGTCAGCGGTTTACCCGCCAATGCTTGTTGAATGAAATTGGGAACCGCCCGACCATCATCCTGCCGCATCCGGGGTCCATAGGTGTTAAAAATACGTACAATCCGGGTATCTATCCCGTGATACCGGTGGTACGCCAGCGTTAATGCTTCTGCAAAACGTTTCGCCTCATCGTAAACTGACCGCTCTCCAATTGGATTTACGTGACCCCAATACGATTCAGGTTGGGGATGAACCTGCGGATCTCCATAAATTTCACTGGTAGAGGCTAATAAAAATCTGGCGCTGTAAGCCCGGGCAACGCCAAGAGAGTTTAGGGTCCCAAGGGCTCCAGCTTTCATAGTTTGAATCGGCAAATTTACATAACCAAAAGGAGAGTTTGGATTGGGGGATGCAGGGGAAGCAAAATGCATAACTGCATCCACACCACCTTCCGGGATATCAATAAAATCCGAGACATCATGACGGATAAATGTAAAACGGTCCTGGTTTTCTAAATGAGCCAGATTTTCAGGTCTTCCGGTGATGAAGTTGTCCATCCCAATGACTTCATGCCCTTCCTTCATCAACCGATCACACAGGTGAGACCCTAAGAATCCCGCTGCTCCTGTGACTAGAGTTCTCATCTTCTCTCCTTCTTTACCACTCCAAAGCCTGCACCCGGCCGTCCCCTGTCACCTGCCAGGCATCGCCAGTTTCAGGGCTAAGAATCCAGATATTTCCTTCGTAGATCACTGCCAATGGATATCCTGACCCATTTTCAACTTGCTTAGGTGACCAAGCGCCCCACCCCCTTGAGGGTTGTAAGCCAGGTTTGTCCAGAGCGGGGAAGATCAGCTGTTGATTGGACCCATCTCTATCCATCAAAGCCACCCGGTAATTACTGGTTGCACTTTGCTCAGGAAATACCGCCTGCAGGTAGGCTACCTGGTAAGATGCTTCTCCAGAGGGTTTTACCTGTGCGGGAGATGGTTTGGGGTAGGCAAACATACCCACATCATAAACAATCCGCCTGACACCTCCGCCAGTGAGGGGGATCGCTACTAGATCAAATACAGGAGATTCCTCGGTGGATAGAGACCCCTCTTGAGCAGCATGATCCACAGAATATATTACATTCCCGAGTGGTCCAATCCCAATGCCTGGCATCCAAGCCCAGTCACCCTGAGTTTTATATGGAATGATATCCAGAATGATTAACTTTTCCGAATCTTGCCTCTGGATAATTCCTACCTGATCAGGACTAGCAAAAGCAAGGTAATCACCATCAGGAGAAAATTGAAAATCCGTCCCCCACCAGCCGTAAACCCCACCGTAATTGGTCTCTTGCAAGATATCTACTGTAGAGGTCCAACCATCCTCGCTGAACCTCTTAATGACCAAGTCATTATTTGCTTGCCAACCAGGAGCAGAGACACGGGTTTCCACTGACGAATAGGCAAACTCCTGTACAGATCCCGGGACCCAATCCGCAAAGTGAATCACATCTCTGGTACGAAGCTCTACCAGAGAGTTTTCAGAGGATCCAATCTCTGCTGCCCACAAGGAATTGATACTTTCTTCATCTTCTTCTGCCCGGGTAAACAAGAGCCAATTCCCATCCTCTGAGAGGTGGAAAATCCTGCCATCGAGATCTCCGGTGGCAACTAGTAAAAATCGATTTGCTGTCGACTGATCCATCAGCCAGGCATTACCATTGGATAAATACACCAGGGGGCTGGGAAGAGTTATTGGGGCAATCGAGGACTGAACGCCTACCAGAATGATTTCATCCACTGCTCCCTCGAGCTCAATACTGTTGATCTCATCGAAGGATATTTCCTGATCGTTTTCGAAAATGCGTACGGAAACAATTTCCTTGAGTCCATTCTTTCCCGCTTGGAGTAATTTTTCCTGTCCTACAGGCAGGTTTTCTGTTGGTTGGCGGATCACTTGAAACGGGATTACTACCTGCTCTGTTTCAATGATCTCTTCCACCCGAATCACCCGGATCACAGTATCCTCAGAAAGTATTAAAGTTACTGCAGGTTCCACCCGATCCTTCCCCGCTAATGTCACTCCACCTGTTTCCAGTACAGTCTGAACAGAGCTGCCAACAGGAACAGTAGTAGATATTATTTGACCATCGGCTTCGATCTGGATAGAAATATCATCCTGAGGGATTGGTTGAGGAGAAGAGGAGCAGGCTGATGCGCCAATTAGAAGAATACAGGCTACAAAAACGATCTTATTAAAATGGTATAATCTCATGACAGAAATCTGCATCGTATTAACTCAATGAAGAGGGGTAAAATCCCTCCTGAACCATTCTAATTCCAGATTATAGCATGTCAGAAGAAAAATTCTCGGATTCGGATCAGAAACAATCTCTTGATCTCACCGCCCTGGTGGAAGCAATCCTTTTTGTGTCTCCAGAACCCATAAGCGCCAACCAGATCGGCACTCTGCTGGATGTTACCCCCCGGGTTGTGAAAAACGCGTTTGATGAACTTGATGCGCTGTACAGCGGGAGAGGTATTCGTCTGC